>CAMAWF010000021.1 GCA_945861895.1 Rhizobium sp. Q54
CGCAAAGCCGAAGCGTTCGGCGTCGTAGCGCGGCATCGACATCTGCATCATCTCGACCGCGCAGCACGCCAGCCCGAAGGTCATCCACATCAGCGAGCCGGTGCGCGCCCAGGTAATGAGGTCGTCGGTCGCGGTGACGATGAAGCCCTTGTCCGCCAATTCGGCATTGAGCCCGCGGTAAAAGCCGTCGTCGGCGCCGACCGGCCGGCCCGTATGCGGGTCAAGAATGCCCGTGGCTGCTGGCGCGATAACACCACTCATGCCGTTATCAATCTTGCGCTCGTCAGTCCCATTCGAGCGCTCCCTTCTTCCACTCATATATGAAGCCGACGGTGAGGACGCCAAGGAACACCATCATCGACCAGAAGCCGTAGACGCCGAGCTGGCCGAATGTGACCGCCCAGGGAAACAGGAAACTCACTTCCAGATCGAAGACGATGAACAGAATGGCGACCAGATAAAAGCGTACGTCGAATTTCATGCGTGCGTCGTCAAATGCATTAAAGCCGCATTCGTAAGCCGAAAGCTTTTCCGGATCGGGCTGCTGATAGGCGACGATGAACGGCGCAACGAGGAGCGCGAGCCCCAAGCCGAGCGCGACGGCGATGAAAACGACCAGCGGCAGGTAATCCAGCAACAATTCGCTCATCGGCGACCTCAACGAATGTCGCAACCCGCCCCGACCCCGGAAATACGCCCGCCCCGGGTTCCGCGGCGGCCCGCATGGCGCCGAGGGCCCGCATGAAATCGCCCTTAGCCGGTGTTGGATTCGTTCCAAGGACAGGAGCCGTTTGAGGCTTAGCGCAGCGCAAATGGGGTGGCAAGACGACATTGTTCCCGTATCCCCGCGCAATTGACAGGGACGCAAACAGCCCTCGATAGTTGCCTGCCGCTTGGCCCGGTGATCGTGACAAGTGGCGGCAACAAACAGTGTAAAGCGCCCGAAAACGAGGAACCCATGGCAGTGTTGCAGCGCGCCGCCGCGCTTGTTTTATTCACAGGCGCATTGGCGTTCTCTGCGGGCGCATCCTTGGCGCAGGACTATCCCGCGCGAACGGTCAAGATCATCGTTCCGTTTGGCGCCGGGGGCCCGACCGACGTATTTACGCGCGCCACTGCCGAGGAGCTGAGAAAATCGCTCAACCAGCCGTTCGTGATGGAAAACCGCCCCGGCGCCGGCTCCACCATCGGCACCGACGCCGTCGCGAAATCCGCGCCCGACGGCTACACGCTGCTGATGATATCGGCCACGCAAGCCACCAACGAAACGCTGCTGACCCAGAAGTCGTATCAGCTGATGCGCGACTTCGTCGCCGTCGCGCCGCTGATGCGGACCGACCTGGTGCTGGTCGTGCACCCCTCCGTGCCCGCCAACACGCTGGCGGAATTCATCGCCTTGGCCAAGGCAAAGCCGGGCGCGCTCAACTACGCTTCGTCCGGTCAGGGCTCGAACTACCATATGGCGGCCGAGCTTTTTAAGAACCTGACCGGCACCGACATCGTGCATGTGCCGTACAAGGGCTCTACCGGCGCGCGCAGCGACATCATCAGCGGCCAGGTGCAGATGATGTTCGATTCGGTGCCGACCATGGCGCCGCTGATCCTGGCCGGCCGGGTCAGGGCCTTGGGCACCACCGGCAAAACGCGCTCGGCCATTCTCCCGGACGTGCCGACGCTGGCGGAAGCCGGCGCGCCCGGATACGAAGCCTCGCTGTGGACCGGGATCGTCGCACCGGCGGCAACACCGCCGGCAATCGTCAAGCTGCTCAATCGAGAGGTCAACAAGATTTTGGCACGGCCCGACATCAAGGATGCCTGGGAAAAACAAGGTGCGACCCCGATGGCGATGACGCCAAGTGAATTCAACGCCTATATCGAATCCGAGATCGTAAAGTGGGCGAAGGTCATCCAGGCCAACAAGATAAAATCTTTCTAGCCGCCTGCGCGCTACACTGGCGGCCATATATAATTTCGGTTCCGGTCCGCCTCTCCAGACAACGGTGCAGCGATGAATGAAATGATGAAGTCCTCGACCGCCGCGGTCGGCGGAAAGGAACATTGGACCGACAAGGGCGGCGTGAAGCTGTTTCTTTGGAACAAATGCGTGGGCGATCCCGCCAAGGCCGCCGGCGGCATTTTGTTTGTGCACGGCTCCTCGATGGCGTCGACGCCGACCTTCGATTTGCAAGTGCCGGGCCGCCCTGACTCATCCGCGATGGATTGGTTCGCGCGCCGCGGTTACGACTGCTGGTGCGTCGACATGGAAGGTTACGGGCGCTCGACCAAAGACCGCGACAACAACGCGCCGATCGCGCAGGGCGCCGACGATTGCCTTGCCGCCGCGACCTATATCCAGAAGCTGCGCGGCAAGCGTCCGCTACTGACTTACGGAATTTCATCCGGCGCATTGCGCGCCGCCATGTTCGCCGAGCGCAATCCGCAGATGGTCGCGCGTCTTGCGCTCGATGCCACGGTATGGACCGGCGCAGGCTCGCCGACGCTCGAGCAGCGGCGCAAGAAGCTGCCCGAATTCCAGTCGAAAAACCGCCGGCCGATCGACAAGGCGTTCATCCACTCGATCTTCGAGCGCGATCATCCCGGCACGGCCGAGAAAAAAGTGATCGACGCCTTTGCCGACGCTGTGACCGCGCTCGATGACTCGGTGCCGACGGGAACCTATGTCGACATGTGTTCGCGGCTGCCGGTCGTCAATCCGGAAAAGATCGCGGTGCCGACGCTGGTCATGCGCGGGCAATGGGACGGGATCGCGGCGTTCGACGATCTGATCGAATTCTTCAAGCGGCTGCCGAACCCGGACAAGCAGTTCACCGTGATGCCCGGCATTTCGCACGCCAGCTTCCAGCAGAAGAACTACCTGCTGGTCT
Organism: Rhizobium sp. Q54; assembly: GCA_945861895.1. Classification (GTDB taxonomy): domain Bacteria; phylum Pseudomonadota; class Alphaproteobacteria; order Rhizobiales; family Xanthobacteraceae; genus Pseudolabrys. Next base: position 2,886 of record CAMAWF010000021.1, read on the forward strand.
ACCACATCCTGCTGAGCTTCTTCTCGCAGCCGGAGCCGGTGTATCGGGGGTAATGCACTGCTGAGCAATCCCCATTCTTGCCGGCGCTCGCTGGCGGCCATGATGCAGGCAAGATTATTGGTGAGGGTCAAAGGACTGGGGTGTATGGGGCCGGGTCTGACTTTGCGTTGCCCTGGTAGAAAATTACTAACCCAACCACGGCGCGGGCCGAGCTAAAACGCGACGGCGACGGGCAATTGTGGAGAGAGCTATGAGTATTCAGCTTTGGAAAGAAATGCCAGAAGGCTTTTTGAAGAAGCGGTTTAAGGCGTTCGACAAACTGGACCACGCCGTTAAGCGGCTAATTGTTGATTTGGCCAAAGACCAAAAATTCAAATGCGCATTCTCATTCTGTGACAAGAAGTATGTTCTCGAAATTGAGCACGAACCCGGAGAAAAGCTTTCGTATACAAATATCAGGGGCCTTGTATGCCACAGATGTAATCTAGCACTTAGGGCCTACGAGATGGAGGAGCGCGGAGAATACAGTAGTTGGGAAAACGGCCACCCCTATATCGGCGACGATGAAGTCGAAGCCTATCGATACACCTTTGAATGTCGAAAGGACCTCTTGATCGACGCCTTGGAAGAGAAGCGAATGGGCCCCGTAAAATATTGGCGTAAAAAGCGCATCCTAGACATGCTGGACGCGCGATACGAAGAAAGGCGCCTTCCTTGGCAGCACCGTTCCGACGAAACTTGGGATGGAAAAATTAGGAGCCCCGAACACGCCCTCCGAGTTCTGGCCGGCTGTATGCAATTTGTCGTTGAGCAGTTGAAGAAAGATCAAAATTATCAGCCTCCGGAAAACTTCTTGAAGGTGACGGCTCAAATTCATCCAATCATTGAAGAAGCGAAGGCCGTCAGAGAACAGACCGCGACAGACAATGCCGCCGCCCTTACCTCCGATAGCGGCATTCCAATCGACGGATGACGCGCCAGTGCGACGATACGCGGGCGACCATGCCCATTGCAGCGAGGGCACCGCACGTCGCGAAGCGCAACGCGGACTGAAGCCTCAGCGTCGCGCGGCTTCATCCACCGTCATGCCCGGCTTTATGCCGGGCATCCACGTCTTGCTTCGGACAGTAAGACGTGGATGGCACCAGAACCCGGGCCTGCCCGGGTTCTGCAATGTTAAATGCCGCAAGTCGGGTAAACCACGACTTGCGGTGACAAGCCCGGCCATGACGAGAGTGGTTAGACTCCCAACTTGACCGCGAGATCGATCAAATCCGAGGCCGCCACATCGACCGGCCCTTTCGGCGCGCGTTCACCGGTGCCGGGTCCGGATTCGTCGGCGCGCGCGACGTGCGCGGTGCGAAGCCCGCATTTTTCCGCGGCGCGCAAATCGTAGCTGTGGGCGGCGACCATCATGCACGCGGCCGGCGCAAGATCGAAGGCCGCGCAAGCGGCAAGATAGACGGCGGGCTTCGGCTTGTAGTCGCCGGCCACTTCCGCGCCCAGAATAGCATCCCAGTGAATTGCGTTGCGGCGCGCGAGATCGACCATCAGCGAAATGTTGCCGTTGGACACCGGCGCCAGCAGAAATTTTCCCCGCAGGCGCGCGAGTGCGGCCGGCACCTCGCTCCAGGCATCGAGCCGGTGCCAGGCGAGATTGAGTTCGCGCAATGCGTCCTCGCTCAATCCGTCCAATCCAAAACGCGGCAGGATGCGTTGCAGATTGCGCCGGTGCAGCACATCGAGTTTCGAGAACGGGATGCGGCCGGAGCGCACCTCCTCCATGCCGCCCTGGTACTCGCCGCGCCAGGCATCGGCAAAGGCGAGCCAATCGAGCGCGTGACCCTGCGGACGGAGCAAAGCCTCCGCCTCGCGGGCGATGCCGCTGCGCCAATCGACCAGCGTGCCGAAGACATCGAAGAACAATGCTCCGGTTTTGGCTCTGGTTTCGGTGAGCATGCGTGCGCGCTCAAAACACCGGACCGGCACGCGCCGCGCGCCGGTCAATTGCTCGCTAAGTCATTGATTAAATGGCGGGAGCGACGGGACTCGAACCCGCGACCTCTGCCGTGACAGGGCAGCGCTCTAACCAACTGAGCTACGCCCCCGCGGGCGTGTCGCGGACTTAAATTGCGCCTCATGCCGAGTCAAGGAGCGGCGCCGGCGCCTCACCGGAAACTGCGAAAAACCCCTATTTTTCGTGAAGAATCGGTGGTCCGCCGCGCACGAATCGTCTACTGCGGACGGTGTGATTGGCGGTTCGCCAAACCACCTGTTGCAACGAGGAGGGTCCACCCCATGGCAATGGCACCGGCTACCGGAAAACCGGCAGCACCACCGACCGTCACGCTGAAGCATCTTGCCGCAGCGCTCGCGGAACAACACGAAATGTCGAAGAAGCAGGCCGAGACGGTACTCGGCGATCTGGTCGGCAATATCGTCAAGCATCTGAAGAAGGGCGAGCGCATCCGCATCGGAGGCCTCGGCATTCTGCAGGTGCGCAAGCGCGCCGCCCGCATGGGCCGCAACCCGGCGACCGGCGAGGCGATCCAAATCAAGGCGAGCAAGAAGGTCGCGTTTCGCGCTTCCAAGGAACTCAAAGAATCGGTCTGACGGCGAAAGCCGGACCCTCTGGGGAACTAACGACAGGTGCGGAGAGAAATCTCCGCGCCTGACGCTTTTCTTGGCGCCAGCCGACTGGGGGGGCGCGAAGGCTGGTGGGCGGTGACGGGCTCGAACCGCCGACCCTCTCGGTGTAAACGAGATGCTCTACCAGCTGAGCTAACCGCCCTTCCATGCCCAATATCCTCTGATGGCCGGGCGATGCAAGCGCAGAGCGCTGACATCTCTCCGTCACCCTGAGGTGCTCGGCGCGAAGCGACGAGCCTCGAAGGGCGACGGAGAGATGGTCCTGACTCCCCATAAACGAAAACGGCGCCTTGCGGCGCCGCTTTTAAATCGATGAAGGCATCCACGGCTCAGTGCGCGGTGAGGCCGGAGGCTTCCTCGTCGGCCGGCGTCTCGGCAACGGCCGGCTTGGAGGTGTCTTCCTCCCAAACGATCGGCTCGACATTGCGCACCAGCGCCCGCGTCAGCACTTCGTCCATGCGCGCAACCGGAATGATTTCGAGGCCCTTCTTGATGGTCTCGGAAATCTCCACCAGATCCTTGGCGTTCTCTTCCGGGATCAGCACGGTCTTCATGCCGCCGCGCGAGGCCGCCAGCAGCTTTTCCTTCAGGCCGCCGATCGGCAGCACGCGTCCGCGCAGCGTGATCTCGCCGGTCATGGCCAGGTCGCGGCGCACGGGAATCCCCGTCATCACCGAAACGATTGCCGTGACCATGGCGACGCCAGCGGAGGGGCCATCTTTCGGCGTCGCTCCTTCCGGCACGTGCACGTGGATGTCGCGCTTGTCGAACAGCGGCGGCTCGATGCCGAAGGCGAGCGCGCGCGAGCGGACATAGGAGGCCGCCGCCGAGATCGATTCCTTCATCACATCGCGCAGATTGCCGGTCACCGTCATCTTGCCCTTGCCCGGCATCATCACGCCTTCGATGGTGAGCAATTCGCCGCCGACATCGGTCCAGGCCAAGCCGGTGACGACGCCGACAAGATCGCTCTCCTCCAATTCGCCGTAGCGATATTTCGTCACGCCGAGATAGTCGGACAGCGTGGCCGCCGTGACCCTCACCGCCTTCTTCTTCGAGGTCATCAGCTCCTTCACCGCCTTGCGGATCAGGTTCGAGAGTTCGCGCTCGAGGCTGCGTACGCCGGCTTCCCGCGTGTAACGGCGGATCATCAGCAGCAGCGCGTCGTCGTCGATCGTCCATTCCTTGGAATCGAGGCCGTGCTTGCTGACCGCATGCGGGATCAAGTGCTTGCGCGCGATCTCGACCTTCTCGTCCTCGGTGTAGCCGGCGATCCGGATGATCTCCATGCGGTCCATCAGCGGCGGCGGAATGTTGAGCGTATTCGCCGTGGTGATGAACATCACGCTGGAGAGATCGTAATCGACCTCGAGATAGTGGTCGTTGAAGGTGTGGTTCTGCTCCGGGTCGAGCACTTCAAGCAGGGCCGAGGACGGATCGCCGCGAAAATCGGCGCCCATCTTGTCCACCTCGTCGAGCAGGAACAGCGGATTGGAGGTCTTGGCCTTGCGCATCGACTGGATGATCTTGCCGGGCATCGAGCCGATATACGTGCGCCGGTGGCCGCGAATCTCCGCTTCGTCGCGCACGCCGCCAAGCGAGACGCGCACGAATTCGCGCCCGGTGGCCTTGGCGATCGACTTGCCGAGCGAGGTTTTGCCCACGCCGGGAGGCCCGACCAGGCACAGGATCGGCCCGGTCAGCTTGTTAGCGCGCTGCTGGACCGCGAGGTATTCGACGATCCGCTCCTTGACCTTCTCCAGGCCATAGTGGTCGTTGTTGAGGATATCCTCGGCGGCCTTGAGGTCCTTCTTGACCTTGGACTTCTTGTTCCACGGGATCGAGAGCAGCCAGTCGAGATAATTGCGCACGACGGTTGCCTCGGCGGACATCGGAGACATCTGCCGCAGCTTCTTGAGTTCGTGCGTTGCCTTCTCGCGCGCTTCCTTCGAGAGCTTGGTCTTCTTGATCTTCTCTTCGAGTTCGGTGAGTTCGTCCTTGCCTTCCTCGTCGCCCAGCTCCTTCTGGATCGCCTTCATCTGCTCGTTGAGGTAGTACTCGCGCTGCGTCTTCTCCATTTGCCGCTTGACGCGGGTGCGGATGCGCTTTTCCACCTGCAGGACGGAAATCTCGCTCTCCATCAGGCCGAGCACATTTTCCAGCCGCTCGGTGACGGACGGCGTCTCCAATATCGCCTGCTTGTCGGGAATTTTGACCGCGAGATGCGAAGCCACCGTATCGGCGAGCTTGGCGTAGTCCTCGATCTGCTGGACCACGCCGATCACCTCCGGCGACACCTTCTTGTTGAGCTTCACATAGCTCTCGAATTCGGTGATCACCGAGCGCGCCATCGCCTCGGCCTCGACCTGCTCACCGGCTGTGTCGGCAAGCACGGTGGCATCGGCCTCGTAATATTCGGTGCGGTCGGAGTATTTGAGCGCGCGCGCGCGCGCGGCGCCTTCGACCAGCACCTTGACGGTGCCGTCGGGCAGCTTGAGCAGTTGCAGCACGCTCGCCAGCGTGCCGACTTCGAAAATGGATTCGGTCGGCGGATCGTCGTCGGACGCGTTTTTCTGCGTCGCCAGCAGAATGAAAGTGTCCGAGCGCATGACTTCCTCGAGCGCGCGAATGGATTTCTCGCGCCCGACGAACAGCGGAACGATCATGTGCGGAAACACCACGATGTCGCGCAGCGGCAATACCGGATAGGCTCGCGTCTCGCCCGGCAGCAGCGCAGGTCGTGGCTTCGAAATCGTCATATTCCCAGTTCCTTATTGTTGTACCCCTCTCGCGCGACCCGCCTTGGCGCAGTCACATGAGAGTGTAGATGCAATGAGCTAAGGTCGCGCAGATGACGCAAACTTCCCCGCGCTGCACAGCGGGTACGAAACCCCTCGCCCAGTATAGCCAACACGATACCTCGTACGTTATTTCACGTTGCACGCTATACGTGGCCACGGGTCGCGGGGGTGTCAAGTAAGGCGCTGTTTTCCAGTAAACGCGGCCGTGGGCGGGGCAAAACGCAACGCGGACTGGGCGAATCGGCGGCCTACGGGCCGCCAGCCAACAGGGTAAATCAGGCGCTCTGGCCGCCGGCCACGGCGTCGCTCGCCCGGTCGGCATAGATATACAGCGGCCGGGCGGTGCCCTCGACCACCTCGCGGGAGATCACGACTTCCTCGACCCCTTCGAGGCTGGGCAGATCGAACATGGTGTCGAGCAGGATGCCCTCCATGATCGAACGCAAGCCGCGAGCGCCGGTCTTGCGGTCGATGGCCTTGCGGGCGATGGCGCCGAGCGCCTCCTCGGCCAGCGTCAAGTCGATCGATTCCATCTCGAACAGCCGCTGATACTGTTTCACCAGCGCGTTCTTCGGCTGCGTGAGGATGAGCTTGAGCGAGGGCTCGTCGAGATCGCCGAGCGTCGCCACCACCGGAAGCCGGCCGACGAACTCCGGGATCAGCCCGTATTTGAGCAAGTCCTCGGGCTCGACCTCGCGGAAGATTTCACCCGCGAGCCGGTCCTCGGGCGCCAGCACCTTGGCGGAGAAGCCGATCGAGGTGGATCGGCCGCGCGCGGAGATGATCTTTTCAAGGCCCGCGAACGCGCCGCCGCAGACGAAAAGGATATTGGTGGTGTCGACCTGGAGGAATTCCTGCTGCGGATGCTTGCGGCCGCCCTGCGGCGGCACCGAGGCGATGGTGCCTTCCATGATCTTGAGCAGCGCCTGCTGCACGCCCTCGCCCGACACGTCGCGGGTGATCGAAGGATTATCCGACTTGCGGCTGATCTTGTCGATTTCGTCGATATAGACGATGCCGCGCTGGGCGCGCTCGACGTTGTAATCGGCCGATTGCAACAGCTTCAAAATGATGTTTTCCACGTCCTCGCCGACATAGCCGGCTTCGGTGAGCGTGGTGGCGTCCGCCATCGTGAACGGCACGTCGAGAATGCGCGCCAGCGTCTGCGCCAGCAGCGTCTTGCCCGAGCCGGTCGGCCCGATCAGCAGGATGTTGGATTTCGCCAGTTCGACGTCGTTGTGCTTGGTCTGGTGGTTGAGGCGCTTGTAGTGATTGTGGACGGCGACCGCGAGCACCTTCTTGGCGTGATCCTGGCCGATGACGTAATCGTCGAGAACCTTGCGGATTTCCTTCGGCGTCGGGATGCCGTCGCGCGACTTGACCAGCGAGGATTTATTTTCCTCGCGGATGATGTCCATGCAAAGTTCGACGCACTCGTCGCAGATGAAGACGGTGGGTCCGGCGATGAGCTTGCGAACCTCGTGCTGGCTCTTGCCGCAGAACGAGCAGTAGAGCGTATTCTTGGAATCACTGCCGCCGACTTTGCTCATTCCTGTCTCCGTCGGGCGCATCCGCGCCCGTCTGCAAACGAAGCAAGTTTCACGCCGGGAACCCCGTTACGGCGCGTACGCTAGTAACCCGGCACCGAGGGCGGACCCATCCCGCCAGGCAGCCTACCGCATCATCAACGAAGCATGCTAACGGGCGGACAATCAAGAATCTATTAATGATAACGCCGCTCCAATCACAACAGCCATTGCGGCGGTTCTGGGGCTTGCCTGTTGTCCCGGCAGGCGGGACGGAAGGCACGATCATACCGGCTGGATTAACCTCGGCGGCATCATGCGGGTTTCGGCATCATCTCGGCCGGGCGCTTGTCGATCACCTTGTCCACAATCCCGAAGTCCTTGGCCATTTCCGCGGTGAGGAAATAGTCGCGCTCAAGCGCGTCCTCGATCTTCTTCAGCGATTGTCCGGTGTGCTTCACATAGATTTCATTCAGGCGTTTTTTCAGGCTCAGGATCTCCTGGGCGTGCAGCATGATGTCGGTGGCCTGGCCCTGGAACCCGCCGGAGGGCTGGTGGACCATCACGCGCGCATTCGGCAGCGCAAATCGCAGGTCCTTGGCGCCGGAGGCGAGCAGCAGCGAGCCCATCGAGGCGGCCTGGCCGACGCACAGCGTGGACACCGGCGGGCGCACGAATTGCATGGTGTCGTAGACCGCCATGCCCGATGTCACCACCCCGCCGGGCGAGTTGATGTACATCGAAATCTCTTTTTTCGGATTCTCCGCCTCGAGGAACAACAGCTGCGCGACGATCAGCGTCGCCACGCCGTCCTCGATCGGGCCGGTGATGAAGATGATGCGCTCCTTCAACAGCCGCGAATAAATATCGTAGGCGCGCTCGCCCCGGTTGGTCTGCTCGACCACCATGGGGACGAGATAGTTCATGTAGGTATCGACGGGGTCTCTCATTTCAATTCCTCAGGCGATTCGCCAAGGCCAGATTAGCCTTATGCGGCGCCGATTGATCGACTTTTCCAAACCCGGAATGCACCGCCGGGGTACTCAATTCGCCTGCGGATCGTCTTCTTTGTACAGGTCTTCGCGCGATACCTTCGATTCGGCCACCCCGGCAAGTTCAAGGACGAAATCGACGACCTTTTCCTCATAGATCGGCGCGCGCACGCTGGCGATTGCGCCGGGGTTCTTCTGGTAATAATCCCAGATCTGCTGCTCCTGGCCGGGGAACTGGCGCACCCTTTCCACCATGGCGCGCCGCAGCTCCTCCTCGGTCACGTTAATGCTGTTTTTTTCGCCGATTTCGCCCAGCACGAGGCCGAGACGAACCCGCCGTTCGGCGATCTTGCGGTAATCGGTCTTCGCCTTCTCCTCGGTGGTATCCTCGTCGGCAAAACTGCGGCCCGTGGATTCCAGTTCGCCGGTGACCGATTTCCAAACGCGGTCGAATTCATCCTCCACCAGCGACTGCGGAGGCTCGAATGTGTGTCGTTTATCCAGTTCGTCAAGGAGCGCGCGCTTGAGCTTGTGCCGCGACATCGTGGTGTGTTCGCGCGCCAGGCGCTCCTTGACGGCATCGCGAAGCTTGGCGAGGGAATCGAGGCCGAGCGACTTGGCGAAGGCGTCGTCAATCGTCACCACTCCCGGCGCCTCGATCGACTTGGCGGCAACCTCGAATACCGCGTCCTTGCCCGCCAGTTCCGCGTTCATGTAGTTTTTCGGGAAGGCGGATTTCACCGTGCGCGTCTCGCCCGCCGCAATGCCGACGAGCTGATCCTCGAAGCCGGGGATGAAGGTGCTGGAGCCCAGATGCACGGCGACATCTTCGCCGGTCCCGCCCTGGAACGGTTTGCCGTCGATGCTGCCGGTGAAGGAAATCGTCACGCGGTCGTCCTTCGCGGCCATGGCGCCTTCCGCCTTGGCGGAAAACGGCCGGTTCTGCTCGGCGATCTTCGCAATGCCTTGCTCAACATCGCTGTCGGCGACCTCGGTGACCAGCTTCGTGAGCTTGATCGCCTTGAAATCGGTGAGCTCGATAGTCGGCACGATCTCGATTGCGACGGTGTAGTCGAGATCGGTCTTGCCGGCGATGAGTTCCTCGACCGCGCTCTCCTCGGTCGGCAGCGTGACCTTCGGATCGGTCGCGAGCTTGAAGCCGCGGTCGCTGAAAATCTGCGCATTGGTCTCGCGCACCGCGGCTTCGATCGTCTCCGCCATCGCCGAGCGGCCATAGAGGCGCTGGAGGTGCGCGACCGGCACCTTGCCGGGGCGGAACCCATTGATGCGCACGCGATCCTTGAGTTCGTCGAGCCGCGCCGCGACCTTGGTCACCAGATCGGCGGCCGGAACCACCACGTGGAATTCGCGCTTGAGGCCGTCGGATAATGTTTCGGTTACCTGCATGACTAATCTTCGTCTTTCATTGCGCCGGCCGTTTGTGGAAACCGGCGTCGACCCGCCGGTCTATTTCTCAACGGGCAAAACTCATTGTACCGGTCTGCCTCGGCGTGGTGCGGGCGGAGGGACTCGAACCCCCACGACTTTCGTCACGGGAACCTAAATCCCGCGCGTCTACCAATTCCGCCACGCCCGCAAAGGGCATCCCTGGCACCGCATTCCGTTGTTTTGCAGGGTACCCGCGTTTTCATCGAGAACGACGCGCTACCTGCCTGCGGGCGGCGCAGCTTATATCACTCACCTACCACGCAACAAAATAGGCCGCACGCTCAAGCTTCGCTACCCGTTTCGGCCTCGATTTCGGCAAACAGACCGCGATAGAGGCCCGGCAGCAGGTCGGGGATATCCTCGGCGATCAGGCCGGGGCCGAATTGCCTGGCAGCCTCGCCATGCAGCCAGACGGTGGCGGCCGCCGCCTCGAAGCCGGGCATGCCCTGCGCCAGCAGGCCGGCGATCATTCCGGCCAGCACGTCGCCCGATCCGGCTGTCGCCAGCCACGGCGGGGCATTGTCGGCGATGGCCGAGCGCCCGTCGGGGGCGGCGACAACGCTATCGGCGCCCTTGAGCACCACAATGGCCCCGCTTTCGCTGGCGGCTAGACGCGCTTTCTCAAGTTTTGAATGAACATTAGAACTTGAAGATATCTTGCTAAATAACCTTCCGAATTCCCCTTCGTGTGGCGTGAGAACCGTGGCACGGCCAGCGCGCTTTTTGATCCCCGACGCGAGCGCCGCCGGCGCATCCGCAAAGCCGGTCAGGGCGTCGGCGTCGAGCACCACCGCTGCCGTGCTGGCAAGCGCGGCCAGCACCATGTCGCACAGTGCACGCCCCACCCCGGCGCCGGGGCCCAGCACGACGCTTGTCACCCGTTTATCGGCCAGCAGTCCGGCCAGTTCCTGCGCGCCGTCCACGGGCCGCACCATGACCGCCAGATTTGCCGCCGCATTGACGGCCAGCGCCTCGCGCGGGCTAGCAATGGTCACCAGGCCCGCGCCCGCCCGCAGCGCCCCGCGCGCGGCAAGCCGGCCGGCGCCGGTGGCCGCTATCCCGCCGGAACCGATGACGGCGTGGCCGCGAGTGTATTTATGCCCCTCGGCGCGCGGCAGCGGAAATAGACGCCGCCACAGAGCCGGCGCATTGGCAAACGTCAGCGGCCGGATGCGGTCGAGCACGGTGGCCGGAATGCCGATATCCGCCATGTGCACGCGGCCGCAATGCAGCCGCCCGGGCAGCAGCAGGTGGCCCGGCTTGCGGCGGAAGAACGTCACGGTCTCGTCCGCCTCGACGGCCGCGCCCATCACCGCCCCGCTGGTGCCATTGATGCCGCTCGGCAGGTCGACCGCCACGACATGCGCGCGCGCCTGGTTTATCGCCGCGATCATCGCCCGCGCGGGACCCTCCACCGGCCGGTCGAGGCCGGCGCCGAACAGCGCATCGACGACGATGTCGGCGTCCGCCAAAGCCTCCGGCCTGGCCACCTCGACCGCACCGCTCCAGCGGCTGGCCGCAATCGCAGCGTCGCCCTGCATCCGCGCCGCCTCGCCCAGCAAATGCAGGCGCACGCCATAGCCGCGCTCGGCCAGCAGCCGCGCCGCGACGAAACCATCGCCGCCGTTGTTGCCGGGGCCGGCGACCACGGCCACGCGGCTGCCCGCGAACGCTGCGACGCAATCGGCCACCGCACGGCCGGCATTTTCCATCAGATCGATCCCGGCAATGCCGCCGGCAATCGCCAGCCGGTCGGCCTCCGCCATCTCAGCGTTGGTCAGCAGTTCGATCATGGGGCGCAGGGTAACGGCGCCGCCCAGGGCCGACAAATTGGCGCAAAACGCCGCATTACCAGGGCAATAGCTCGACTGGACGAAATTTGGGCAGATTGCACAATCATTAGGCAACTAAAATTTAGGCAGGCCCTTCCGCAAGCGCCAATCCGGCGGCTATCGTGTTGAGCGGCGGGGATATTTCCGGATTTTCCGGCTTGGCACGGGACCTGCAACCGCTAGCGCAATATGTAGCGCGGCAGGCCGGCTTGTGTCGGGCGAGCTGGGAGAAGGAACGCAATGAAAAAAATCGAGGCCATCATCAAACCCTTCAAGCTCGACGAAGTGAAGGAGGCGCTGCAAGAGGTGGGGCTGCAAGGCATCACCGTCACCGAGGCCAAGGGCTTCGGGCGGCAGAAGGGGCATACCGAACTTTATCGCGGCGCCGAATACGTCGTCGACTTTCTCCCCAAGGTGAAGATCGAGATCGTGCTGGGCGACGATATGGTGGAAAAGGCGGTTGATGCCATCCGGCGCGTGGCACAGACTGGCCGTATCGGCGACGGTAAGATATTCGTTTCCAGCATCGAGGAAGCGATCCGGATCCGCACTGGGGAATCCGGAACCGACGCCATCTAAACCCGCGGGGGTCATGCTCGCGATTTCGTTTCAAGCATGGAATTTAATGAAAAAGGGGGAATGCAATCCATGACGACGGCCAAAGATGTCATGAAGATGATCAAGGACAGCGACGTGAAATACGTCGACTTCCGTTTTACCGATCCGCGCGGCAAGTGGCAGCACGTCACCTTCGACGTTTCGATGATCGAGGAAGACACCTTCGCCGAAGGCCAGATGTTCGACGGCTCATCGATCGCGGGATGGAAGGCGATCAACGAGTCCGACATGAATTTGATGCCGGATCCGGCGAGCGCCACCATCGATCCGTTCTTCGCCGAGACCACGATGGTGCTGATCTGCGACGTGCTCGAGCCCACCACCGGCGAGCCCTACAACCGCGATCCCCGCAGCATCGCCAAGAAGGCGGAGGGCATGGTGAAGTCGATGGGCGTCGGCGACACCATCTTTTTCGGCCCGGAGGCCGAATTCTTCGTGTTCGACGACGTCAAGTTCAAGGCCGATCCCTACAACACCGGCTTCAAGCTCGACTCCGTGGAATTTCCGAGCAATTCCGATACCGAATATGAGGGCGGCAATCTTGGCCACCGAATCGGAACCAAGAAGGGCTATTTCCCGGTGCCGCCGCAGGACTCAGTGCAGGACATGCGCTCGGAAATGCTCGGCGCCATGGCGCGCATGGGCTGCGCGGTCGAGAAGCATCATCACGAAGTGGCATCCGCCCAGCATGAACTCGGCTTGAAGTTCTCGCCGCTCACCGTGATGGCCGACCGCATGCAGATTTATAAATACTGCATCCATCAGGTCGCCCACATCTACGGCAAGACCGCGACCTTCATGCCGAAGCCGATCTACGGCGACAACGGCTCGGGCATGCACTGCCACCAGTCGATCTGGAAAGCCGGCAAGCCGGTCTTCGCCGGCAACAAATATGCCGACCTGTCGGAAACCTGCCTGTCCTACATCGCCGGCATCATCAAGCACGCCAAGACGATCAACGCCTTCACCAATCCGACCACCAATTCCTACAAGCGGCTGGTCCCCGGCTTCGAGGCGCCGGTGCTGCTCGCCTATTCGGCGCGCAACCGCTCGGCCTCCTGCCGCATCCCCTACACCACCAACCCGAAGGCCAAGCGCGTCGAGGTGCGTTTCCCAGATCCGTTGTGCAATCCGTATCTCGGCTTCGCGGCGATGACGATGGCGGGGCTCGACGGCATCAAGAACAAGCTGCATCCCGGCGACGCCATCGACAAGGATCTCTACGACCTGCCGCGGGCCGAGCTGAAGAAAATCCCGACGGTGTGCGGCTCGCTGCGCGAGGCGCTCATGCATCTCGAAAAGGACCATGAGTTCCTCAAGGCCGGCGGCGTGTTCGACGAAGACTTCATCGCAAGCTACATCGAGCTGAAGATGACGGAAGTGATCCGCTTCGAGCACACCCCGCATCCAGTCGAGTTCGACATGTACTACTCGGCGTAAGCGTTTCTCCCAATCGTCGCTGCCAAGTGATGCAACTTAACGGGCGCTCCCCGCGAGGAGTGCCCGTTTTTCATTCAGACCGGCTGTCACCTGAACACACAAGCGCGTCAGCCAAAAGCCGGCGCACATGCACGCGCCGCCGGTCAATGTCGGCTATCGGGATAACAGCCGTCATCGCAATTAAACCGGATTACGTCCGCTTTTGATCGACATAAGCGGCCTTGGCCAACAGTCGGCGGGTTGCAAAATCGCTTTCAAATCCGCTGACCGACCCCCGCCAATTCGATATCCTGCAATCCGGCCATGGCTGCAGGGACCGCGCTTGGCGAGGGATTTTGAATATGATTCAGCCAGAGCTCTTGCAATAATTGTTTGGTTGCGGTCGAGGAACACAAGGAGGCTCAATTGTTTCCGGCACGCCAGTTTGCTGCTGCTACGACAGCATTGCTGCCGATAGCAGGTGCATTTTTCGTCTTCTTTTTCTTAGCAGTGGACTCACGGGCCCAGGGTTCACCCGGCGTCTGCGAAGACGCGGCTGAGCTCGCAGTCTTGCCCTCGCCGGTCGCGCCGTGGAAGGGCGCGCCTTTGCGCGTTGTCTTCGCCGCGGAGAAGCCGCTCGCGGGCGAGTTTTCGCTGATCGCGCCCGATGGAAGCGTCGCCGCCAAATCGCGTGAGCGGCACGGCGGGCCACCGTATTTCTGGTTCGCCGAGGTCGCGTCGCCGGCCGTGGGCACGTGGCGCGCGACGCTCGCGCGCGACCGCGCCTCGGCCGAGTGCAGCACGATCACGCGCGAAATCGCCGTGCGCGACGACGAGCCGCCGCCGCCGAGCGCGACGCCGGGGGGCGTCTGGCCCTTGCGCAATGCATGGAATCGCGCGACGGAAAATTTGTATTCTGCATGGATCGAGAAGCTCTTCGACGCGCCGCTCGACGCGGCGCCGTCGTGGCCGGCGCTGCATGAAGTGCTGCGCGATCGATCGCGCAATGTCCTGTTCAACCATTTGGGTCTCGGCGAAGACGAGATGGGGCTCATCATTCGCCCCGACTGCGCCGACCTTCCGTACTTTTTGCGCGCGTATTTCGCGTTCAAGATGGGGCTACCGTTCGGTTATTCGATCTGCTCGCGCGGCGGCGGCGGCGCGGCGCCCAAGTGCCCCACGTGGTCGAGCATTCAGAACCCTGAGGCGGGTCCCTCCCCGCCCAAACAAAAAACCGCGTCGAGCGGGCTTGCGGCGCAACGGCCGGGGCTCGCCGCGTCGTTCGGCCGTTATTTGCCGACCCTCGCCAACGGCGTCCATTCCGGATCCGGGCGAACGCTGGCGAGCGACGACAACACCGATTATTATCCCGTGCCGCTGACGCAGGAGACGCTGCGCCCGGGGACCGTGTACGCCGATCCCTTCGGGCACGTTTTGATGATCACGCGGCGCGTGCCGCAGTCGGACGGCGCGGCAGGCGTCATTCTCGCGGTCGACGGGCAGCCCGACGGGACGGTCGCGCGGAAGCGATTTTGGCGCGGCAATTTCTTGTTCGCCCAGGATCCCGTTCTCGGGAGCCCCGGGTTCAAGCGCTTCCGGCCGGTCGTGCGCGACAAGAACGGCGTCTTGCGGCGGCTGACCAACGACGAAATCGCGAAAAATCCGCAGTACGGCGATTATTCGCTCGATCAGTCGAAGCTCGGGAGCGAAGATTTTTACGATCGAATGGATGACGTGATGTCGCCTGAGCCGCTCGATCCTTTGCGCGCGATAAAGGAGGCGATCACGTCGCTCGAAGAGCAAATGAAGGTGCGCGTGACGTCGGTTGAAAACGGGCGAAAGTTCCAGAACAGCGGGCGCGGTAACGCGGATATGCCGGACGGCGCGGCAATCTTCGAGACGATCGGCGCGTGGGAAGATTTCTCGACGCCGGCGCGCGATTTGCGTCTGTTGATCGCGCTTGATGTGGTGCGTGGGTTTCCGGATCGCGTCGCGCGGCGGCCCGAGCGGTACGCGATGCCGAAGGGCAAGAGCACTGCGGACGTGAAGGCCGAATTGCAGAGCGTGCTCGCGTCGGAGCTTCCAGCGCGCAAGTTTTCGTATACGCGCAGCGATGGCTCCGCGTGGACGCTCGCGCTCAAAGACATGGCCGACCGCGCGGTGGATCTCGAGATGGCGTACAACCCGAACGACTGCGTCGAGCTGCGGTGGGGCGCGTTGGCCAAGAGCGACGAGGCGTCGACGTGTAAGCGATATGCGCCGTCGGCGCAGCGCGCGAAGATGACGAAGTACCGCATGTGGTTCCGCGAGCGGCGCCGGCCGCCGCGCGTTTAGCAGCCGGTGCATGCCACAGAGGAAGTCGCGGAGCTTCGGCGAATGGGTCGATCAGCCGACCAAAAGTATGATCGCCAGCAACAGCGCTACGCCCACGGTGATGCCGGCGAACACCACCTGCCGGTGATGGCGCCTGGGGCCATAAACGCCCGCCGCGCGGCGCACGCGGATGATGTCGGCCTCGAACTCCTCCGAGGAGGAAAACGCGCAACCGAGCGCCACTCCGGCGCGCTGGGCGGCAAGCGCGAGGAAATCGGAACCGGCCGGATGACTCAGTATGCGCGACATGCCGCCATGCTAGCGCCGACTTGGTAAACGAGACGTTGCTTCGCCACCTGTCGGCGTGCCGCTGGCGTTTTTGTCATGTCGCGGACCAGCTATTGCGATGCAGCACGGCGGTCCGGGGCGGCCGGGCGCCGACATCGCCTGCAAGGCCGTGGGCGGCATTGCCGGCACGCGCCGCCGCGATCAGGCGCTCGGCGCTGCTCGGCGGCGACATTTCATCGGCGGCGCAAATACGATTGCGGCCGTTTTTCTTGGCGCGATAGAGCGCGGCATCGGCGCGCGCGAGCAGGGCGTGGATATCGGCAACCGGATCGGGCGAACAGGCCATGCCGATACTCACGCTGCCACCGATCGGCCGGCCGGCAAGCTGGATCGCCGCCGCCTCAAAATTGACCCGGATGCGCTCGGCGATCTTTTCCGCAAGCTCGAGCGCGCCCGGCACGATGGCCGCGAATTCCTCTCCGCCGATGCGGCCGATGAGATCGCTCGCGCGCATGTTCGCGCGCGCGATGTTTGCGAACAGGCGCAACACGTCGTCGCCGGCCGCGTGACCGAAGCGGTCGTTGATCGATTTGAAATGATCGAGATCGAACATCAGCACCGTGACCGGCTGCTGCCGCCGCGCCTGATGCGCGCACAGGCTCTTGGCTCCGTCAAGAAAAGCACGGCGGTTGATCAGGCCGGTAAGGTGATCGGTCGAGGCCGCGTTCTTGAGGACATGGACGTGATAGTCCTTCACCAGCAGCAGCACGATGAACGCGGTGCCGACCGTGTAGAGCATGGTTTCCAGCACGAACAGGCCGAACCAGCCGCCTGCGAACATCGATCCTCGCGCCTGCGGAGAAAACGCCTGCAAGACGAACGGCATGAGAAATATCGCCGCGTGCAGCAGCGGCACCACGATTGCCGCGCTACGCGAATAAAACGATTTGCGCCGCTCGCGCCAAAGCTCGCACGCCGTGAAGAACGCATAGACCGATGCAATGATTGCGCCGAGTACGATGCGCGAGCTTTCCTGATCGGCAAACAACGGCATTTGGCAGGCAATCAGCCATAGGATGGCGCCGGCGAGCGCCGCCAGCGGCAATATGCGCCGGCCGTGGAACAGTCGCACGCCGTTCCAGATCATCCCGCAGGCGACAAAAATAAGCGCGCCGGGAATTTCGGCCGGCACCGGCAACAGCGAAGCGGGCGCGCTCCAAAGCGCCATCGACGAACCGCCGATGAGATAGGCCGTGCCCCACCAGGCGAGCGCGCGCATGCTGCGCTCCTGCAGCCAGGCGAAGATCAGAAAAAGCCCGAGCAATACGGCGATCGCGGTCGCGACAAATAGCAGCGTCGGGATATCCAGCGCGGTGGAAAACCCCGCGGATTGCGCGAACATCGGCGCTCCAAACCGCCGCCCGTTTTTGCCAGGCGCAGGCGGGCAGCACTCATTCGGTACACGTACCCAATTGTCGAAAGCTTGCGCGGATCGGCGCAGATCGACGAAAGAAAACCGATAATTGAAATTAAACCGTGCGCGATCAGGCGCGTGCGGCAGCGCTGCGCCAGGCGCGCCGCATATCGATATCGATCACCGGCGCTTCCGTCGTTTCGGCCGCCGCAGCCGATCCGGTGCTCTCCACGCGGTTGCGTCCATTGGCCTTGGCGCGGTAGAGCGCCCGATCGGCCTGCGCCAGCAGCGCCTTGATTTCGGTTTGCGGATTGCTGTCCATGGTAACGCCGATGCTCACGGTCGGCAGCAATTCGGCGCCGCCGTGTCCTTCGGCGGCGGCGGCGAAATTGCGGCGCACCCGGTCGGCCACGGCGACCGCTTCGCCGAGGTCGCCGACCGCCAGCACGGCGGCAAATTCCTCGCCGCCGATGCGGCCGAACAGAATCTCGGAGCCCAGCGTCGCCGTCGCGCTCTCGGCGAAAAGTTGCAGCACCTTGTCGCCCACCGCGTGGCCGAGCCGGTCGTTGATCAGCTTGAAACGGTCGAGGTCGAACAGAAACACCGCCAGCGGCTCGCCGTCGCGCGCCTGTTGCGCCAGCAGCCGCGCCGAACCGTCGAGGAAGGCGCGGCGGTTGGGCACGCCGCTGAGCGGATCGATGAGCGAGGCGATCTTGTGCTCTAATTCCGTGCGCTCCTTGGTCATGTTGAGCAGCAGGAAGGCCATCACCACGGTGAACAGCAGCGTGCCGAACGCCAGCAGCGCGAAGGAAACGCCGTGCATCAGCGTCTGGCCTTCCAGGATCGGCGAAAGCATCGTGGCCGGGATGCGCGCGAGCAGCGCCGCGCCATAGGCCAGCAGCACGACAACCGTCGGCCAGCGCGACATCAGCGGCTCGTCGCGGCCGCGCCAGAATTCCTCCGCCGTCACCGCCGCCAGCATCGCCATCATGGCGGAGACCAGCACGACGCGCAGATTGATGTCTGCGGCAAAAGCAGGAACCCAGCAGGCGACAAGCCAGAGCGCAGGCGCCGCCAGCACCAGTTCCGGCCGCACCGGCCGGCCGTCGAACATGCGCGCGCCCGCCCAGGTCAGACCGTAGCCGAGCAGCACCAAAGCATTTGCCAGATCGACCGAGATAAAGTCGCTGCTCGCCCCGTGCGTGGTGAGCAGCGCAAGCCCGACCGCGCTCACGATATAGGAGGCGCCCCACACCATCGGCGCGCGGACGGCGCGGTTTTGCAGGCCGGCGAAAACCAGCAGAGCGCCAAGCAGCGCCGTGACGAAAACCGTCACCACCGACAGGGTTTGCACGTCAAGCTGCATCGAAACCACCACCGCCAAATCCCGCGGCAAACCTATGCCCAGCATGGTTCCGCAGCGGTTACCGCGGTAGCGCACATGGAAAACAGCGTTGCCGAAGAGTAAACGGCGGCGGCGCAATTTGATTCAATTGCCGGCGGCGCAATGAAAAAGGCCGCCCGCGCGGCGCCCTTTGGAATTTCGCAAAACCCGATGCTGCGCGCGAAACGTCAGCGCTTGGAGAACTGGAAGGAGCGCCGCGCCTTGGCCCGGCCGTACTTCTTGCGCTCGACCACGCGGCTATCGCGGGTGAGAAAGCCGCCGCGCTTGAGGATGGGGCGCAGATCCGGCTCGAAATAGGTCAGCGCCTTGGAAATGCCGTGGCGCACGGCGCCCGCCTGGCCCGACAGACCGCCGCCGGAGACGGTGCAGATCACGTCGTATTGGGTGCTGCGGTTGGCGGCGATCAGCGGCTGATTGATCAGCATGCGCAGCACCGGACGCGCGAAAAACACTTCGAGCGTGCGGGTGTTGACCGTGATCTTGCCGGCGCCGGGTTTGATCCAGACGCGGGCGACCGCGTTCTTGCGCTTGCCGGTGGCATAGGCGCGGCCTTGCTTGTCGAGTTTTTGCGTATAGGTCGGCGCCTCGGGCGCGGCCGGCTTGATTGCGGCGAGCCCTTCCAGCGACTGCACGGTCTCGGCCATCAGGCGATCCTCGTGTTTTTACGATTCATGGAGGCGATGTCGAGCTTCACTGGCTGCTGCGCCTCGTGCGGATGCTCCGGTCCCGGATAGACCCGCAGGTTTCCGAGTTGCACGCGGCCGAGCGGCCCGCGCGGCAGCATGCGCTCGATCGCCTTTTCGACGATGCGCTCGGGGAATTTGCCCTCGAGGATCGACTTGGCCGTGCGCTCCTTGATGCCGCCGATATAGCCGGTGTGGTGCCGGTAGACTTTTTTCTGCAGCTTGCGGCCGGTGAGCACGGCCTTGGCGGCGTTGATGATGATGATGTTGTCGCCGTCGTCGACATGCGGCGTAAAAGTCGGCTTGTGCTTGCCGCGCAGCCGCAGCGCCACCAGTGACGCAAGCCGGCCGACGACGAGCCCGGTGGCGTCGATCATTACCCACTTTTTCTCGATATCGGCGGCCTTGGCCGAAAACGTTTTCATCGCAATTCCTTGCAGAAACAGCGCCCACGGACGGCGCTCAAGGTCGCGCGCTATCTACCGCAGCGGCAAAAATGGGTCAACGGCCATCGGGAGAAATTAACTTCAATAAATCAATATCTTGAATAAATGGTGCGATAATACCTGCGGCCAATCAACTGCGCGGCGGGATTGAATAGGTCGAGGTGACATGGGCGACCGGCTCGTCCTCGCCGTCGCAGCGGATCACGACTTCGCCCACCGCCAGCCGCTTGCCGAGCTTAAGCAGCCGTGCCTCGGCGATGAGATCGGTTTGCTTCGGCTTGCGCAGGAAATTGATGTTGAGATTGATCGTGACCGCCAGCGGAACAGGGCCGATGGCCGCGAGAACGGCCACATACATGGCGAAATCGGCGAGCGC
Source organism: Rhizobium sp. Q54 (assembly GCA_945861895.1). GTDB lineage: Bacteria > Pseudomonadota > Alphaproteobacteria > Rhizobiales > Xanthobacteraceae > Pseudolabrys. The sequence continues at coordinate 23,097 of CAMAWF010000021.1, forward strand.
CATCATGGTGGGCCCCGAAATCGTGCCGCCCGGGCGAATGGAGTCTTCCCGATAGGCCTGCCGGACGCGGCAGCCTCGCTCCGAAACCTCGTCGATCGAGACTGCGCTTTGTTCATTGAACACTTGCGGAAACTCGACGGCCAGCAGCCGCTCGATCTCCTTGACCGACAGCATTGGCGCCGCCATCTGTTCCTCCATGCCCTTCCCGCTCGCGCGGCATCCAGGATGGGATACAATGCGCAAGTCCCAATCGCAAAGGCCCCGGCAGCGATGACCGTCCATTCCAAAACGGCCCATACCGACCCGGCGGCTTCCCCAGCGGTGCTGCGCGACACCGTCGACGGCATCGCGCTGCTTTCGCTCAACCGGCCGAAGGCGCGCAATACGCTGTCGGAGGCGATGCTCGCAGGCTTGCGCGACAATTTTGCCGACATCGCGGCCGATCAGCGCGTGCGCGCGGTGGTGATTTACGCCAATGGGCCGGTTTTTTCGGCCGGACACGATCTTAAAGAGATCACCCAACGCCGCCGCGATCCGGACGGCGGCCGCGCCTATGTCAAGGATCTCATGCAGCGCTGTAGCCTGTTGATGCAGAGCATCCTGAAATTGCCGCAGCCGGTGATCGCCGCAGTCGAGGGCGTCGCCACCGCCGCCGGCTGCCAGCTCGTCGCCAGCTGCGATCTCGCAATCGCTTCCACCGCCGCCCGCTTCGCCACTCCCGGCGTGCAGATCGGCCTGTTCTGCTCGACGCCCATGGTGGCGCTCTCGCGCAATGTATCGCGCAAACATGCGATGGAAATGCTGCTGACCGGCGACCAGGTCCCGGCTGAGGACGCGCTGCGCATGGGCCTCGTCAATCGCGTGGTCGCCGCCGGCACCGCCGGCGCAGAAGCCTTGAAATTCGCGCGCAAGATTTCCGCCAAGTCGGCGCTCACCGTGAAGATCGGCAAGGACGCCTTTTATCGCCAGGTTGAGATGAATCTCGCCGACGCCTATCGCTGCGCCGTCGAGGTCATGGTCGAAAACATGATGGCGCGCGACGCCAAGGAAGGCATCGGCGCCTTCATCGAGAAACGCGACCCGAAATGGGAAGACCGCTAATGCCCCCGGCTTTCAGCCGCTCGCAAAAAGATCGCCGAAATGCAAGCCCAGTGATACGTCACGCGCGGCGGAAATGAACCACGACAGCTACCCCGACAGTTACATCCGCGGCATCCTCAATACCGTGAAAACGATCGCCATGGTCGGCATTTCGCCGAAGGACAACCGCCCGAGCTATTTCGCCTTCAAATATCTGCTTGAGCGCGGCTACCGCATGATCCCGGTCAATCCCGGACAAACCGGCAAGGACATCCTCGGCCAGAAGGTCTATGCCAAGCTCGCCGATATCCCTGAGCCGGTGGACATGGTCGATATCTTTCGCGCCTCGCAATTCGCTTTGCCGATCGTGCAGGAGGCGCTCACGCTCACGCCGAAGCCGCAGGCGATCTGGATGCAGCTCACCGTGCGCAACGACGAAGCCGCGCGCCTGGCGGAAGCCGCCGGCCTCAAGGTGGTGATGAACCGCTGCCCGAAGATCGAATATGGCCGCCTGTCGTCGGAAATTTCCTGGATGGGCGTCAATTCGCGCACGCTCACGTCGAAGAAAGCGCAACTCATGGGCAAGGGCGTCCAGCGCATGTCGCTCAACCGCACCACCATGAGCGGCGGCGCAACGGATGCGACCGATCGCGCCCAGCGCGACGAAGAAGGCGGCCATTGAGCAAGACCGCCCGATTGGGATTAATTTCTAACCTTAACGCCTGCGGCAGCGTGCCGATTTCGAATTAACGCAACGCGCCTTTGCCGCCTTGACGCCCCTGTGCGCCGGCTCGATAACCGCCCGATAATCCGCGGGCTGCACCGGCCCGGCAGCAGGAGAGCGCGCCGCCATGACCGACCGCATTCCGGGCTTTTCGACGCTCGCCATTCATGCCGGCGCGCAGCCCGATCCGACCACCGGCGCACGCGCGACCCCGATCTATCAGACCACATCGTTCGTGTTCGACGACGTCGATCACGCCGCCTCGCTGTTTGGGCTGCAGGCCTTCGGCAACATCTATACCCGCATCGGCAACCCCACCAACGCGGTGCTGGAGGAGCGCGTCGCGGCCCTCGAAGGCGGCACGGCGGGCCTCGCGGTCGCCTCCGGTCACGCCGCGCAAGTCGTCGTCATGCACACGCTGATGACACCGGGCGATGAATTCGTCGCCTCCAAGAAACTCTACGGCGGCTCGATCAACCAGTTCAATCACGCGTTCAAGAATTTCGGCTGGAACGTGGTCTGGGCGGACCCCGACGACATCGCTTCGTTCGAGCGCGCGGTAACGCCCAAAACCAAAGCCATCTTCACCGAGTCGATCGCCAATCCGGGCGGCGTCATCACCGACATCGAGGCGGTGTCGGCAATCGCCCGGCGCGCCAGCATCCCCCTCATCGTCGACAACACGCTGGCAACGCCATATCTGTGCAAGCCGATCGATTACGGCGCCGACATTGTCGTTCATTCGCTCACCAAGTTTCTCGGCGGTCATGGCAATTCGATTGGCGGCATGATCGTCGACGCCGGCACCTTCAACTGGTCGCGCGAGGGCCGCTACCCGATGCTGTCCGAGCCGCGCCCGGAATATTCCGGCATCGTGCTGCACGAGACCTTCGGCAACTTTGCCTTCGCCATTGCTTGCCGGGTGCTGGGCCTGCGCGACATCGGGCCGGCGCTTTCGCCGTTCAATGCGTTTCTGATCCTCACCGGCATCGAGACATTGCCGCTGCGCATGCAGCGCCATTGCGACAACGCCAAGCAGGTGACGGAATGGCTGGTCAAACACAACAAAGTGGCGTGGGTGAGCTATCCCGGCCTCGCGGGCGACAAATACAACGCACTCGCCAAAAAATATTGCCCGAAGGGCGCCGGCGCGGTGTTCACCTTCGGCCTCAAGGGCGGCTACGACGCCGGCGTCAAACTGGTGTCCAACGTGAAGCTGTTTTCGCATCTGGCCAATATCGGCGACACGCGCTCGCTCATCATCCATCCAGCCTCGACCACGCACCGGCAATTGTCCGACGCGCAGAAGGTGCAGGCCGGCGCCGGACCCGACGTGGTGCGGCTCTCGATCGGGCTCGAAGACCCCGCGGACATCATCGCCGACTTGGAGCAGGGGCTAGGCGCGGCCTGATTATTTCTTCAGCGTGCGGGCGACGTAATCGCGGATGTGCGCGACCGTGCCTGGCGCGGTCCAGATTTTCACCGCCGCCGCCTCGATGCGCTTTCCGTCCTTCTTCATGCGCTCGATCGACGGCAGCCGCATCTGCTGTTTGGTCAGGGCGAAAGCCGGCGGCGACAATGCCGCGAGCATCTGCGCGGTCGCAAGCGCGCGATCCATCAGCGCAGCCGGTTCAGCAATCTCATCGATAAAGCCGCGCTCAATGGCGGCATCGGGCGGATGCGTCGCGCCGCCCAAGATCGCCTCGGGAAAATAGCGCGGGACCGTCACCGCGCGCATGATCTCGAACGCCAGCGCGGGGAACGGAACGCCGACCAGCAACTCGGTGACGCCGATACGCCCGCCCTCGCGCGCCATGATCCGCTTGTCGGCGCAGCACGCCAGCACGCAGCCGCCGGCAATGGCATGACCATTGACCGCGGCGACCAGCGGCTTGGGAAAGAAGAACGCCGCGTCGTAGAGCTTATGCAACGCGGGAAGAAATTTGCGGATATAGCCGGCGCCGCACTCGCTCAACCGCAGCAGATCGACACCGGCGGAAAAAATCCGGCCCTGCCCGGTCACGATCACGGCGCGGACGTTGGATTTTCGCAATTGTTCGAACTGTCCAGTCAGCGCCTTGCAAAACTCAGTATCGAGCGCATTGGCCTTGCCGTGGGCCAGCGTCAGAATGGCGACATCGCCCTGTTGCTTCAACTCGATCATGTTTTGGCGCTCACGGTTTTCAGCCCGACGCGGGAGGGCTCGGTGCGAGGCTTCAGCCGCTCGGCATGTATCACCGCGACGGTCAACACGACGATGGCCGTGGCTTGATGTGCCAGCGCCAGCGCGAGCGGCGCCTGATAGAGCAGCGTGAAAATGCCGATCGCGGCTTGCAGCGTGACCGCCAGCGCAAGCGTCACCGCCCCTGCAAAAGCGGCTCCGTCCCGGCGTAATGCGTCGAGCGCATGCAACGCGGCGGCGATCCACAGCACATAAGCCAGCATGCGATGGGTGAACTGAACCGTGAGCGTGTTCTCGAACAGATTGCGCCAGGCCGGCGTCTCGAACCAGAGCCGCTCGGCGGCCGGAATGAACGCGCCGTCGATCAGCGGCCAGGTATTGTAGCTCAGGCCAGCATCGAGCCCGGCGACCAGCGCGCCGAAATAAATCTGGACAACGACCAGCGCCACCAGCGTAAGCGCGCTCGTGCGAATGCGGATGCGCGGCGCTGCAGGCGGCTCGCGCGGCACCAGGCGCTGCGCGGTCCAGACGATCGCTGCATAGATCGCGCAGGCAAGCGTGAGATGGAACGCCAGGCGATATTGCGACACGCTGGTGCGCGCGGTCAGCCCCGAGGCGACCATCCACCATCCCACGACGCCGAGCGCGGCGCCGGCTGCGAATATCGTCCATAGCCGCAGCCGCAGCGCCGGCTCGATAAAGCCGCGCCACAGGAAAAACAGCATCGGCAGCAGGAACGCCGCGCCGACCAGCCGCGCCAGCGCGCGGTGCGACCATTCCCACCAATAAATTGTCTTGAAATCGTCCAATCCCATGCCGCGATTGAGCTCGCGATATTGCGGAATGGCTTTATATTTGTCGAACTCCGCTTGCCAATCGCCTTGTGACGATGGCGGCAGGATCCCGGTCACCGGTTTCCATTCGACGATAGATAGCCCGGACTCGGTCAAGCGGGTTGCTCCGCCGACGATGAGCGTCACCACCATCAGCGCCGCCACCGCAAGCAGCCACAGCCGCACCGCGCGGCGGCGAAATTCGACGGTGGAGCGTGCATCCGGCATGCAAGATCGCTTGCGAGAACCCGCGCGGACCATATAGTCCTGCGCGCCTCCTCGCAATTCGGATCGATAAATGCCGCAACGCCAACGCAAGCTGATCGGTACCGTGCTCCTGCTGGTTCTGGTGACGGCGTGGGCGCTGCTCGCCATGGCGCTGGCGCAGTCGGTCCTGACCTCGATCAACAGCCTTGTTGCGGTGATCTATTACGTGATCGCGGGGCTCGGCTGGGTGCTGCCGGCGATGCCGCTGGTGCGCTGGATGTCGCGTCCGTAGGACTACTTGCGGGCGCGTGATCTTTTCCGAAAACCGATTCCCACTTTTCGGGATCACGCGCTACGCCGCATCCACGCGGCGGAAGCCGTTCCACATCGCGGTCGCGGCGCCCGACATCAGCACCTTCATGTAGCGCTGCTGCTGATATTCGCCGTTGACCGAAATCCGCGGCAACGCCGTGAGGTGATTGCGGTGCGCCTTGAACAGCACGCCCGGCCTTGTCGTCACCGCGGTCTTGAAGCCGAGCTGGGCGGCAATGCGGAATTCGCGCGGGCCGGCCGAGGTCTTGTCGCCGACCGGATAGGCCAGATGCTGCGGCCGCACGCCGAGCGCCGCCTCGATCACCGCCCGGCTCATCTCCATCTCGGCGCGCACCGCAGCGTCGGTCGGCAACTTCTTGAGCATCACATAGTTGACCGTATGCGCGCCTATGGTGACCAGCGGGTCGGCCGCCAGTTGTCCCAGCTCCTCCCAGCTCAAGCAAAGCTCTTCGCACAGCGCGGGGATGTCGACGCAATGGCAGGCGCACAGATCGCGCACCACGCGGCGAAGCTCGTCTTCGGTCTTGAGACTGCGCAGATAGCCGTAGACCGCGTCGTACAGCTCGCGCTTCTCGCGCACGCTGGCGCATTCGAAAAACTGGTCCTTGCCGTTGATGGTGAGCCCGATGCGTTTGTTTTTCGCGATCACGGTTTCAAGCGCGACCCACCACAATTCGCCGAGCCGGTCGGGAAAGCTGGTCGGGATATAGATCGCGAACGGCAGCTTGTGTTTCCTGAGCAGCGGATAGGCCCAGCGCAGGTTGTCGCGATAGCCGTCGTCGAAGGTGAGACTGACGAAACGGCGCTTCGAGCCGTTGAGCAGCCGGTCATGCATCTCATCGAGCGAAACGACATCGAGGCGCGAGCGCACCAGGCGGGCGATCAAACGCTCGAAAAACACCGGCGTTATTTCCAGCAGCCGGTTGGGCTGGAACGCCTCAAGCCGCGGCGGCCGCACGTGGTGAAACGTGAGGATCGAGCCGATGCCGCCCAGCAACGGGCGCATCAGGTGGTGCCCGCCGCTGAAATACAGCGACTCCAGCCCGCTGCGAATGATGGTTTTCTTCAACCCCGCCAAAGCCCGCAACTCCCCTTGGAATTAGCCGCAATATCCCAACCCTTTATTGAGAAATGTTTGCGAACCTGATTTTTCAAGGTTAACCGAGGCGCCGGCCAGCCCGGCCAATCCGCATGAATGTCGCTTTGCGCCACTCTCCCAGCCCGAACCGGGCCCTGCCGGCCGCCGCCGGCCGGCTTTCGCGCGTTGCGATTTTCGACGATCTCGCAGCCGTAGAGCCGCTATGGCGCGGCCTTGAGGCCCAGGATTGCCTCACCACGCCATTCCAGCGCTACGATTTCCTTGGCCCCTGGCAGCGTCATGTCGGCGCCCGCGCAGGCGTTTTGCCGTTCATTGTCGTCGGTTTCGATGCGCTGGGTGAGACCATCTGCCTCTGGCCGCTTGGCCGTCGCCAGGCGGGTCCGCTGCGCGTTGTTGAGTTCCTCGGCGGCAAGCATGCCAGCTTCAATCTGCCGATTTGGAGGCGCGAAACGGCCGCGGGCGCAACCAAAGCGATGCTCGATGCCATCGTCGCGCAGCTCGGCTCCAGTGCCGACGCGTTGATCCTGCGCAATCAGCCTCGCGCCTGGGAGGGCATCGCAAACCCGATCGCGCTGCTCCCGCATCAACCGTCCCCTGATGCCGTCCATAGCGGAAAGCTGCTTCCGGACTTCGAAGCGCTCGCGCGCGAGCAGATCAGCTCGGCAAAGCGCAAGAAGATTCGAAACCGCGAGCGCCAGTTGCTGACGCACGGCCCCGTGCGCTTTTGGCGCGCGCAGACACAAGCGCAAGCGCACGAACTGCTGGCCGTTTTCCATGCCCAAAAAGCCCGGCGCATGCAGGAACTCGGCATCGCGAATGTTTTCGATGAGCCGGGTGTGCACGAATTCATCGCCGAGGCGTTAACTTCAGGTATCGCAAGTAATCCGGCCATCGAATTTTATGGGCTGGCGGCGGGCGACACCACCGTGGCGACCTGGGCCGGCGTTGCCGGCGGCGGACGTTTCTCCGGTACGTTCACTTCCTTCATCCACAACGAGATCGCAACGGCGAGCCCCGGCCAAATTCTGCTGATGCGGTTGGTGCAAGACTGCTGCAAGCGCGGATTGGCGACATTCGATCTCGGCGTCGGCGACGCCGGCTACAAGGAAATGTTCTGCAAGGACGTCGAACCGCTAATCGATAGTTTTCTGCCGCTCAACTCATCCGGACGGCTGGCGGTGTTCGCCGCGCAAGCTGCATTTCGCGTCAAGCGCGCAATCAAGCGGAACCCGGCGCTGTGGTCGATGGTGACCGCGGTGCGCCGGCTGCGTGGACGGCTGAGCTCCGGGAAATAGTCGTTCAGGCCGCCGCTGCGCGCGCGCCGCCGGCAAATACCGCCACATCCGTAAACCCCGCCGCCAGCAGGCGCTCGCGTGCCGCCCGCGTCGCCGCGGCGGATGGATCGGGCGCCACAAGCACGGCGCGCGGCGCCAACAGCGCAACATGCTCGACGGAAACTTCCGGCGCCGCCCCGGCGTCGATGATGACATGATCGTAGGCGCGCACCAGCGCTTCGATGCTGGTCGCCAGAACCGGAGAAGCGACGATCGCAGCGCCATCGGCGCCCGCGTTGCCGGTCGCGATCAGGTGCAACTGCGAGAATTGATCGCGGGTGATGATGTCGCCGAACGAGACAGTGCCGCCAACGAGTTCGGCAATGCCGGGCGCGTTCGGATCGGTGGAGAACACCGAAATGTTCGGCGATCCGAACGCGAGATCGACCAGCACCGCCTTGCGGTCCTTGGCCAAGCTGCGCGCCAAAGAAATCGCCGCATGGGTTGTTCCTACCTCGCGCAAACTGCCGACAACGGTCACGCGCCGTCCGGCCTCGCCGGCCTGGCGCACGCCGCGCGCAATGTCTTCGATCGTGCGCGCGACCACGGCCGCACCGGCGGCATGCAAATTGACCGCAGGCGGACTATGCATTCTGCGCGCCATGAGATCGACCGCCGGGGCTGCAACGGGCGCCATGTAGACCGGCGCGCGCGCCGGAGTTGCGTAGGAATATGCGGTTGGCGCCAGCAATTCGCCGGTGACGACAAATCCGCCGCACACCACGAAGGCCGCAAAGGTCGCGATCAAAATGATCGGGACTTTTTTGGGAAAATCGGGTTTCACCGCCGCCGTCGCGCGCGAAATGATCCTCGCATCCGCTGGCGCCGCATTGATATTCTCGCGCGCGGAGGCTTCGCGGTATTTAGCCAGATAAGATTCCAGCAGATCGCGCTGCGCCTTGCCCTCGCGCTCGAGCGCGCGCAACTGCACGTCCTGTTCGTTGGTCTGCGAGGCCATGCGCTTGACCTGATCGAGGCTGGCGGTCAGCGATTCCAGCCGGTTGCCGGCGACTTTGGCGTCGTTGTCGAGCTCGCGCGCCAGCCGTTCGCCTTCGGTGCGCATCTGCCGCTCGCTTTCGGCGATCTGCGCGCGCAATTCCTTGATGCGCGGATGCTGGCCGAGCAGCGTGGACGACTGTTCGGCCAGCTGCGCCGACAAGGCGATGCGCTGTTCGGCCAATCGCCGCATCGACTCGGAATTGGCTATTTCGGAGGAATCGATCGGCTTGCCCGAACGCACCAGTTCGCGCAGCTGGCGCGCCCTCGCCTCCAGATCGGCTTTTTGCCCGCGCGCGGCCGCGATCTGCGAATTGACTTCCGTGAGCTGCTGATTGGCGAGCGAGGAATTATTCGCACCGACGAAAAGATTGGATTTCGAACGGTATTCCTCGATCTTGGCCTCGGCCTCGGCCACTTTGGTGCGCATGTTCTCGATTTCGCTCGACAGCCACTGGCTGGCGGCGCGGGTTTGTCCCTGCTTCGCCACCTGCTGCGTGTCGAGGTAGCCTTCGGCGATCGAGTTGGTCACCCGCGCGGCAAGCTCAGGGTCGGCGGATCGAAACTCGATCACGATCACGCGCGAACGCTCGACGGCGAAGACCGTAAGGCGATCGTAATAGGCTTCGAGGATGCGCTCGTCCGGCGACATGCTCATGGGATCGCGTCCCAGCCCAAACAGGCCGAGCACGACTCGCGTCAGGGAGATGCCCTGTAGGGGATCGAACTCCGGCCGCTCGCCGAGTTTCTCTTTTTTGATGATGTCGCGCGCAAGATCGCGCGAGAGAACCAATTGGATCTGACTGGTGACGGCTTCGGGATCGACCACGCCACGGTCGCTCACCTTGTCGGCTTCCGCGCGCATGAAAACGTTTTCGCGGCTTTCGAGCAGAATTCTGGATTCGGAGCGGTAGCGCGGCGTGAGCGCATTGACCACAACGAACGCGCAGAGCGCAACCGCCAGTGTCGGGATGAAGACGCGCCACTTCTTGCGCCACAAGGCGCGCCCAAGACCCCGCATATCCGGATCGCCGCCGGCGAACACAGGTGCGGCGACCGGCGCTATCGCCGTCTTGTTTTTCGACTTACGAAACCACATTCACGACTCCAACGCTTACTGCGGGCGGCCGGCCGCAATGACAAACTATTATGGTTGCTACCGCGTTAACTTTTTCGCTTCGCAGGGCGCTGGTGAGGTTTTGTTAACCGTCCCGGCGCCTTAATCGGCGGCGGATTTCCTGAGTTTGGTCCGGATTCGCGTGCTGCGGGGACCCTGCCCCCATCGTCGCCGGCAAACATGGTTCTGAGCGCATGCGCGCCATAAATATTCTGCATGTGCTTCGCTCGCCGGTCGGCGGGCTGTTTCGCCATGTCGTCGATCTTGCGCGCGGGCAAATAGCGCGCGGGCATCGCGTCGGCATCATCGCCGACAGCCGCACGGGCGGTGAGCGGGCCGATGAGATGCTCGCCGGTCTCGCACCGCAGCTGGCGCTGGGCTTAAGCCGCGTGCGGATGCCGCGGCAGGCCGGATTCGGCGATATCTTCGCGATCCGCCACACCGCGCAACGCATTGCCGAAACTGCGGCCAACGTCATCCACGGACACGGCGCAAAAGGCGGCGCCTATGCGCGTCTCGCCGCGCGGCCAAGCGGCGTGGTGCGCGCCTATACGCCGCATGGCGGCAGCCTGCATTTCGGCAGCGACACGCTGCTGGGCCGATTTTATCTCACCCTCGAGCGCTTCCTGATGCCGCGGGGCGAACTTTTTCTGTTCGAAAGCGCCTATAGCGCCGAGGTTTTTCGCAGCAAGATCGGCAGTCCGGCAGGCATCGTGCGCATGGTCCATAACGGCGTCGGCAAGGCAGAATTCGAACCGGTCACTGTGGCCGGGGATGCCACCGACATCGTTTTCATGGGCGAGTTGCGCGAATTGAAAGGGATCGACGTCCTGATCGAGGCCATCGGGCTGCTGCATCGCGATGGCCGCGCGGTGACCGCGACGCTGGTCGGCGACGGCCCCTTGGCTGCGGCGCTGCGCGAGCAGGTCGCCCGCCTGGGCATCTTCAACGCCGTGCGCTTTCGGCAAGCGATGCCGGCGCGCATGGCGTTCGGCCTTGGCCGTATCATGGTGGTGCCGTCGCGCGCAGAGTCGCTGCCCTATGTGGTGCTGGAAGCGGCTGCGGCCGGGCGGCCCCTGATCGCCACACGCGTTGGCGGCATTGCGGAGATCTACGGGCCGCTGTCGGATGCGCTGGTGCCGGCCGCAAGTCCGCAAGCGCTGGCGCAGGCGATCGCGCGCGCGCTGGGCGATCCCACGGCGGCGGACGAGGCCGCGCAAAAATTGCGCGCGCGGGTGGCGGAGGCGTTCTCGCTCGACGCCATGGTTGAAGGCGTCCTTAGCGCCTACCAGCGGGCGCTGGCTTTGGCACCAAAAACGTAAGCGGCAGGCATTAATCAATTCCCGCCGCAACCGCTAAGTAATTCTTGATACTTTTTACATAGAAATCCCGTCAAACATGGGCAAAAGCGGCCGAATTCCGGGGGCGCGGAAACGGCCTGCCAACTGGCAAAGTTATGAACGAAACGGACGCGCGCACACAGATGAGCGCATCGGCCGCCTCGGCGGTCCTTGAAGCCTTGGGCCGGTCGCCGCTCGGGCGGCGCGCGCCTGCCCCGTTGTCGCCGGCAGCGCTTGCCGCCGCCGACAAATACGCCCCGCCCGCCTATTCGCCGATCGTGCTCGCCGGCGCCGTGCGCATGGTCGAGTTTGCTCTCATCGCGCTCGTCGGCACGGCGATCTATTTCTACTACGTCATCGCGGCCGAAGGCTTCGCTTGGCGTTACGTCGCCGCGATCGGCAGCATCGCGGTGCTTTCGATGTTCGCGTTCCAGGCCGCCGACATCTACCAGGTGCAGGCGTTCCGCGGGCATGAAAAGCAATACATGCGGCTCGCCTCGGCGTGGTCGGTTGTGTTCCTGCTCGTCATCGGCGCATCGTTCTTCGCCAAGGCCGGCGAGCAATTCTCGCGCGCCTGGCTCGGCAGCTTCTATGTCATCGGCCTGCTCACGCTGATTGGATTTCGCAGGCTTTTGTTTATCGCGGTGCGCCGCTGGACGCGCGAGGGCAGGCTTACGCGCCGCACGGCGATCGTCGGCGGCGGCGAGATGGGCACATCGCTGATAGCCGCATTACGCCAGCAAAAAGATTCCGGTGTCGAACTGATCGGGCTGTTCGACGACCGCGGCGACGACCGCTCGTCGGCGGAGTGCGCGGGCCAGCGCAAGCTCGGCACCGTCGACGACCTGGTGGAATTCGGCCGCCGCACGCGCGTCGATCTTGTGATCTTCTCGCTGCCGATTTCGGCCGAAACGCGCATTCTGCAAATGCTCAAGAAATTGTGGGTACTGCCGGTCGATATCCGGCTCGCCGCGCACACCAACAAATTGCAGTTCCGCCCGCGCTCATATTCGTTCCTGGGCAAAGTGCCGGTGATCGACGTCTTCGACCGCCCGATCGCCGACTGGGACGTGGTGATGAAATGGCTGTTCGACAAAATCGTCGGCGGCTTGATGCTGCTCGCGGCGCTGCCGCTGATGGCGCTCATCGCGATCGCGATCAAGCTCGACAGCCGCGGGCCGGTTTTCTTCAAGCAGAACCGCTACGGCTTCAACAACGATCTGATCGAAGTCTACAAGTTCCGCTCGCTCTACGTGGATGCCGCCGACGCCACGGCCTCGACGCTGGTGACCAAGGACGATCCGCGCGTCACGCGCGTCGGCCGCATCATCCGCAAAACCAGTCTCGATGAACTGCCGCAACTCTTCAACGTTTTCTGCAAGGGCAACCTGTCGCTGGTCGGCCCGCGCCCGCACGCCGTCAACGCCAAGGCGCAGGCGCGGCTCTATGACGAAGCGGTCGACGGTTATTTTGCCCGTCACCGGGTCAAACCCGGCCTCACCGGCTGGGCGCAGGTCAACGGCTGGCGCGGGGAGACCGACACGCAGGAAAAAATCCAGCGCCGCGTCGAGCACGACCTCTATTACATCGAAAACTGGTCGGTGCTGTTCGACCTCTACATCGTCGCGATGACGCCATTCGCGTTAATCAAGACCGAGAACGCCTATTGATCACCGCCCAGGAGTTGGCGACGTTTGCGCCGGCCGCTTATGCCGGCGCTCCGCACGTTCCGCCGCAGGCCGTGCCGCTCACCACGCGCATTCTGCACGCCGCGCTGTTCATCGCAATATTCACCAGTTTCGTCGCATTCGTCGAACCTTCGCCGCACGACCTCATGGTGATGGCGCTCGCACTCGCCTGCCTGATTGCAGGCGTCACCTTCGACCGCAACGTGCTGCCGCTTTTCCTGCTGCTGATGCTGTGGAACATCAGCGGACTTGTGTCGCTGTTCCACATCGCCAGTAACAGCAAGGCGCTGCAATACGCCGGCGTCTCGTTCTATCTCGCCATCGCCGCCGTCATGTTCGCCTGCCTGCTGGCGCATGACAGCGAGCGGCGCATCGGGGTCCTGCGCGCCGCCTATATTCTCGCTGCGCTGTGCGCGGCCTGCGCCGGCATCGCCGGCTATTTTCGTCTCGTGCCCGGCGGATTGTTCACGGAGTACGGCCGCGCCAGCGGCACCTTCAAGGACCCCAACGTCTATGCGCCGTTTCTGATTTTGCCGCTCCTGTTCATGATCGAGCCGATGATCTCGCGCCGCATCAAGATCAAGGACCTTGCCATCGCATTGGTTTTGCTGGTCGGATTGTTCCTGAGTTTTTCGCGCGGCGCATGGCTGCATTTCGCAATTTCAGCCGCCGTCATGGTGATGATCCAGTTCGTTGCCGCGGCGACGCAACGCGCACGCATGCGCATCGTCATGCTCAGTCTGCTCGCGGTCGCCGGTATTCTCGTGCTGCTGGTGGTGCTCACCTCGATCGGCAATGTCGCGGCAATGTTGCAGGAACGCGCGCAGGCGGTGCAGTCCTACGACGTCGGCGAAGGCGGCCGCTTCCGCTTGCAGCAATTGGCGCTCGGCGCGTTGCTGGATGCCCCGCTGGGCTTGGGCCCGTTCGAATTTGGCCGCATCTACGGGCTGCAACAGCACAATGTCTATCTGCAGGCCTTCGTGGTCTACGGCTGGGTCGGCGGCCTCGCCTATGTAACCATGGTGCTACTCACGCTGATGTGGGGCCTGCGCGCGGCGCTGGTGCGCACGCCCTGGCAGCCTTATCTCAGCGCGGCTTACGGCGCCTTTGTCGGCGAGGCGGCCGAAGGCTTCGTCATCGACACCGACCATTGGCGGCATTTTTTTCTGATATTGGGGATCGTCTGGGGACTTTCCGCCGCCACCATCAAGCACTCACGTATCCAAAGCGGTCTTGTTGCGCCTGCATAGCCGCGCCCGTATATTCCGCGCCTCGTCGGGGCGTAGCGCAGCCCGGTTAGCGCACCAGTCTGGGAGACTGGGGGTCGGGAGTTCAAATCTCCCCGCCCCGACCATTCATCGCACGCGCGCATTCCGCCACTATGTTCCGCGCGCGCGATCTAATTAGCTTTAAGCGAATTCACCGCTTTGAGCGCGTCGATCATGCCGGCGCCGAAATCGTTGCTGCGCCGCTGGCCGCCAATCGGGATTGCCGTCGTCATCAAAATACTACGCACCGCATCGGGCTTGAGATCAGGGCGCCGCGCCAGCAAAAGCGCCGCCACGCCGCTGACATGGGCGGCCGCCACGGAAGTGCCGGACGTCACCTGATAGCCCGCATCCGGAGCGGGCAGCAGAATATCGACGCCGGGCGCCGCGACCGCGACTTGCGGTCCGCGATTGGCCTGCACCAACAGCCTGTCCTCGGCGTCGGTCGCGGTCACGCCGATCACATGCGGGTCCGCGCCGGGATAAAGCGGCGGCGAGCGCGGGCCGGCGTTGCCGACTGCCGCGATGAGCACGATGTTTCTGGCGTGAGCTTTCGCGAGCATGTCGCGGAACATCGGATCGGGCGGGCCGGCGAAACTCATATTGACGATCCGCGCGCCCTGCGCCGCGGCCCAATCGAGCCCTTTGAGCACATTGAACGTGGTGCTCTGCGCGCCGGTCGAATTTTCATCGAACGCGCGCACCGCAAGAATTCTGACTTTGGGCGCAACACCCACCAGCCTGACGTGCGACCCGATTGCGCCCGCCATGCCGGTTCCATGCGCATGCGGCTTTGCCATCGTGCCGATGGCATCGAATTGCAAGGCGACGACACCCGCAAGATCGGGATGCATGGTGTCGATGGCGGAATCGATGATCGCGACAAGCACATTGTCGCCGCTGGTGATGCGATGGATTTCCAGCAGCCGCAGCTTGCCGACCACATATTGTGCGGGGCCTGCGTCCCGTGCGGTCGCACCCGGTTGGCCTTGCGCAAGCTGGAACAGGAGATTCGGCTGCGCCGCCGCGATGGCGATACCGGCATTGCGTGCGATCCGCCGCAACACATTCGGCACCGAACGCCCGCTGTCGATGCGCCAACGCTGCAAGCTGCGCCCGGTGAGCGCGAAGCTCTGGGTTTCAAGCAAGGTCAGTTGATGGCGGCGCGCAAACGCATCCAGCGCCTGCGCCGATACGCCAGGACCTATATCGAGCAGGATTTCATTTGCCACAAAGCGCAGATCGCCCGCGGGTGGAATATGGAACCCGCGGCGGCGGAGGCGAAGTTCGTTCGCTGCGCCGGGCTGCCGGGCAGGCACCACAACAGCTTGGGGGAACAGCCTGGCGGCCAGCAGCCATCCCGCCGGCCCAAGCGCGCAAGTGAGCGTCGAGCGTCCGACCTCGGACGCCGTCATCTCGCGCCCAAGAACGATGGTGCCGACAATGGGCGAGGCTGCAGCGCAACCTATCGACCCCAGCGCATACCACCCCAGCGGCGTCAGGGCGCTACGACTGACGAGCGTGGTCGTGACAACTGGCGGAACTGGCCCCTGCGCCACCGCCGCGTGCGGCAGCGCGACAATGAATGCGACCAACAAAACCGCAACGGCTGCCGCCCGCCTCATCCAACACCTGCTACCTGCCGGATCGAACCGGCGGCATGATTGTACACATTTTTTGTCGGGCGCTGACAGGCGCTTAGTTCAATCGCGGGTGAATTTTTTGAAAGTCCGCTTTAAGACTGATCGCGAACTTAGCGGCTGCTGCCGAGCGCCATATCGGCAATCCGGCGGCATTCGTTGAGTTCATGCAGCGCCGCCTGCAATTTGCGTAAATCTTCGCGCGGCAAACCTCTGCCCGGACCAACCTCGCTTGTACGCTCCGCAGGCAACGCTACACGCGCCACGGGCGCCGGTGCCGCTTGTGTACCGCCAACATGCGAGCTGCGATCGGACGGCTCGATGCGCGGCACTGGCGCGCCTTGCATCGGCGGCTCGCGCCTGCCGGCAGGCTCGCTTTCGTCATCGCTCAGATCGCGGCCAATAAGGGAAGGCAGCCGGCCTAAAAGGCCGCGCCCGGTATCGCCCCCGGCGGGAAGCGCTGTTGCGTCCGCGGCGAACTCCTCGTCCTCCGAGGCGCGGTGCGGCGGCTGCGGCGCGCCCTGTTGCCACACCGCTTGGACGAATTTGGGCCCCTGCTCGCGCAGGATGCGCTGGACGCCGCGGATGGTGTAGCCCTCGCCGTAGAGCAAATGGCGAATGCCACGCAGGAGATCTACATCGTCGGGCCGGTAATAGCGGCGGCCGCCGCCGCGCTTCATCGGCTTGATCTCGCGAAAGCGGCTTTCCCAAAAGCGCAGCACATGCTGGGGAACGTCGAGATCGTCGGCGACCTCGCTGATGGTGCGAAATGCATCCGGCGCCTTGTTATCCAAAGCTGCCTTCTCCTTGCGGCCGCGCGCGACTTTCGCTTACGGGTGCTCGCTGCCGCCGTTGATACGATGCTTGAGGATCGCCGAGGGCTTGAACACCATCACCCGGCTGGGTGAGATCGGCACTTCCTTGCCGGTCTTGGGATTGCGGCCGATACGCTGGCCTTTTTTTCGCACCACGAAGGAGCCGAACGACGAGAGCTTCACGGTTTCCCCGCGCTCCAGACAATCGGTGATCTCCTTCAAAACCAGTTCAACGAGAGAAGCCGATTCTGTGCGCGAGAGCCCAACCTTTTGATAGACCGCTTCGCACAGGTCCGCACGCGTTACTGTTTTTCCGGTCATCGACTGCCCCGCTCCCGGCGAAGATATCCTGCTGAATTATCGACGATATTCACTTGAACCGGCAGGGTCAACGGGGGCGCGGACGAAGTTGCATGACGGCCCACTCACCAGCGAACGAGGGCCGAGCCCCAGGTGAAGCCCCCGCCCATGGCTTCCAGCAGCACCAGGTCGCCCGGCTTGATGCGCCCGTCCCTGATCGCGACGTCGAGCGCGAGCGGGATCGAAGCCGCCGAGGTGTTGCCATGACGATCCACGGTGACGACCACCTTTTCCGGCGCGATGCCGAGCTTATGAGCGCTGTCGTCGATGATGCGCTTGTTGGCCTGGTGCGGCACGAACCAGTCGATGTCGTCCGCCGTATAGCCGGTGGCCTTGAAAGCATCCTCGATCACGTCGGTGATCATGGCCACCGCGTGCTTGAAAACGGCGCGCCCTTCCATCCGCAAATGCCCAACCGTGCCGGTCGAGGACGGACCGCCGTCGACATAGAGCTTCGCCTTGTGCCGTCCGTCCGAGCGAAGATGCGTGGTAAGGAGGCCGCGATCCTCGCGCGCGCCGGGCTGCTGCTGCGCCTCGACGACGAGCGCACCGGCGCCGTCGCCGAACAGCACGCAGGTGCCGCGATCGGTCCAATCGAGGATGCGTGAAAACGTTTCCGCGCCGATCACCAGCGCGCGTTTGGCGTTGCCCGCACGCAGCAGGCCATCGACGGTGGCGAGCGCGTAGACAAAACCCGAGCACACCGCCTGTAGATCGAAGGCCGCGCCGTGGTTGATGCCGAGGGCGGCCTGCACCGATACCGCGCTGGCCGGAAAAGTCTGGTCCGGGGTCGAGGTGGCGAGCACGATAAGGTCGATCGATTGCGCATCGACCCCGGCATCGGCGAGCGCGGCGCGGGCGGCATTGATCGCCAGATGCGAGGTCATCTCTCCGGAGGCGGCAATATGCCTTTGGCGGATGCCGGTCCGCTGCACGATCCATTCGTCGGAGCTATCGACCGTGCGTGCGAGCTCGGCATTGCCGAGAGCGCGTTCCGGCAGGTAGGCCCCGCAGCCGAGGACAACCGAACGGGTCACAGTCACGAGGTCGCTCCGACGGCCGCACGGTCGAGCGGCGCGGCGGAAACCTCGCGCACAAGCGTCTTGTTGATCTTGGCCAGCAGGTCGTAGCGCACCATGTCGTAGCCGATATCGACCGCGGACGCGAAACCGAGCGCGTCGGAGCCGCCATGGCTCTTGATGACGATGCCGTTGAGACCGAGAAAGACGCCGCCATTGGACCTGCTTGGGTCCATCTTCTCGCGCAGCGCACGGAACGCTTCACGCGCGAACAGATAACCGATCTTCGCGCGCCACGTCCGGCTCATGCCGCGCTTGAGATATTCGCCGATCTGGCGCGCGGTGCCTTCGGCGGACTTGAGCGCGATATTGCCGGCAAAGCCTTCGGTGACGACGACATCGACGGTGCCCTTGCCGATATCGTCGCCTTCGACGAAACCGACATACTCGAAATGCGGCAGCGGCACCTGGCGCAGAATGGTGCCGGCCTCGCGTACTTGTTCCAGTCCCTTGACCTCCTCGACGCCGATATTGAGCAGGCCGACGG
Source organism: Rhizobium sp. Q54 (assembly GCA_945861895.1). GTDB lineage: Bacteria > Pseudomonadota > Alphaproteobacteria > Rhizobiales > Xanthobacteraceae > Pseudolabrys. The sequence goes on from CAMAWF010000021.1 coordinate 41,679, forward strand.
TTGGCCGGTCGAGATCGAACAGCACCTGCGCCATCGCGCTTCCCATGGCGGCAAGATCGACCAGATGTTTGGCATCGGCGCCGATGGTGGCGCCGACATCGAGCACGACGGACTCGCCTCTAAGTGTCGGCCACAGCGCCGCGATCGCCGGACGCTCGATGCCTTTGAGCATCTTGAGATTGAAGCGCGCCATCGCCATCAGCGCGCCGGTGTTGCCGGCCGAGACCGCGACGTCCGCTTCGCCTTTCTTCACCGCGTCGAGCGCAAGCCACATCGACGATTTCCAGCGGCCATGACGCAGCGCCTGGCTCGGCTTGTCGTCCATCTTGATGGCGATGTCGGTGTGCACCAGGCGGGCGCTGGCCTTGAGCTTGGGATGGGCATCGAGCAGTGGCGCCACCACCGCGCTGTCGCCGAACAGCACGAATTCGGTGTCGGGATGGCGGATCAGCGATATCTCGGCGCCGGGCACGATCACGGACGGCCCGTGGTCACCCCCCATGGCGTCAAGCGCGATACGGACTTTATGAGCCATGGATCGATCTCGGCGGCGTTCGCTTGGGCGCCGAAAGCGCGGTCCTTCGGGAACGACGACCCGGCGCGACAATAGCCGGTCGGCAGGGGGAAAGAACAGGGGTCGAAAGGGCTCGCACTGTCAGCTTTTGTCCGCTTTTTGACTCTTTTTGAGGGCTTCCAGGGCCGCAAACGGGTTGGAAGCGACGTCTTGCTCCGCAGTGCCAAGTTGCGCCGGCGCGAATTCGACGTTGGCTTTGCGCGGATAAGGATCGATGCTCACCATCAGGAATTCACTCGCCACCGCGCCGAGGTCGACCGCGCCGCCGACCAGCGGCTCCGGCGGCTCCTGCCTGCCCCTGCCCGGTTTTGTGAAAACGGATTCATCGCCGTCCGTGCTCGCCGCGGGGATAAAGACCAGATCGATGGCTTCCTCGATCGCGTTGCTGATCGGCTCCAGGGTGACGACGCATGTTTGCCCGACCAGCGCCGAAACTTGTCCGACCACGTGCAGACCACCGCGATATCTGCTCACGACCAACGCAGAACTCAGCCGGTCGATCGATCGTACGCCCGCAAGCTTGGCCAAGGCCGCGCGCACTTCCTCGCCGGCCGAAAGATCGAAATTTCGTCCTTCGTCGGGAATATCGTCGATTGCAACCGGCACGTTCCAGGGACGTTCGGATTTTGCCATCGTATGCGTCTCACGAAATCGCCGCAGGGGCCGCAATGCCGGCGGGATCGGGGAAACTCAATTCACCCCGGATGAAGGCCTCATCCGCCTGAAGCGTAAGGTGATTTACTGCTGCCTGCACATATGCCGCGAGCGCTCCCGCGCCGGCCGGCGGCGTACTTGCATTGTCGAATATGTTGCGCGCCACCGCCGCTATCAGAGCGCGCTCATCCATGCTCGCCAGCGCGGCTTCATAGGCCTGCGCGCGCCCGTAGAAGGCATCGCCGATCCGGCGCATTTCCTTCGGGATGGCAAGGTCGCCGATGCCGATTTCGCGCAGATTATCATCCATGTCGCCACAGAACCGATCGAAAATGCCCTGCCCGAGCGCACGTATTTTCTCGCTCTCGCCCTTTAGGCGGCGCAGGAACAGCGCCAGATGCAGCACGATCAGCTCAAAACGCCCATTAACCGTGTCCGGAACCGCATAATCGCGGTAGAAGCACGGCAATCGCGCCTGCGCCACGATCATGCCATACAGGCTGGCGATGCTGTCCGGCCGCGGATCGCGGCGAAATGGGGGTAATTTCATCGGGTAAGTGTTCGTCTGTGCGCGGCTTTGCCGCCCGGTACGTCAACCTGCCTGCCGATGCAAGACCGAAAATGAATATGCCGCCTGTACAGCCCGTTTTCGCAGTCCCGCGCCCGCGCGCCGCGCGCAAGGCCGTAGTCCTTGCCCTCGCATTTGGCCTCGCGCTCGCCGGCTGCGGTGTGACCAATTTCACCGAAAACTATCAACGCGGCTATGTGCTGCCGGAAGGCGCGTTAGAGCAGCTTCCAATCGGCGCCTCGCAGGAACAGGTGCTGATCGTGCTGGGTACGCCCTCCACAGTCGCCACCGTGAGCGGAGAAGCGTTCTATTACATCTCGCAGACAGCCGAACGCAAAGCCGCGTTCATGCCTTACAACGTGGTCGACCAGCGCGTGGTCGCGGTCTATTTCGACAAGAGCCGCAAGGTCGAGCGGCTGGCGAATTACGGCATGAAGGATGGCAAGGTTTTCGACTTTGTCAGCCGCACGACGCAGACCGGCGGCGAAGATTTCAATTATCTGACCTTGCTCTTCAAGATGATGGGCCGTTAGAGCGCAATCCGGCTAAGTGGAAACCGGTTCGCCGCAAGATTGCGCGACAAACCAAGGAATCTAGAGTCTGATCCGATTCAATCTCATCGGATCAGACTCTAGTCGGTCATTATCCGCGATTGTCTGACGATGAAGGGCCCGCGGATCGCTCCGCGAGCCCTTCGTTTGCCTTATCCCCACACTCAGTGCGCCAACACCGCCAGCAACAGCAGCGCCACGATGTTGGTGATCTTGATCATCGG
>CAMAWF010000022.1 GCA_945861895.1 Rhizobium sp. Q54
CAAGCACCTGCTGCGCAAGGCCGCAGCGCGCACCGTCGAAACCGTCTGCGCCGCAATCGGTGAACTTCTCGTCGCCTTCACTCAGCAGGAATGCGCCAGCTACTTCAAAAACGCAGGATACGCGCCGACCTGATATCATCCCGCTCTAGGCAAAATTCCCAAACGGTAACCGGTTGGTAACCAAAACATGGTTACCGATTGGTGAACGCCATTTGGGGATAGTGTCATGTCCGAGCGCAAAGACACCGAGCCGGCAAGCAGCGGCGTGCCGGCGAGCGATCCGGCCGCGGTCAACATCAAGAGCGAAATGGCGCATGTGGAGTCGCCGCCGCTCGCGCCGCAGATCGAGAGCCCGCAACGCGAGCCGGCCGCGGACATTCCCGCGCCCGCGCCGGATACTGCGGCCGCTCCGGCGGCGCGCAAATCGGCAATGAGCATACCGGTCATTCCGGCGCTCGCGCTCTCGCGCCGCGCCAAGCGGCGCAGCCTGCTGGCGGCAACCGTGCTGCTCGCCACCGGCATCGGCGCGGTCATCGGCTCATTCGCCGGCAATAATTTCGGCTCGCCGCCTGCCGCCAAGCCGGACGGCGCGGCCATCGCCGAGCAGCAGGCCACGAAAAAACAGATCGCGCAGTTGACGGCGCAGATCGCGACGCTGAAGACGAATATCGAGAGCGCGAACCGCAACGCCAGCACGCAGATCGCCAAGATCACCGACCGGTTCGAGCGTGCCGCGCGCCCTGCGTCCGCGCCGTCCGACACCACCGGTTCGATTCCGCTGCCGCGCCCGGCGCCGGGAGAAACCGCGGAGCCGGCAAAACCCGCCATCGTGCAAGGATGGATCGTGCGCGAAGCGCGCGACGGAATTGTCCTGGTCGAAGGCCACGGCGAGATTTACCAGGTGGTTCCCGGCGCGCCGCTGCCGGGGCTTGGGCGGGTTGAATCCATCAAGCGCCAGGACGGCCGCTGGATCGTGGTCACCCCGAAGGGCATCATCACCTCGATGCGCATGCGGCCGGTCTATTAACGCCGGTATTTCGGCCGCAACCGCTTCAGAGGCCGATAACAGCGACGCCTGCGGGCGCCGTTTGCCGTTTCGCGCAGCCCAGTGGTTTGCCGCTCAAAACCGTGGCAGATTCGCTCCCGGTCCGCACGGGAGGCGACATGGCGAAGCCCGGTTATTTTTTGAAAATCGCAATTGTGTGCGTGGCGGCTGCGGCGGGCACGGACGGCGCGCTGGCGCAACGCGCAGCTCCCTCGCCGGCAAAGCCGGAAATGATGGAAAACTGCCCCGGCCTGGTGGCATCGCGCACGCCGCGCGCCATTCCTGTAGCCTTGCGGCTCGCGGCACTTGCCGCCGATCAGGTCCGCATCACCTATGCCGGCCATTCGACCTTTCTGATCGAGAGCCCGAAGCTGGTGCGCATCGCCACCGACTACAACGATTATGTCAAGCCGGCGGTGGTGCCCGACATCGTCACCATGAATCACGCCCATAGCTCGCATTTCACCGACCGGCCCGATCCCGGCATCAAGCATGTGCTGCGCGGCTGGTCCGAGAATCAGCAGCCGGCGCGGCATGACCTGCAGGTACAGGACGTGCGCGTGCGCAATGTGCCGACCAATATTCGCGATTGGGGCGGCGGCGGCACCGAGCGGCACGGCAATTCCATCTTCATCTACGAGATCGCCAATCTCTGCATCGCCCATCTCGGCCATCTGCATCACACCTTGACGCAGGCGCAGCTCAACGAGATCGGCCGCATCGATGTGGTGATGGTGCCGGTGGATGGCGGCGCGACGCTCGATCTCGAAGGCATGATCGAGGTGCTGCAAGGGCTCAAGGCGCCGCTGATGATCCCGATGCATTATTTCAGCGCCTACACGCTCGATCGCTTCTTGCAGCGGTTGAGCAAGGACTGGGAGGTGGAGATGGCCGAGGTCCCTTCGGTCCTCATCTCCAAGACCAGTCTGCCGTCCAAGCCGAAGGTGCTGGTGATGCCGGGACGCTAGACACACAACCGCAAATTGGCGGTGATGGCCGACTTTAGTAAAAATCGATCGATAGCCGCTTGCTCTTAACGGAATCTGTGGATAGCTCGGGAACAGGCCGCCATATATTGCGTTGCGCCGCGTTGAGTTGGCTATTCACCCGATTGTCACTGTCCTGGCGCCGTGTTTTTCATGCAAAATCGTTCGCGACCGCGCCGATTGAAGGTTCTGCGATGGTAAAGTCCTGGAGCAGCTGGAAGCGTTTTCCCAACGCGCAGAGCGGCGACCATATCGAGGCGCCGATCGGTCCGGGCGTCTACGAAGTCCGCCACACTGACACCGGCAGCCTGATCGCCTTTGGCCATTCGGCCAACGTCGCCAATGCCATTTGCGAATTGAAGCTCGACAGTGGCGCCGGATCCTGGGCGCGCCTGTTCCGCCGCGATACCGCCACCCCGCGCGTCGGCGAACTGGAATATCGCACCTGCGCCGCGGCGAGCCGGGCGGAGGCAAAGACGACGGCGCGGCGGCTGATGGGCTTGCGGCAGAATTTCTGGCGCCGGCGCACGGCGGCGGATTGGGCGAGCGGCAACCCCAGCTAAGTCCATTTCCGGCGACGGATCGGCCGATGTGGCGCCATTTGGCATCATCATCATCATCATATTGGCCGGACGGCAGAAACAAGCCGCGCGTGCCAGAGCGTCGATTATCCTATAAAAGCTGTTCCAACGCGGAAGCTTGAGGGACTGCCGGATCATGTTGAGCCAGGAACAGAACGATCTGATCACGCGGGTAGGGCCCGGAACGCCGGCCGGAAAATTGATGCGGTGCTATTGGCAGCCGGCCGCGCTGGTGGATGAGCTTTCCGGCAACCGGCCGATCAAGCCGGTGCGCCTGCTCGGTGAGGACCTCGTCATCTTCAAGGACGATAAGGGCCGCTACGGGCTATTGGGCCGCAGCTGCCCGCATCGCGGCACGGATTTGGCTTATGGCCGGCTGGAAGACGGCGGCTTGCGCTGCGCTTTCCACGGCTGGCTGTTCGACACCAAAGGCCAATGTTTGCAGACGCCGGCGGAGCCGGACGGCAGCAAGCTCTGCGCCAACATCAGGCAGAAGGCCTATCCGGTGGTGGAGCGCAGCGGAATCCTGTTCGCTTATATGGGCTCGGGCGAACCGCCGGAGTTTCCGCATTTCGATTGTTTCGTCGCGCCTGGCACGCACACATTCGCGTTCAAGGGCATGATCGATTGCAACTGGCTGCAATCGCTCGAAGTCGGCATCGATCCGGTGCACACTTCGTTTCTGCATCGCTTTTTTCACGACGAGGACCCGAACCAGGGCTACGGCAAATTGTTCCGCGACACTTCGATCGACTCCGACATGCCGATGACCAGGATCATGCGCGAGCACGCCCGGCCGCGCATCGAAGTTGAGCCGACCGATTACGGCATGCGCGTCATCACGCTGCGCGAGATCAGCGACACGAACACCCACGTGCGCGTCACGAATTTGATGTTCCCCAACGCGTTCATCATCCCGATGAGCCGCGAGATGACGATCACGCAGTGGCACGTGCCGGTCGACGACGGCAAGCATTACTGGTACGCGATTTTCACCAGCTTCGGTGCGCCCGTGAACAAGGACGAGATGCGGCGCCAGCGGCTTGAACTTTACGAATTGCCGGACTACGTGCCGCGCAAAAACAAAAGCAACAATTACGGCTTCGATCCGCACGAGCAGGAGCACGAGACCTATACCGGCATGGGCGCCGACATCAACGTGCACGACCAGTGGGCCTGCGAATCGATGGGCACGATCCAGGATCGCACGCGGGAACATCTCGGCCAGTCCGACAAGGCGATCAACACCTATCGCCGCCTGTTGCGCGAAGCCATCGCGCAGACCGGCAGCGGCGAGCGGCCGCTGATGGTGCTGGATGCAAAGTCCGCGCCGAAGATCACGGGGCCTGCCGCCATCGACGGCATCGGACCGACCGCGGATTGGCAGGGCTACTGGCAGAAAACCGACGCGAGCAAGCGCAAGGCCGCGGCCTGGGCCAATGGGCATTGAGGGTCTTGTCATTCCGGGGCGCGCCGAAGGCGTGAACCCGGAATCCATAACCCCTGTCTGTGATTATGGATTCCGGGCTCGCCGCTTCGCGACGCCCCGGAATGACGGCGTCTGAATCATGCCCCCGCGTTCGCGTAAATCCGCCTTAAGCTTCGTCGCGCGCCACGGGTTGTGGAGCGCAGCGCAAGCCAAAGCGGCGGATGCGCTCGCCAAGTCGATCAAGCGGCAGAAGCTCGAAGTCGTGCGCTTTTCATTCGCCGACCAGCACGGCGTGTTGCGCGGCAAGACCTTGCTGGCGGACGACGCCATCGCGGCGCTGCGCGGCGGTGTGAACATGACCACGACGCTGCTGGTCAAGGACACCGCGCACATCAGCGCCTTCCCGGTGTTCACCCCTGGCGGCGGCTTCGGCATGGCGGAAATGCAAGGCGGCGCCGATTTTGTCATGGTCGCCGATCCCGCGACGTTCCGCGTGCTGCCCTGGGCGAGCAATACCGGCTGGCTGCTGTGCGATATTTATTTCAGCAACGGCAAGCCAGTGCCGTTTTCCACCCGCGCGATCTGCCGTCAGGCGCTCGCGCGGCTCGCCGCGGCCGGCTACGACTTTCTCGCCGGGCTGGAAGTCGAATTTCATCTGTTCAAGGTCGAAAACCCGCGGCTTGCCCCGGCCGACGCCACCTGGCCGCCGGCGGCGCCTGAAGTGAGCTTCATCAGCCAAGGCTATCAATATCTCACCGAATCGCGCTTCGACCGCATCGATCCGATTCTCGAAATTCTGCGGCGCGGGATCGTCGCGCTCGGCCTGCCGCTGCGCTCGCTTGAAGTGGAACTGGGGCCGAGCCAGTGCGAATTCACCTTCCGGCCGCAAGCCGGATTGGCGGCGGCCGATAGCATGATCCTGTTTCGCTCAGGCGTGAAACAGATCGCGCGCCGGCATGGCTATCTCGCCAGCTTCATGTGCCGCCCCGCTTTTCCCAATGTGATGTCGAGCGGCTGGCATTTGCATCAATCGCTGGTGGAGCGAAAGTCGAGAAAGAACGCGTTCGTCGCGAGCGGCAAGGACGCGCTCTCGCCGCTGGGTAAAGCCTATCTTGGCGGATTGCTAGCGCACGCGCGCGCGGCCGCGGCCTTCACCACGCCGACCGTCAACGGCTACAAGCGCTACCGGCCTTATACGCTGGCGCCTGACCGCGCGAACTGGTCGCGCGACAACCGCGGCGCGATGCTGCGGGTGATGGGACAGCCGGGTGACGCCGCGACGCATCTGGAAAACCGCGTCGGCGAGCCGGCGGCCAATCCCTATCTCTACTTCGCCTCGCAGATTTATGCCGGGCTCGATGGTATCGCGCGCAGGCTCGATCCCGGACCTTCGGCCGATACGCCGTATGAAACCGACGCCGAATTGCTGCCGAAGAATTTGTCCGAAGCGCTGGCGGCGCTGCGCGCGGATGAATGCTTCCACGACGGTTTAGGTAAGGGCTTCATCGATTATTTCGCGCGCATCAAGGACGCCGAGATCGCGCGTTTCCGCGCCGAGGCGCCCGACCAGCCGGAAGCCACCGACTGGGAGCAGAAGGAATATCTCGATTTGTTTTGAAGCGTCGCCGGACGCTTAGACGTCCACGCTCGCGTGCAGCGCGTTGTCCTGAATAAAATCGCGGCGCGGTTCGACCAGTTCGCCCATCAGCTTGGTGAAAATGTCGTCGGCCTCGTCGACCTCCTTGATCTTCACTTGCAGCAGCGAGCGCTCATTGACGTCGAGCGTGGTCTCCCACAATTGGCTGGGGTTCATTTCGCCTAAGCCTTTATAGCGTTGCAGCGAAATGCCCTTGCGTCCGGCGCCGGTGAGCGCCTCGAACAGGCCAACCGGCCCGTGGATCGGGATTTCCTCGTCCTTGCGGCGCAGCACCGCCGGCGGCGTCGGGCGTGGGTAGGTCAATTGCAGCGAGGGCGCGAACTCGTCGAGCTTGCGCGCATCGGCGGACGCCAGCAGCGCCTGGTCGATGATCGCGACTTCCTTCACGCCGCGCACGGTGCGCTCGAATTTGAAGCCAGCTTCGCCGAAAATCCCGACCCAGCCGCGCTCGGTTTCGTCCGCCAGCGCATCCATGCGCTTGGCGATGTATTCGGCCGCCGCTTTCGCGGCCTTGGGGTCGCCGGTGACTTCCGGCCGCAGCACGCCGGCGATCGAGGCCTGCTCGACCACCTTGCGGTTATAGCGGCTGTGCAATCCGCCCAGCAGGTTGCGGATCGAGCGCGCCTCCTCGACCAGCTTGTGCAGATCGTTGCCGGCGAGCTCTTCGCCGCTGGAAAGCCGCAGCACGGCTTCCTCGATGCCGGTGGCGATCAGGTAATCCTCGAGCGCGCGCTCGTCCTTGAGATATTGCTCGGATTTGCCGCGCGATATTTTGTACAGCGGCGGCTGCGCGATATAGAGGTGGCCGCGTTCGATCAGCGCCGGCATCTGGCGGAAGAAGAACGTCAGCAACAAAGTGCGGATGTGGGAGCCGTCCACATCGGCGTCGGTCATGATGATGATCTTGTGGTAGCGTAATTTGTCGACGTTGAATTCCTCGCGTCCGATGCCGGTGCCGAGCGCGGTGATCAGCGTTCCGATTTCCTGGCTGCCCAGCATCTTGTCGAAGCGCGCGCGCTCGACGTTGAGGATTTTTCCGCGCAGCGGCAGCACGGCCTGGAACTCGCGGTTGCGCCCCTGCTTGGCGGAGCCGCCGGCGGAATCGCCCTCGACGATGAACAGTTCGGACTTTGCCGGATCGCGCTCCTGGCAGTCGGCGAGCTTGCCGGGCAATGAAGAGATATCGAGCGCGCCCTTGCGCCTGGTCAATTCGCGGGCCTTGCGCGCGGCTTCACGCGCGGCGGCGGCTTCCACCACCTTGCCGACGATGGCTTTGGCTTCCGAGGGATGAATCTCGAACCAGTCCTGCAGCGCCTGGTTGATGACGTTCTCGACCACCGGCCGCACTTCCGAGGACACCAGCTTGTCCTTGGTCTGGGAGGAAAATTTCGGATCCGGCACCTTGCAGGAGAGCACGGCGGTGAGCCCCTCGCGGCAATCGTCGCCGGTGAGCGCCACTTTTTCCTTGCGTGAGGAGCCGGCGGTTTCCGCATAGCCGGTGATCTGGCGGGTGAGCGCGCCGCGGAAGCCGGCCAGATGCGTGCCGCCGTCGCGCTGCGGAATGTTGTTGGTGAAGCACAGCACGCTCTCGTGGTAGCCGTCGTTCCACCACAGCGCTGCTTCCACCGTGAGGCCTTCGCGCTCGGCCTTGATCATGATCGGGGCGGGGATCAGCGGCGTCTTGTTGCGGTCGAGATATTTCACGAACGCCTCGACGCCACCCTCGTAACGCATCTCCTCGCGCTTCTCGACCGCGTGGCGCATGTCGGAGAGCACGATCAGCACGCCGGAATTGAGGAACGCGAGTTCGCGCAGGCGATGTTCGAGCGTAGCGAAATCGTATTCGAGCATGGTGAAAGTCTTGGGACTGGCGTGGAACGTGACCTCGGTTCCCTGTTTGCTCTCGGCCTTGCCCACGGCCTTGAGCGGCTTGACCGCCACGCCGTCCTTGAACTCCATGAAATGTTCTTTGCCGTCGCGCCAGATCGTCAGCTTGAGCCAGCTGGAGAGCGCATTGACGACGGAGACGCCGACGCCGTGCAGGCCGCCGGACACTTTGTAGGAATTCTGGTCGAATTTACCGCCGGCATGCAGCTGGGTCATGATGACTTCGGCCGCCGAGACGCCTTCGCCTTTGTGGATGTCGGTCGGAATGCCGCGGCCGTCGTCGCGCACCGTCACCGAACCGTCGGGATTGAGCGTGACGGAGACTTCCCTGGCGTGGCCGGCGAGCGCCTCGTCGATCGCGTTGTCGACGACCTCGTAGACCATGTGGTGCAGGCCGGAGCCGTCGTCGGTATCGCCGATATACATGCCCGGCCGCTTGCGCACGGCATCGAGGCCCTTGAGAACCTTGATCGATTCCGCGTCGTAATCCGACGGTTTGCGCGGCAATTTTTGTACGGGTTCGGCCATGCCAAAACTTTCGAATCAATGGACGGATGTGGCGCTGAAAAGCGGTTTGGTGTGACACGAAAAAACAGCGTCGTACAGCGCAAAGTGGCAAGGCTAATATGTTGATTTAGCGGTATTTTTCAAAGATATTGAGCTGGGAAAAACAGCCGGATTTTCATCTCCTGCCCGGCCACAATCGCACCCCGAATCAGCCACCGGGCGAGGCGCGCCGTTCCACCCGCCCGGGGCTCACTTCGAACACCTGCGCGCGGCCGGCGATGTCGCCGAAGGCGGCGGGGTCGGCGCCGGTCATCCAGACCTGGCCGCCGAGCGCGGCGAGCGCGTCATAGAGCGCCGCGCGGCGTTCGGGATCGAGATGCGCCACCACCTCGTCGAGCAGCAGGATGGGCGCCGATCCGGTCATCTCCGCGAGCAGGCCGGCATGGGCGAGCACCAGCCGGATCAGCAGCGCCTTCTGCTCGCCGGTGGAGGCGTCCGCCGCCGCGATGCCTTTGCCGGCGTGGCGCACCGCGAGATCGGACAGATGCGGTCCGTCGAGCGTGCGGCCGGCGGCGGCATCGCGCGCGCGGTTCTCGCGCAAGACGCCGCGATAGCGATCCTCGACTTCGACGGCGGCATGGTCGGGCAGGAATTTTTCCATCCAGCCTTCGAGCGCGATCTCGGCCAAGGGGAAGACCGTATTCGCGTTCCTGCCGGCCTCGAGCGCGCCTTGCAGCCGGCGCACCGTTTCGCTGCGCAAAGCGGCGACCGCGACCGCCAGTTCCGCCGTTTCGTGTTCGATGGCGTCGAGCCAATGGCTATCCGGCTGCGGGGTTTCCAACAGCCGGTTGCGCGAACGCAACGCGCGCTCCAGCGCCGACACCCGGCTGGAGTGTTCGGCATCCACCGCCAGCACCAGGCGGTCGAGAAAGCGGCGGCGCTCCGAGGCCGGTCCGTTGAACAGCGTGTCCATGGCGGGGGTGAGCCAGACCACGCGCAGATGATCGGCGAACGCCGCCGCCGAGCCGACGCTTTCGCGGTCGATCCGGCATTTGCGCGGCGAAGCGGCGTCCTCGCCCGCGGGCGGTTCGATGCCGGTGCCGAGCGTGGCGAGCCCCAGCATGCCTTCGACTTCGGCCGAGATTGCCCATGAGCCGTCGCCTTCGGCGAAGGCGACCTCCTCGAGCGTGGCGCGGCGCAATCCGCGTCCGGGCGCGAGAAATGAAATCGCCTCGATCAGATTGGTTTTGCCGGCGCCGTTTTGCCCGAGCAACACGACCGCACCGGCTTGCGGCACGTCGATCTGCGCCGCGTGGTAGCTGCGGAAAGTCGTCAGCGTCAGGCGGCGGATTTGGGTCATGCCCGGAATCAGGTGTCAGTCGTCAGCGGCCGGAAAGCAGGTTTCTGATGACTGATAACTGACTCCTGCCGCCTGCTAAACCCGCATCGGCATCAGCACATAGAGCGCGCCCTTGGCGTCCTTGTCCTGGATCAGCGTCGGCGAGCCGGGATCGGCGAGCTTGAGCACCGCCACCTCGCCCTCGATCTGGGCCGCGATGTCGAGCAGATAGCGGGAATTAAAGCCGATATCGATCGGGTCGGAGGCGTATTCGACTTCGAGTTCTTCCGTCGCGCTGCCGGAATCCGGATTGGTCACCGAGAGCACCAGCCGCCCGCCGGCAATCGCCAGCTTGACCGCTCGCCCGCGCTCGCTCGACACCGTCGAGACGCGGTCGACCGCCGCCTCGAAATCCTTCTTGTCGACGATCAGCTCCTTGTCGTTGCCGGCCGGGATCACGCGGCCATAGTCGGGGAAGGTGCCGTCGATCAGCTTGGAGGTGAGCACCACGCCGCCGAGCGTGAAACGTATTTTTCCCGCCGACACCTCGATCGCGACCTCGCCTTCGCTGTCCTCGATCAGACGCTGCACTTCGCCCACGGTCTTGCGCGGCACGATGATGCCCGGCATGCCGGCGGCGCCTTGCGGCACCGGCAGATCGACTTGCGCGAGCCGGTGGCCGTCGGTCGCGACCGCGCGCAGCGTGGCATTCTTGCCGGAGCCGGCGGTGTGCAAATAGATGCCGTTGAGATAGTAGCGCGTCTCTTCGGTGGAGATCGCAAACTGGGTCTTGTCGATCAGCCGCTTGAGGTCGGCGGAGGCGAGCTTGAACGAATGGCTCATCTCGCCGGCGGCCAAATCGGGGAAGTCGCTCTCCGGCAGCGTCTGCAAGGTAAAGCGCGAACGCCCGGCGCGGATCGAGAGCCCCGCGCGGTCGCCGGAGCCTTCGATCACGATCTGCGCGCCTTCCGGCAGTTTGCGCACGATCTCGTAGAACATGTGCGCGGGCACGGTGGTGGAGCCGCCGGACGAGACCTCCGCCGCGATGGTCTCGATCACTTCGAGGTCGAGATCGGTCGCCTTGAAGCTGAGCTTCGAGCGGTCGGCCTTGATCAGCACATTGGCGAGGATCGGAATGGTGTTGCGCCGCTCGACCACGCGATGCACGTGGCCCAGCGACTTCAACAATTCGGCGCGTTCGACGGTAATCTTCATCGGGAAGCTCGCTGCGGCCCCTCAAAAACCAGAGAGTGGCGCGATGGCAAGCCGGCCGGGACTTCGACCGGGCAAAGAAAGTGGCGCGGCTGCGGGATTTTCGCAAGGGCCGGGAGATACAAAGCCGCTTTCCTCCCGGCCATCCACAGCGCCGGTTTGACGTGAAAACCTTGCCTTTGCGCTTTCAATCCTGCAGCTGGCGCTTGAGAATTTCGATCTCCTCGGCGAGCGCAATGTCGTTGCCGACGAGGCCTTCGATCTTGCGCACGGCATGCAGCACGGTGGTGTGGTCGCGTCCGCCGAACCGCCGTCCGATCTCCGGCAGCGAGCGCAGAGTGAGCGTTTTCGCCAGATACATCGCCACCTGCCGCGGCCGCACCACATTGGCGGTCCGCCGCGAGGACAGCAGATCCGAGCGGCTGACATTATATTGCCGCGCCACCACCCGCTGGATGTCCTCGATCTTGACCCGTTTGGGCTCCTGCGGGCGGATCAGGTCGCGCACTTCGCGCTCCGCCATTTCCATGGTCACCTGATGGCCGGTCAGCTTGTTGTGCGCGAGCAGGCGGTTGAGCGCGCCTTCGAGATCGCGGCCGTTATGGGTCACGGTCTTGGCGATGTAGTTGAGCACCGCCATCGGCACGTCGAAGCCGGGATGATGCAGCCTTGCCGCGGTGACGCGGGATTTGAGGATTTCGAGGCGAAGCTCCTCGCCGAGCGAACCCATCTCCACCACCAGTCCGCCGGCGAGCCGCGAGCGCACGCGGTCGTCGAGACTTTCGAGATCGGACGGCGGCCGGTCGGAGGCGATGACCACCTGCCGGCCGGCATCGATGAGCGCATTAAGGGTGTGGCAGAACTCGGCCTGCGTCGACTTGCCTTGCAGGAATTGCAGATCGTCGATCACCAGCACGCCGATGCCGCGCAACGCCTCCTTGAACGCCAAAGCGGTTTGCGTGCGCAATGCTGAGACGAAGCCGTACATGAACTTCTCGGCGGTGAGGTAAAGCACCTTGCGCTCGCCGATCGCATTGCCGGCCCAGGTGGTCGCTTGCAACAGGTGCGTTTTTCCCAAGCCCACGCCGGCGTGGATGTAGAGCGGATTGAACATCACCGGATCGCCGCGCTTGGCCGCCACGACCTGCCTGGCCGCCGCATGCGCCAGCGTGTTGGAGCGCCCGACGACGAAGCTCTCGAAGGTGAGGCGCGGATCGAGCGGGGAGCCGCCGAGGGCTTCGTGCCCGCCGGCGTCGCCGATCGTTATGTTGCCGCGCGCGTCGCCGCCGTTGAGCCGCGGCCCATGCCCGTCGCGCTGGTCGATGAGATCGGGCGCCTTCGGCTTGGCGATGGCCGAGCGCAGCACCGCGGTGCGCACGGTGAGTTCGATGCGGCCGACCTTGCTTTCCTCAGCCTGCCAGCAGGCGAGCACCTTCTCGGTGTAATGCGATTGAATCCAGCTCTTGAGGAAACGGGTGGGCACCGAGAGGCGGACGGTATCGGCCTCCAACGCTTCGAGTTCCATGCGGGCGAACCAGCTCGAGTAGACGTCGTCGCCGATTTCTGCGCGCAAGCGCCCCCTTACCCGTGACCAGCGGTCCTGATCGGTGGTTGTCATTTTTTCGTCTCTTATCCGGGTCGTTGGTTGAAGCAGACTGGGGTTCAACGGCACGGCCGATCATGGCCGCCAACGCGCCGTGACTGACGCAACACCACTCACTCGAAGACGATGCGATTTGGCTGGATCACTCACACCGCGGAGCATCGGGGCCCGGCGGTCGCCGACATCGACAGGGATCAAGGATGGCGTGCTTCAGCCGCACGGGGGCGGCATGGCTCCTCGAATACCTGTCGTGAACTTGGTCGCGAGACGGCAAGCGTTGTTTGGAGGGCGGTTCCGTATGAACCCGGCTGCGGCGCTGCGCGCCAACAGATGTCCCGCTTTAGTCATAGTGTTCCCCCGATCCATTACGGGCATGCGCCCGATGGCTTCATTTTTTTTTCGCATAGAAAAATTCCGCAGAGACAGCTCTCGCCGCCGGAACACGAACGTCAACACCGCCACTCAATCCACTCACCAACCGCTGCGACGGAAACGCGTCACATAAGCATCAGGCAATTCCAGGGACGGGCAGACAAAGGTTCCCCGCACTCATCTGGCGATGAGTTGCATATAGGCCTTTTACTGGAAGCCCCCGGAAATCCGGATAGAAATCAAAAATACACAAGCTTCATAGGGCTGCAATGACTTTCGCGCATTCGCGGCACAGGCGCAGTGGCGCGTGCGCATGCGCGTGATGACGGCGCCGTTGAAAACTAATTAGCAAGACGTTGAATCAGAGCACGGATTTTCTGTTCTTGGGACAATTTTTACACGCGTGCCGCCGCGTGATTTTTTTGGACGCCGTACCTCCAGAAAGTGCCCATATTATATGGATTATCGGGTCCTCGCCCGCGCTATCCAGTTAAGTCGTTATTGGCGTAGATATTTTCATGAGCAAAAAGACAGGGTAACCCCCGGCGCGAAACGCGCGCGGATTTTCTCTGCGCGCGAAAGCCTCCGGCGGAGTTCTCGATGCCAAATTGTCGTGACGCCGCCGTGACGGAATTGCATCAAGCGCGCGTGCAATGCGGTCGCAATGACGATTCAAGGTAGCGAATGGATGAATTTTTTCGAATGTGTCGGCTATTCGCCATGAAAAAGCCCGGCGCGAAGGCCGGGCCGGCAGCGGGAAGCGCATCGCCTCACTTGCCGAGCTTGGCGACCCGGTGCGTGAGCCTGGAAACTTTGCGGCTGGCGTTGTTCCGATGCACCACGCCGTACTGTGCCGAGCGCATAATCACCGGTTCCGCGTCCTTGAGCGCGGCCAACGCCACTTTGCGGTCGCCGGTGGCGATCGCCTCCTCGACTTTGCGCACGGAGGAATGCAAGTGAGTGCGCCGCACCTTGTTCACGGCGGTCTTGCGCGCGATCTTGCGCGTGGCTTTTTTGGCGGAACTTGTGGTGGCCATGAGCCTCTCGTTCGCGGCAACGCCCGCAGGGGCCTAAGTCCCCTAGAGCAGCCATCAGTGGAAAGAAGTGCGGCTTATAGTGAGGCTATAAGCACCCGTCAACGCCAACACTCGGCCGCGCCTTGGCCTTTAAGCCACCCGCTTTGCCCGTACTGCGTCGTGGCCGGCGACGACCGAGGCTCGATCGGCAGCCGGGAACGGCGCAAGCGGCGGTTTGACCCGGGCAAGCTGCGCATCGTCGTGGATATGGGCAAGCAATGCTTTCACTCCACTGACCAGCGCCTTGCCGTCGAACAGCTTGCGGATGGTGACGGCCGCATCGAGTGCCGCCGTATCGCCCTTGCGCCAGGCTAACGCGCACAGATCGGCATTGAGATTGGCGGTGGCCGAGATGCAGCCGGCGAAAGCGCCCTCTCGCGCCTCGATCAACGCCGCTTCGGTTGAGGGAAACACGTCGAAAGTGGGCGAAATCGCCGCCGCCGCGCGCGCATAGGCCATGTCGCCGGAGGAATCCTTCAAGCCCACGATGCGCTTACCGAATTTTTCCAGCAGGCGGCCGATCAGCGCCACATGCCACGGCAGCCCCGACATCGACGGGAAGTGATAAAGATAGATCGGGATCGTCCGCGCGTTCGTCGCTTCCACCAGCGCGCCGATATAGGCGACCAACCCGTCATCCGGTACACCCTTGTAATAAAATGGCGGCAGCACCAGCGCGCCGGCAAAACCCAGCTCGGCCGCGTGCCGGGTCAAGGCGATGGCGTCGGCCAGCGCCGCAGCGCCGGTGCCCACCATCAGGCGATCGAGCGGCAGGCCGGCCGCCTTGTAGGCGCTCATCACCTCTTTGCGCTCGGCGAGCGAAAACGAAGTCGCCTCGCCGGTGGTGCCGAGCACGTTGAGGCCGTCGCAGCCGTTGTCGAGCAGATAGCGCGCGAGCTTGACGGCGCGCTTGCTGTCGGCTGCGCCATCCTCGCCGACCGGCGTCGCAACGGCGGCGATGACGCCGGAAAGTGCGCGTTTGCTCATGATCAGCTCCCAAATCTAGGAAATGGTCTCAGCCGCTCACATTATAAGCGGCCAGCGCCGCCATGTTGACGAGCTGGGCGTCCTTGGCCGCAAGCTGAACGATCTGCACCGGCCGGTCGAGCCCGACCAGCAGCGGACCGATGACGGTCGCGCCGCCGAGTTCCTGCAACATCTTGGTGGAGATCGAGGCCGAATGGAACGCCGGCATCACCAGCACATTGGCCGGGCCGGACAGGCGGTTGAACGGATAGGTGGCGGCAAGCTCCGGATTGAGCGCCACGTCGGCAGCCATCTCGCCGTCATATTCAAAATCCACCCGCTTGCCATCGAGGATGCGCACCGCCTCGATCACATGCGCGGAGCGCTCGCCCGGCGGATGGCCGAAGGTCGAGAACGCCAGCATCGCCAGCCGCGGCTCGTAGCCGAAACGGCGCGCCACGCCCGCGGCCTCGATGGCGATCTCGGCGAGATCCTGTGCCTTGGGCATTTCGGTTACCGCGGTGTCGGCCACCAGCACCGTGCGGCCGCGGGAAATCACCAGCGAAATACCGATCACCCGATGGCCGGGCTTGGGATCGATGACGCGCCGCACGTCTTCGAGCGCCACCGAAAAATTACGGGTGACGCCGGTCACCATGGCGTCGGCGTCGCCGAGCGCGACCATGCAGGCGGCGAAATGGTTGCGGTCCTGGTTCACCAGCCGCTGGCAGTCGCGGATCAGATAGCCGCGCCGCTGCAAGCGCTCATACAGGTAGTTGGTATAGATGGCGTTGCGGGTGGACAGCCGCGCATTGACGATCTCGATGCCCTCGCCAAGCTCGATGCTGGTCCCGCGCGCCATCTCGTGCACCAGATCCTCGCGCCCGACGAGAAGCGCCGTGCCAAGCCCCTGCTGCACGAAGCTCGCCGCGGCACGGATCACCTGTTCCTCCTCGCCTTCGGCAAAAACCACGCGCTTGGGTGCGCGGCGCAGCCGGCTGAACACCTGGTTGAGCACGCTCGCCGCCGGATCGCGGCGCGAGCGCAGGGTCTGGCGATAGCCCTCCATGTCGACGATCGGTTTGCGCGCGACGCCGGTATCCATGGCGGCCTTGGCGACGGCCGGCGGTATCGCCGAGATCAAACGCGGATCGAACGGCACCGGGATGATGTAGTCCGGCCCGTATTTTGGCCGCGCGCCATAGGCGGCGGACACTTCGTCCGGCACGTCCTCGCGCGCGAGTTCGGCCAGCGCGTAGGCCGCGGCGATCTTCATTTCCATGTTGATGGTGGTGGCGCGCACGTCGAGCGCGCCGCGGAAGATATAGGGAAATCCGAGCACATTGTTGATCTGGTTGGGATAGTCGGAGCGGCCGGTGGCCATGATGGCGTCGTCGCGCACTTGCGCGACTTCTTCGGCGGTAATTTCCGGGTCGGGGTTGGCCATGGCGAAGATGATCGGCTTGTCCGCCATCGACTTGACCATGTCCTGCGTCACCGCGCCCTTGGCCGACAGTCCGAAGAACACGTCGGCGCCCTTGAGCGCGTCGGCCAGCGTGCGCGCCGAGGTTTTCGCCGCGAAGCCCGACTTCCACTGGTTCATCCCGTCGGTGCGGCCTTGATAGATCACGCCCTTGGTGTCGCACAGGATGAGATTTCCGGGCGTAAATCCGATCGCCTTGAGCAGTTCCAGGCAGGCGATGCCGGCAGCTCCCGCGCCGTTGCACACCAGCTTGGTGTTCTTGATGTCGCGGCCGGTGAGATCGAGCGCATTGATGAGGCCGGCGGCCGAAATGATGGCGGTGCCGTGCTGGTCGTCGTGGAACACCGGGATGTCCATCAGCTCGCGCAACCGCTGCTCGATGATGAAGCACTCCGGCGCCTTGATGTCCTCAAGATTGATGCCGCCCCAGCCGACGCCGAGATATCTGACGCAATTGATGAACTGGTCCGGGTCTTCGGTGGAGACTTCCAGATCGATGGAATCGATGTCGGCGAAGCGCTTGAACAGCACTGCCTTGCCTTCCATCACCGGCTTCGCCGCCAGCGCTCCGCGATTGCCGAGCCCAAGGATGGCGGTGCCGTTGGTGATGACGGCGACGAAATTGCCCTTCACCGTGTAGTCGTAGGCGCGGCTGGGGTCTTCGGCGATGGCGAGCACCGGGACGGCGACGCCGGGCGAATACGCCAGCGAAAGGTCGCGCTGGGTCGCCATCGGCTTGGTGGCGACGACTTCGAGTTTGCCGGGCCGCCCCTCGCTGTGAAACAGCAGTGCTTCCTGGTCGGTGAAGGTCGGCCGGTTGCGACCGGCGGGGGATTTGGCCATTGATACTCCTGATACTCGTCCGGTCGATCCCCGGCGCGGCGACGTTAGCGGAAGGCAAGGCGATAGCTCAAGGCAGGCCGCTTTGCCCGCCGAGGTTGAACGGCGGCCCGCCGCGGGGTAATCGGAGGCTGCCATGACGCCAGAGCGATGTAGTCCATGATCCGCTTTTTATTCCGCTTTCTCGGTCTGATGTGCCTGGCAGGGGCATTTATCCTGCTGATCTATGACGGCACCAAGTCGATTGCCGGCAATACGGTGTTCCTGACCACGGTCGAAAATCTTTGGAATGCTTTGTATTCGCCGGGCCTGGTGACGCTCAAGCGCCATATCGCCGACTGGTCGTTGAGCCCGGTGGCGGCGCCTTTTTTCGCCGCGCCAAGCTGGCTGGCGCTGGCCATTTTCGGCGTATTGCTGATCCTGCTCGGCCGCAAGAAAAAGCCGCTGATCGGTTACGCGCGCTAACTTAAAGCTCCGCGCCGCGACAGTTTACTCGCGCCGGCGTGAGCCGGACTTGTGTCCGGCTGGCCGAGACGTGATCGCCTTGCCGGATGCATATGGCTTGCGGGGCGCATATATTGCGGCCAGCGATTGCAGGAGAACGTCATGTTCATGTTCAAAAAATCCGCCGCGCTGCCGACGCAAGAGCAGGCGCTGCCCGGGCGCGCCAATGCGATACGCACGGCCAAGCATTTCCTCAATGGCCGCGACCTCAAGGGCCCCTATCTGCAAGGATTGGAGAGCGCGGTGTTCGGGCTCGGTTGCTTCTGGGGCGCCGAGCGCAAATTCTGGGAATTGGGCGAGGGCATTCACGTGACCGCCGTGGGCTATGCCGGCGGGCGGACGCCGAACCCGACCTATGAGGAAGTGTGCTCGGGGCGCACCGGCCACAACGAAGTGGTGCTGGTGGTCTACGACCAGAAGAAAATTTCCTATGCGGCGCTGCTCAAGACGTTCTGGGAGAGCCACGATCCGACGCAAGGCATGCGGCAGGGCAACGACGTCGGCACGCAGTATCGCTCCGGCATCTACACTTATACCCCGGCGCAGCGCCAAGCCGCCGAGGCCTCGAAGGCGATGTATGAAAAGGCGCTCAAGGGCACAGGCTACGGCGCGGTGACGACGGAAATCGTCGAGGCGCCGGAATTCTACTTTGCCGAGGAATACCACCAGCAATATCTGGCCAAGAATCCGTCCGGCTATTGCGGCCTCGGCGGTACCGGGGTGTCGTGCCCGATCGGCATTCCGGCTGCCGCGCATTGAGGCAAAAGCTAGAAGTCCGGTCGGCTCCGATTGAACCAGAGCTGGTCGGACTCTAAATAGCGGCGGAAAATCGTTGTTTCGGGCAGCCAGGGTCCTTCGCGGCCGCGCAGTCAGACTTTTTTAACCATATAAAGCGTTAATCGGGCTTGATTTTTGAGGCACCGGCCCGGATTCGCCCAATGCGGGGACCCCGCTTTCTGATCGTCATACTCGCCGTCACGCTTGCGCTTGGCGGCTGCATGCGCCGCTCCGAGCCGCAATATGTGATGATCGATCCGGCTACCGGCCAGCAGGTCGCGGTGATGCCGCAGCAACCCGCGCCCATGATGCAGCCGTCGATGCCGCAAGGCCCGCGCGAGCGCGGCCTGTTCGGCCAGATTGCGCGGCGTGCACCGCCGATGCAGGCGCAAGCGCAGCTGGTGCAGGCGCCGCAGGTGATCCAGGTGCCGCGCAATTACGCCGCTCCGCCGGTCGGCGGGCCTTACGCCCCCGCGCCGCCTTACGGCTATGCCGCCGCGCCGGCAAATTACCAGCCGGCCTATACGCTCGATGCCGGCGACCGCTTGCGCATCATCGTGTTCGGCCAGGACGGCATCAGCAATTCCTACATCGTCGATGCCGGCGGCAACGTCACATTGCCGCTGGTTGGCACGATTCCCGCGCGCGGCTATAACACGCAACAACTGGCGCAAGCGGTTGCCGAGCGATTGCGCCACGGTTACGTGCGCGAGCCGAAGGTGACGGTCGAGGTCGAAGCCTATCGTCCGTTTTTCATTTTGGGCGAGGTCACCAATCCCGGACAATATCCGTATGTGCCGAACATGACGGTGGAGACCGCGGTCGCGGTCGCCGGCGGCTTTGGCCCGCGCGCCAGCAAGAGCAAAGTCAAGCTCACCCGCAACCTGCCGGGACAGCAGATGCGCGGCGACGTGCCGCTCTCGTTCCAGCTCAGTCCCGGCGATACCGTCGTCGTCGGCGAGCGCTGGTTTTAGTTTTTCTGATCCCTCCCCTGAAACGGGGAGGGATGAAGCAAGCTATTTCTTCATATGCTTGGCTAAAAAATCCTGCGTGCGCTTGCCCGCAATTTGCGCGCTTGGCTGATGATAGTTGGGGCGGTCGCTGTTTGAGAAAGCATGACCGGCGCCGTCGTAGACATGCACTTCGATCTCCGGCCGCTGCTGCTTGATCGTCTCGATATCGCCGAGCGGGATGCTGGGATCGGTTGCGCCGAAGTGCAGCATCACCGGACATTTGGGTTTCTCGCCGGCGTTCTTCGCGATCATGCCGCCGTAATAACCGATCGCGGCTTTCAGGCCGTTGAGCCGGGTGGCGGCAAGGAAGGCGATGCTGCCGCCCAGGCAGAAGCCGACAATGCCGACCGGACCGGCCGATTTCAGCTCATCGATCGCGGCCTGCGTATCGCGCAACATCGCGTCGAGGTCGGGACTGGCGATGAACTTGCGCGCCTCGGCGACTTCTTCCGGCGAGTAACCGGATTCGAAATCCCTTTTCGTGCGGTCGAACAAGGCAGGCGCGATCGCGGCATAGCCTAGCGCGGCGAACTCGTCGGCGGTGCCACGGATATTCTTGTTGACCCCGAAAATTTCCTGGATGACGACCATGCCGCCCTTCGGCGCGCCTTGCGGATCGGCGCGATAGGCGCCTAGCTTGTGGTTGTCTTTGGCGGTGAGCGAAAACTGCTTGCCCAAGTGAGCCTCCCATGAGTACGCAAAACCGGTTTCAGCTTAACCCATTCATTCTTTGTTTTGGAAGCGCTCAAGCCCGAACGCCTCCGCCAGCAATTCGTAGGATCGCCGGCGCGCGGTGTGATTGTAGATCATGCTGGTGACCATTACCTCATCGGCCTTGGTCGCTTCGATCATCGCCGACAAGCGTTCTTTGACCGTCGCCGGGCTGCCGACGAACAGCCGGGCGCGGCCCTGTTTGATGCGCTCGCGGTCGATGGGCGTGTAAGCGTAGGCGGCGGCATCTTCCGGTGAGGCCAGCGGCAGATATTCGCCCTTGGCGCGGCGCACGAAATTAAGATCGACGGTGGCCGCAAGTCGCTCGGCCTCGGCGTCGGTCTTAGCGCACACCACCGCAACGCCGAGAATGGCGTAGGGTTGTTTGCGCCAGTCCGAGGGGCGGAAATTGTCGCGGTAGAGCCGCATCGCCGCGACCGCGTCGAAGGTCGCGAAGTGATGCGCGAAGGCGAAGCCCGCGCCGATCTGCGCCGCAAGCTGCGCGCTGTAGTCGCTCGATCCCAGCAGCCAGATCGGCGGCAGCGGCACGCCCGACGGCATCGCGGTGATGTTGTGGAAAGGATGGCCCTGCGGGAATGCGCGCGTTTCCAGCAGCACGAGCTCCTGGAAGCGTTCGAGAAAATCGTCGTCCTCGCCGATCCCTTGCCGGCGCCGCAGCGCGTAGGATGTCGCCGGATCGGTGCCGGGCGCGCGACCGAGGCCGAGATCGATGCGGCCGGGATAAAGCGCTTCCAGCACCTTGAAACGTTCCGCCACCATCAACGGCGCGTGGTTCGGCAGCATCACGCCGCCGGAGCCGACGCGCATGTGCTTGGTGCGCGCCGCGATCTGCCCGATCATGATTTCCGGCGCGGAACTGGCGATCGCCGGCAGGTTATGATGCTCCGCCACCCAATAGCGGGTGTAGCCGAGACCGTCGCAGAGCTGCGCGAGGTCGAGGCTGTTGTGCAAGGCCGCGGCGGCGGGGGTGCCTTCGCTGACCGGGGAAAGATCGAGGACCGAAAGGGGCGGCATGGGTTTTAATGTAATGCGCAAGCCTGCCGCTGTCGCCGCTGCCTTAGTTCCGGCGCGGCCGGATTCCAGGTTATGCTAATACGCAAGCAGCAACGGAGTTTCGCATGGCGTCGTTGAGCGAATGGAAAGTGCCGCCCGCGGTGCAGCCCAAGCCGGAGGATTATGCTTACGATCTCGACCGCGCCTTGGCGTCGGTGGTGGGCTTGCGCTCGATCGTGCCGCCCGATGCCTTCACCGCCGATACGCTCGGCATCGAGCGCGCCGGCAATGGCGTGCTGATCCGCGACGGCCTGGTCCTGACCATCGGTTATCTCGTCACCGAGGCCGAAACGGTGTGGCTGCACTACGGCGACGGCCGGGTGGCGCAAGGCCATGCGCTCGGCTTCGACCAGGAAACCGGCTTCGGCCTGGTGCAGGCGCTCTCGAAGCTCGAACTGCCATCGCTGCCGCTGGGCAAATCCGCAGCGGCCCAGATCGGCGAGCGCGTGGTGCTGGCCGGCACCGGCGGGCGGCAGCGCGCGGTCGCAGCCCGCATCACCGCCAAGCAGGAATTTGCCGGCTATTGGGAATACGTGCTCGACGAGGCGATCTTCACCTATCCGGCGCATCCCAATTGGGGCGGCACGGCGCTCATCTCCTCGGCCGGCGAACTCATCGGCATCGGCTCGTTGCAGCTCGAGCGCGCGCGCGAGGGCAGAAACGAAAATCTCAACATGGTGGTGCCGATCGACCTGCTGCCGCCGATCCTCGACGACATTCTCAAATTCGGCCGCGCCAACCGCCCGGTGCGGCCGTGGCTCGGGCTCTATGCCACCGAAATCGAGGACAAGGTCGTGGTGGTCGGCATCGCGGCCAAGGGACCGGCGGCGCGCGCGGAGATCAAGACCGGCGACGTCGTGCTGGAAGCGGCGGGCGAAAAGGTGACGACGCTGGCAGGTTTCTATCGCAAGGTGTGGTCGCTGGGCGAGAGCGGCGTCGACGTGCCGCTGCTGCTCTACCGCGACGGCAACAGTTTCGAGGCGCGGGTAAAATCGTCCGACCGCGCGAAATTCTTGAAGGCCCCGAGTTTGCATTGAAGCAAATTTCAGCCGTCATTCCATCCAAATGCATTTCATTTGCTGTCATGCGCGGGCTTGACCCGCGCATCCCGCTTAGGAAGGCACGATCATGCGTCCCTGATCGGGATGGCCGGGACGAGCCCGGCCATGACGGCCGAGCGGCTCTGCGCTAGTCGATCTTGATTCCGATTTCCTTCACAAGCTTCCCGTATTTCTCGTAATCCTTGCGGATCAAGGCGGAGAATTCCGCCGGCGAAAGCACCAGCGGCTCCATGCTGCCGGAGACGTTGATCTTTTCCAGGACATCCGCGCGTTCGAGCAAAGCGTGCACCTGCATGCGCAGCTTGCTGAGGATCGGCTCCGGCGTGCCGGCAGGCGCGAACAGGCCGAGCCAGATATCGACCTCATAGCCGGGATAGAGTTCGCCGATGGTCGGCAGATCGGGAAAGCGCTTGGAGCGATTTTTGCCGCTTGCCGCCAGCGCGCGCAACTGCCCGGCCTGGATGTTGGGCGCGTTCGATGCGCCGGCGAACAGCACCTGCGTATCGCCCGCGATGGTCGCGGTGGTGGAGGGCGCGCCGCCGCGATAGGGCACATGTAAAAGCTTGATGCCGGCGCGCTGCTTGAGCATTTCCATCGCCAGTTGATGCTGGCTGCCGTTGCCGCCGGAGGCGTAGGCGAGCGGCGGGTCGGCCTTGCGCGCGTAGTCGATGAATTCCTTCAGCGTCGTGGCGGGAACCTTCGGATTGATCGCCATCATGAACTGGTTGGTGGCCACGCTCGCCACCGGCACCAGATCCTTGAGCGTGTCGAAACCGAGCTTGCTGTAGACATGCGCGTTGATGGTGATGTTGCTGTCGGCGCCGAGGAGGAGCGTGTAGCCGTCGGGCTCGGCATGGGCGACGGCATCCATAGCGATGTTGCCGTTGGCGCCGGAGCGGTTCTCGATCACCACCGGCTGGCCGATCGATTCCGACAGAAAATGCCCGATCACCCGCGCCGCGATGTCGGGCGCGCCGCCGGGCGGGATCGGCACCACGATGCGGATCGGGCGGTTGGGGAAGGGCGCCTGCGCGGCGGCAGGGGCGGCGGCGAGCGCTACGAGAACGAGGACGGCGCAACGCAAAAGTTTCATCGCAAGGGCTCCCTCGGCACGCACGGCGCGGAGACAAAAGCCTGGCGCGCCCGAAGGGATTCGAACCCCTGACCTCTGCCTTCGGAGGGCAGCGCTCTATCCAGCTGAGCTACGGGCGCGGATGAAACCTCAATAGCCGAACGGCCTCCGAGCGGCAACGGCGCCATCCTTGGCCGGCTCTGCGCGCCATCCCGCCTTCCTGTGGTTAAACCCGCGCCGGCGCCCGAAATCGATTGCGCGCCAGCGCGAATCTCTTAGTGCTTTGGAGCACGGCGCAATTTTGCGCTCAGGGAGCTTACGTCAATGGCAGCAACGTCCAAGCCGAAGGCCGCGCGGCCCATCACATCCAAGGACCTGTCGACCCGCCTGGCGGAAGACCATCAGCTCACCAAGCGCAAGGGCGCCGAGATGCTCGACGACCTGATCGGGATGATCACCAAGCATCTGAAAAAGGGCGAGCGGTTGAAGATCGCGGGGCTTGGAATTTTGCAGGTGCGCAAGCGCGCCGCGCGCATGGGCCGCAATCCGGCGACCGGCGAGGCGATCAAGATCAAGGCAAGCCGCAAGGTCGCCTTCCGCGCCACCAAGGAATTGAAGATGGCGATCTGATCGCTGCACGCGCCGCCACGCAGGGATGTAACGGCCGGAGCGACAATAAAAAGCGACGGATCGGCTGCGAGAAACCCGCCGGGGAATGCCGGCGGGTTTTTTGTGTCCCGCCCGTGCGAAGGGCTATAATGCCGGCCCTGAAAACGGCCTGCCGGAAACGGCCACGGAGAGTTTCATGTCGCAAGCAGCCGGGAAAGTGCCGAACAAGCCGGTCGCGCAATTGAAGGACGCCGACTTCCAGTGGGAAGACCCGCTCGATCTCGAAAGCGAGCTTACGGAAGAAGAGCGCATGGTGCGCGACACCGCGCGCGGGTATGCGCAGGACAAACTGATGCCGCGCGTGCTCACCGCCTATCGCGACGAGCGCTTCGACCCGGAAATGTTCGCCGAGATGGGCGCGCTCGGCCTGCTCGGTCCGACGATCCCCGAGGAATATGGCGGCGCAGGGCTGGGCTACGTCGCCTATGGGTTGATCGCGCGCGAGCTTGAGCGCGTGGATTCCGGCTACCGCTCCACCATGTCGGTGCAATCCTCGCTGGTGATGCATCCGATCTACGCCTACGGGACGGAAGCGCAGCGGCGGAAATATCTGCCCAAGCTTGCCTCCGGCGAAATGATCGGCTGCTTCGGATTGACCGAGCCGGACTATGGTTCGGATCCGGGCGGCATGGTCACGCGCGCCGAAAAAGTTTCCGGCGGCTACAAGCTGACCGGCGCGAAAACCTGGATCAGCAATTCGCCTTTGGCCCATGTCGCGGTGGTGTGGGCGAAGCTCGACGGCGTCATCCGCGGTTTTCTGGTCGAGCGGGCGACCCCGGGTTTTTCCACGCCGAAGATCGAGGGCAAACTGTCGTTGCGCGCCTCCGTCACCGGCGAAATCGTGCTGGAAGGCGCGCTGGTGCCGGAAGACAATCTGCTGCCCAACGTCAAGGGCCTCGCCGGCCCGTTCGGCTGCCTCAACAATGCGCGCTACGGCATCGCCTGGGGCGCGATGGGCGCCGCTGAATTCTGCTGGCACCGCGCGCGGCAATATGTGCTCGACCGCAAACAGTTCGGCCGTCCGCTCGCCGCCAATCAATTGATCCAGAAAAAACTCGCCGACATGCAGACCGAAATTACGCTCGGGCTGCACGGCGCGCTGCGCCTCGGGCGCATGCTGGAGGCGGGCACCGCCGCGCCGCCGGCGATTTCGCTGATGAAGCGCAACAATTGCGGCAAGGCGCTGGACGTGGCGCGGCTGGCGCGCGACATGCACGGCGGCAACGGCATCTCGGAAGAATATCATGTGATGCGCGTGCTGGCGAACCTGGAGACGGTCAACACCTACGAAGGCACGCACGACATCCACGCGCTGATCCTGGGGCGCGCGCAAACCGGCATCCAGGCGTTTTTCTGAATTCTTTTCCCGCGCCCCGCTTGCGGGGAGAGGTAAGGTTTCAGAGCTTCGCCGCGTTGGCCTGCTTCGCCAGCTCCACCACCCGCCCGGTCATCTTGCTATTCGCGTCGGTGAGCGCGTCGAGGATGGTGAAGTGGTTCATCCCCGCGATCTCTTCGTAACGGGTGTTGGCGCCTCCTTTGCGCCAGGCCTCCGCGACGATCTTGCTCTGGCGCAGGAATTCGCCCGACTCCGCCCCGCCGACGACCGCATCGAGCGTACGGCCCACGGGCGCTGGCCAATACAGCGGCGAGACCTTGCGCGCTTCCTTCGCGTCGAGCCGCAAATCCTGGTTCATCGTCACATGCACCAGCGGTTCGAGATCGAACACGCCGGAGATCGCGTAGCCGGCGGGAACCAGATCGGCGGGAGCATCCGCGGCAAGCGCCTTCCAGCTGGTCGCCAGCATGCAGGCGGCAAGATGTCCGCCGGCGGAATGGCCGAACACCGTCATGCGCTTTTTGTGCCGGCGCCACAGCAGCAGGCAGGCCGCGCGGATTTGTTCGATGATGGTCGCGATCGTGACCTGCGGGCAGAGGTCATAGCCCGCGATTGCCACGCTCACGCCGCGCGCATTCAGGCCCGTGGCCATGTGGCTGAAACTCGATGGGTCGAGCGAGCGCCAGTAGCCGCCATGGACGAAAACGGCAAGCGGCGCGCCGGCATCCTTCACCGGGAAAAAATCGACGATCTGCCGCGCGCTCGTCCCGTAGCTGATGCCCAGCGCAGCGTCGGCCTTGTGCGCCGCGCGGTAGGCGGCGGCATCGCGCGTCCAGCGCGCGAAAATCTCGCCGTGCTCCGGCACCCGCGCGCGATTGTTGTATTCAACCTCGTAGTCGATAGCGGCCATCGCTTTTCTCCCGCCGGATTTTACGCCGGCGGGAGATTGCGGCAAAGCGCTGCGCGCAGCAAGACTACCTTTTGATCTGCGCCCGCAATGTTTCCTCCACCGCGCGGTCGAAGCTGTCGCCCGGTTTTGCCGGCGACGCCTTGCGCCGGTCGGCGGCAAAGTGATCGCGCTTTTTGACCAGTTCGCTCATCCGCGCATTGAGCAATTTGCGCTCCGCCATCTGCTTGTCGATGAAGCGTTGGCGCTCTTGCGTGCTCATGCTGCGCAAATTGTCGGGCAGTTCTTCGTCCTTGACGGCGGACAATTTCTGCTGCGACGACGAAACATCGGCGACCAGATCGCCGCGCCCGGTGATGGCTTGCGTGCCGCCCGCGCGTGCGTTTTGCCGGCTGAGATAGCCGGCCATCTCGGAGGCGACGGGCGCTGCGGCGACTTGCACCTGTTTGGTCTTCTGCTCGACGCTTGAGCGCTGCCGGTGCGGGCCATAGGGGATCACCGTACCGTTGATCTTGCCCTGTAATTCGATGATCTCGATGTCGTAAGGCGTCTCGATCACCACCAGATGGCCGCCGTCCTGCGGGATCGGGATGTAACGGCCGTTGCCGCGCTGCGCGATCTCGCGCCAGACGCGCTCGGTGTCGCGCGCGCCGCCGGCCTGCACCGCGTTGACGACGATGTCGCGCTCGCGCGCCATGCGCACCACGTCGGGATATTTCACGTCCTGCGCATAGTCCATGTGCGGCGGCGCATCGCCGACCAGAAACATGATGCGGCAAATCTCGCCGCCTTGCGTCCATGACAATTTCGTCACCGCCACATGCAGCGCCTCGTTGACGCTCTCCGGCCAGTCGCCGCCGCCGCGCGCCCGCAACTCCAGCAGATTGGCGTAAAGGTCCTGGATGTCGGCCGTCAGCTCGAATGTCTTGGTGACGAATTCGTCGCCGATGTCGCGGTAGGCGACGAGGCCGATGCGGATTTCGGCGTCGGGATTGGCGTCGACAATCGCGGTGGCGATCGACCAGATTTTGCGCTTGGCGCCTTCGATCAGCGGCCCCATCGAGCCGGTGGTGTCGAGCACGAAGGCGACTTCGACCACCGGTTTGGCCGTAGCGCCTTTGGCCGCGGCCGCGCCGGACATGGCATAGGGCAGCAGAAAAAGAGCCAGAGCCGCGGCCCTGGCGCAATTGGCAAGGAAATTGGCAGGCATGTCATACACCCCTGTGATGGAATCTTCCGCGCGGAGAATGATGGCGGGCCTTCGCGACCGCCGCGGGCCGGAATTGCGGCGCACCACCGGCGGATTTATGACCGTTTTTGCGCGGCGTAAGCGGTTTGTCCGCCGGCGCGAAGCGCGTTATGAAATGGGCATGAAGGTCGGCGGCAATGACGATTGCTTTTGCGGCAGGCGGTGCCGGGGCGTTCAGCGCGGCGCGCGTTTGGCCAGAATGCGCTGCAACGTGCGCCGGTGCATGTTGAGGCGCCGCGCCGTTTCCGAGACATTGCGGCCGCATAGCTCGTAGATGCGCTGGATGTGTTCCCAGCGCACGCGGTCGGCCGACATCGGATTCTCCGGCGGTTCGATCTTGTTGTTGTCGAGCGTAAGCAATGCCGCCACCACGTCATCGGCATCCACCGGCTTGGCGAGATAATCGACGGCGCCGAGTTTCACCGCATTCACCGCCGTGGCGATGTTGCCGTAACCGGTGAGGATGATGCCGCGCGCGTCCGGCCGGCGGCGCTTGAGCGCCGAGATCACGTCAAGCCCGTTGCCGTCGACCAGCCGCATGTCCACCACCGCGTAAGCGGGCGCTACCTGCTCGACCTGCAGCAGTCCGCCGGCGACCGATTCCGCAATTGTGACGTCGAAGCCGCGCGCCTCCAAAGCCTGCGCCAGCCGCTGCAGGAACGATTTGTCGTCCTCAACGATCAACAGCGACCGCTCGCTCGGAATCTTGTCGCGCAACGCCGCGGCGGCGGCATCGTTCAAGGCTAGATCCATGTTGTTACCCGCATTCTGGCTACACAAATGTTGTTCAATATAAACCGCGCGGCCGAGTTCTTGCTGCAACTACAAATAGCCATTCCGCGGCCTGTCCTCAAGTGGCCGGAAAACCGAGCGGCCGTTCAAAATCGGCGCGGCCCCAGCGCACCCTGATGATCGCGCCGTATTCCGGGAACGAGCGGTTCTCGAATGCAAGCGTGGCGCCGGACCGCTCCAGCAGCGTTTTGGCGATAAACAAGCCGAGGCCGAGGCCGGTCGCATGGATGTCGGCGTCCTTGCGGCGACGGCTGGTGACGTAAGGCTCGCCGATGCGGTCTATGATTTCCGCAGCGAAGCCGGGCCCGTCGTCGCTGATGGTGACGGCGACGTCGTACCCGCTCCAGATCGCGCCAACCTCGACGCGCGCCTGGGCAAAGTCCACCGCGTTCTCAAGCAGGTTGCCGAGACCGTAGAGGATGGCCGGGTTGCGTGCGCCGACCGGCTCGCTGCCGCGCTCTCCCGGCGGCAGCGCGACATCGATATTGACGCCGAAATTGCGGTGCGGCGCGACCACCTCCTCGATCAGCGTCGACAGCGGCATGCGGTCGAACGGCTCGCCGCTCGCCGACAAGGCCGTCAGTTTGCCCAGGATATCGCGGCAGCGTTGCGCCTGTTCGCGCAACAGCCGCACATCGTCGCCATGCGGCGCATCGGAGGCGATGGCGCGCTCCAATTCCTTGGCAATCACCGAGATGGTCGAGAGCGGCGTGCCGAGTTCGTGCGCGGCCGCGGCCGCCAACCCGTCGAGCTGGGAGAGATGCTGCTCGCGCGCCAGCACCAGTTCGGTCGCCGCCAATGCATCGACGAGCTGGCGGGCTTCCTCGGTGATCTGCCAAGCATAGACGCCGATGTAGCCGATGGCGAGCAGGATCGAGAGCCAGACTCCGATCATGTAGATCGGCGGCAGTTCGAGCGGATCGCTGCTGTCCCACGGCAATGGATAATGCACGAACACCAGCACGGTGGCGCACAGAATCGCAAAGCCGCCGAGCATCAAGGTATAGCGCGGCGGCAAGGCAGTCGCCGAAATCAGCACCGGGCCGAGGAACAGGAAGGCGAACGGGTTCTGCAATCCGCCGGTGAGGAACAACAGCACGGAAAGCTCCGCGATGTCGAAGGCCAGCATCCAGGCGGCGCGGTCGGGCTCGAGCCGCTGGGTCATATGGAAGCGCAGGCGCAGCGCGATATTGAGCCAGGCCGAAAGCGCGATGACCGCAAGGCACGCCAGGATCGGTAATTTGAACTCGAAGCCGTAATACACCGCCAGCACCGCGGTGGTTTGGCCGACGATGGCCAGCCAGCGCAGGCGCACCAGCGTATCGAGACGCACATTGCGCCGCGGCGGGTCGAGTGCAAGATCGAGAGCCGGCATGAGGCCATTCTAGCGGCTGGCGCGCGCGTCCTCAAACCGAAAGGTCTTGCTCTGGGTCTTGTTCCGGGTCTTGCACTTGCCCTTGCGGCGGGTCACATCTGCGGGACCATCGGACATCCCATGCACGCAACGACCCCCGCCATTTCCGTCGAGCGCCTGGTGAAGATTTACAACGGCGCGACCGCGGTCGACGATATTTCATTCGGTCTGCCGCAGGGCTCGATCACCGGCCTGCTGGGAGGCAACGGCGCCGGCAAGACCACCACCATCGCCACCATCATGGGACTGGTCACGCCCACCTCCGGCACGGTGAAGGTTCTCGGCCTCGACATGCCGCGCCAGCGCTACCAGGTGCTCCACCGCATGAATTTCGAGAGCCCTTATGTCGACATGCCGATGCGGCTCACGGTGCGGCAAAATCTCGTGGTGTTCGCGCGCATTTACGGCGTCGCGGATGTCGCCGGCCGCGTCGCGCAACTGGCCGAGGACCTCGAACTCACCGCGCTGCTGGATCGCCCGACCGGAAAGCTTTCCGCCGGCCAGAAGACCCGCGTCTCGCTCGCCAAGTCGCTGCTCAATTGGCCGGAAGTGCTGCTGCTCGACGAGCCGACCGCTTCGCTCGATCCCGACACCGCCGACTGGGTGCGCGGCCGGCTGCAACGATTTTGCCGTGAGCGCGGCGCTACCATGCTGCTGGCCTCGCACAACATGACGGAGGTCGAGCGATTGTGCGAGCGCGTCATCATGATGAAGCGCGGCGTCATCGTCGACGACGACACGCCCGCGCGGCTGCTCGCCCGCTATGGCCGGCAGACGCTGGAGGAAGTGTTTCTCGACATTGCGCGCGGCCGCGGCGAAGCGCGCGAGGCCGCGCAATGAGCGGCGCGAGCATGGCATTGTCGCGGCGGCGGATCGGCGCCATGGTCAGCCGCTATTGGTATTTGCTGCGCTCGTCGTGGCCGCGCATTCTCGATCTGATCTACTGGCCGGCGGTGCAGATGCTGATGTGGGGGTTTCTGCAAACCTACATTTCGCAGAACGCCGGCTATTTCGCGCAAGCCGGCGGCGTATTCATCGGCGCGGTGCTGCTGTGGGATATTCTGTTTCGCGGCCAGCTCGGCTTTTCGATCTCGTTTCTCGAGGAGATGTATGCGCGCAACCTCGGCAACCTCATGATGTCGCCGCTGCGCCCGGTCGAGTTCGTCGCGGCCTTGATGATCATGAGCCTGATCCGTCTCGCCATCGGCATGGTGCCGGTGTCGCTGCTGGCGATCGCGTTTTTCGGCTTCAACGTGTGGGGGCTTGGCCTCGCGCTGGCGGCGTTCTTCGTCAATCTCATTCTGACCAGCTGGGCGATCGGAATTTTCGTCTCGGGACTGTTGCTGCGCAACGGCATGGGCGCCGAGAGCATGGCCTGGACCATCATGTTCCTGTTTCTGCCGCTCACCTGCGTCTACTATCCGGTGACGGTGCTGCCGGAGTGGCTGCAATGGTTGGCTTGGAGCTTGCCGCCGACCTATGTGTTCGAAGGCATGCGCGCGCTGCTGATCGGTCAAGTTTTCCGCGCCGATCTGATGCTGCAAGCCTTCGCGCTCAATGTGGTGCTGTTCGCCGCCGCCAGCGTCGCGTTCCTGAAATTGCTCGACAGCGCGCGCGTGCATGGCTCGTTGCTGCAAAGCAGCGAATAAGGCCGCCCGGGCGGATTTTTTGAGCCACAGCAAAAAAATTCTGCGGCTTAAACCGGATGCGAACGGCTTTGGTTTAGCTTGCTGTTTGTCGCATTTTCTTCTTCGACGAAGCGGCATTCGCGTCGCCGGAAAATGCTTTGGGTTGACGATATGACAAAAACGCGACACTCTGCTGCAGTGCAGCAAAAGACCGGGGTTGAGCCAATGGCGATCGGGGAATTCGACGGGGCGGCCGCGCTCCCGGGCGAAGGCGGCGTCATTTTGTCGACGCCGATGTATTGGCTCTATGAGATGGGCCATGCCGCGCTCAATCCCTCGCGCGCGCTCGCCGATGCCACGCGATTGTTTTTCAAGAATCCGGCCAACCCGCTTTCGCACACCAGCTACGGCAAATCGGTCGCCGCCGCCGCCGAACTGTTCGAGCGCTCGACGCGCCGCTACGGCCGGCCGGAATGGGGCATCAGTTCCGCACTGGTCGGCGGCGAACGCGTGCCGGTGCATATCAAGTCGATCTGGCAGCGGCCGTTCTGCCGCCTGCTTCACTTCGAGCGCGCCTTTGTGCATGTGCCGCGCCGGCCGCAGCCGAAATTGCTGATCGTGGCGCCGATGTCGGGTCACTACGCGACCTTGCTGCGCGGCACGGTCGAAACCTTCCTGCCCAATCATGACGTCTATGTCACCGACTGGTCGGATGCGCGCATGGTGCCGGCGGCGGAAGGCCGCTTCGATCTCGACGACTACATCGACTATGTCATCTCCATGCTGCATGTGCTCAGCGGCGACACCCATGTCGTCGCGGTCTGCCAGCCTTCGGTGCCGGTGCTGGCCGCCGTCGCGCTGATGGAGGCAGACGCCGATCCCTACGCGCCGCAATCCATGGTGCTGATGGGCGGGCCGATCGACACCCGCATCAATCCCAACGGCGTCAACAATCTCGCCGAGCAGCGCGGCATCGACTGGTTCCGCACCAACGTTATCAGCAAGGTGCCATTTCCGCATCCCGGCTTCATGCGCGACGTCTATCCTGGATTTTTGCAGCTCACCGGCTTTGTGAGCATGAACCTCGACCGCCACATCGAAGCGCACCGGAACCTGTTCACGCATCTGGTGCAAGGCGACGGCGATTCGGCGGATAAGCATCGCGAGTTCTACGACGAGTATCTTGCGGTCATGGATCTCGCCGCCGAGTTTTATCTGCAAACGGTGGACACCGTGTTCGTGCGTCACGCGCTGCCGAAAGGCGAGATGACGCACCGCGGCCGGCCGGTCGATCCGGCGCAGATCAAGCATACCGCGCTGCTCACCATCGAGGGCGAGCACGACGACATTTCCGGCATCGGCCAGACCGAGGCGGCGCACCGGCTGTGTCCGAACATTCCGGCCGAGCGCAAGGCGCATTATCTCCAGCCCGGCGTCGGACATTATGGCGTGTTCAACGGCTCGCGCTTTCGTTCCGAGATCGCGCCGCGCATTGCCGATTTCGTGCTCTCAAACAGCGCTCCCCGCGGGCGCAGTGCCGGCGCCGGGCACTAACGGCGTTGTTTTGTCCGCGTCCGGCCGCGGATATGCTAGTATTTCATCGCCGACTCGTTCCGCCATCCGGATCGCCTCCCATGCCGTTGCGCGCCTTGCTCTATCGCCGGCCGAGCGAACCGCAGTCGATCAACGTCTTCTTCGACAAGGCGGTCTATCCGGTGCGGGTGCGCCGCCACCGGCAGGCGCGCCGCTATACGCTGCGCATCCAGGCCGCCAAGCGCGAAGTGGTGCTCACCATGCCGCCGCGCGGCAGCCTGAAGGAGGCCAGAGACTTCGCGCAGAAGCACGGCGACTGGATCGCGGCGCGGCTCGACCGCTTGCCGGAGGCAACCCCGTTCGCGCATGGCGTCATCGTGCCGTTGCGCGGATACCCGCATCGCGTCGTGCATCAGCGCGGCATGCGCGGCACCGTCTGGGTCGAGACCGGCGACGACGGCGAACGCGCGCTCTGCGTGGCGGGCGATGCGCCGCATGTGGACCGGCGGGTTTGCGATTTTCTCAAGCGTGAAGCCAAGAGCGAACTCGAAACCGCCAGCCGGCGGGCGGCGGAACAGCTCGGCGTCAAGCTCAAGCGCGTGTCCATCCGCGACCAGTCGAGCCGCTGGGGCTCCTGCTCGACCACCGGCGTATTGTCTTATTCCTGGCGGCTGATTCTCGCGCCGGTCTTCGTGCTGGAATATCTCGCCGCCCATGAGGTCGCGCATCTCGTCGAGATGAACCACTCGCGGCGATTCTGGCGGCTGGTCGAGCGCATCTGCCCCAACACCAAGCGTGCAAAAAACTGGCTCGACGCGCACGGTCCCGACCTGCACCGCTACGGTCTGCCGGATAACTGATTTACGAGTTTAGCGGCGGCCGAACAATCGATCGACCAGCCAGCCGTCGAGGCTGCTTTTGTCCGGCGGCGCCGATGGCGCGGGCGGCGCGGACGTCGTCGATGGCGCAAACATCGCCGCAATCGGCGCGAACAGCGAGCCGCCGCTCTGCCCCGGCAGCGCCGCCACCGGCACGCCCTGATGCGCTCCCCGCATGAAGCGGCTCCATACATCGACCGGCATGCCGCCGCCCGTCACCTTGCGCGTCGGCGCACTGTCGTCGTTGCCGAGCCATACGCCGGTGACCAAGCGCGAGGTGTAGCCGATGAACCAGGCATCGCGGAAATCCTGCGACGTGCCGGTCTTGCCGGCCGCCGGCCAGCCCGGCAATACCGCCTTTTGCGCGGTGCCCACGGTGAGCGTTTCGCGCATCATCGCGTTCATCATGCCGACATAGGTCGCCTCGACGATGCGGCCGAGCGGCTTGTGGTCGCGCACATAAAGAATTTTTCCGCCCGGCGTGCGCACGCGCTCGACCGCGTAGGGAGACACCGCCATGCCGCCATTGGCAAAGGTCGCGTAGGCGCTGGTGAGTTCGAGCACCGAGACTTCCGAGGTGCCGAGCGCGATCGAGGCATTGGGCTCCAGCTTGGAGGCAATGCCGAGCCGGTGGGCGGTGCGCACCACCGCGGTCGGGCCGAACTCCATCGTCAGGCGCACCGACACCGTATTGAGCGACATCGCCAAAGCCTTGCTCAGCGTGACCGGGCCGAAATATTCGCGCGAGTAATTCTCCGGTTGCCAGCCTTTGACCTTCACCGGCTTGTCGTCGCGCACGGTCTCGGGGTTAAGTCCGCGCTCGATTGCGGTGAGATAGACGAACGGCTTGAACGCCGAGCCGGGCTGGCGCTTGGCGGCGACCGCGCGGTTGAACTGGCTTTCGGCGTAATTGCGTCCGCCGACCAAAGCGCGCACCGCGCCGTCCGGCGTCATCGCGATGACGGCGCCCTGGCTGACGCCGCCTTTCTCGCCCTTTTGCGCAAGCTCGTCGACCAGCGCCTTTTCCGCATTGGCCTGCAACAGCGGATCGATCGAGGTTTCCACCACGATGTCTTCCTCGACATGGCCGATGAGATCTTCGAGCGCATCCATGATCCAGTCGGCGGCGTAATTGACCGAGCCTTGACCCGGCGGCGCCACGATGCGCGGCCGTTTGGCGATAGCGATGCTCGCGGCGGCGTCGGTGACAAATCCCATCTCCGCCATGGCTGCGAGCACGACATGCGCGCGGCGTTCGGCGGCGTCGAAGTTTCGCGTCGGCGCCAGCCGCGACGGCGATTTCACCAGCCCGGCGAGCAGCGCCGCCTCCGCCAGCGTGACCTGCCGCGCCGATTTGCCGAAGTAGCGCTGCGCCGCCTGCTCGACGCCCCAGGCGCCGGAGCCGAAATAGACGCGGTTGAGATAAAGCTCGAGAATTTCCGTCTTGGTGAATTTGCGCTCCAGCCACAAGGCCAGCCCAAGCTCCTGCAGCTTGCGCTGGATGGTGCGCTCCTGGGTCAAGAAAAGATTCTTGGCGAGCTGCTGGGTGATGGTGGAGCCGCCCTGCGCCACGCTGCGGTGAAGCACATTGGCCACCAGCGCGCGCGCCACGCCCATCGGATCGACGC
The DNA here is from genome assembly GCA_945861895.1 of Rhizobium sp. Q54. Lineage (GTDB taxonomy): Bacteria > Pseudomonadota > Alphaproteobacteria > Rhizobiales > Xanthobacteraceae > Pseudolabrys. The sequence continues at coordinate 35,230 of CAMAWF010000022.1, forward strand.
CGAAATGCGAATAGAAGCGGCGGTCCTCGATGGCGATGACGGCTTTCGGCATATAGGCCGGCAGCTCCTTGAGCGTAAGCACGCCGCCGCCGGCGTCCCCGCGCGTGACCAGCAAGCGCGCATCGATGCCGACGATCTGAATCGAGGGCGGACGTTTGGGGATTTCGAGCGCTTGAATCGGCGGCAGATGCGCGCCGACCCACACCACGGTGCCGACGCCGCCGATCACGAGCCAGAGCGCGAGCACTGCGCCCCAATAAAGCAAGCGTCCGATGCGCGAGCGGCGGCGCCCGCCGCCATTGCCGCCGCTACGCTTGCGCAGCCGCATGGTCTTGCGCTGCGGCGTTGCGCGCGCATCTCCAATGGAATTTTCCGGGCGATCCGCCGGACGCAAGCTCAGGTCACGACCTGGATTTGCGTCGAACAGCGGCTCCCGATGTCCGCTTCCCCTTTGCCGTCCCAAAGCCATGCCACAATCTCGCGGGCGAACTGCCGGCTGCCGCGTAAACCTGACCCCGGGGGAACGCTAACGGCGGCGGTTTAAGGGCTCGTTAAGCGCTCAGTTACGCCTGCGCGACGCCGCTTGCGCGCCGGCGGGAGCCGAAAATGAATCCCAAAATGAACCGATGTTTAGGCTGCGCGATTTTAAGACGGCTTTTTGCAAACTCGGCTGTTAACGATCGCAACTGCATATTTGCAACAGCGTGAATTCCTGCATAATGCCGGCTGTCCGGATCCGCCGGTCACAACAAAAATGTGGGGATACCAATGCGAAAGAGCGCTCTGTTCCTTGCGGCTTTGATCGCCGTTTCCATGCCGTCACTCGCCCACGCCGCCAAGAAGGGCAAGAAGATGAAGAGCTCCGCGATGGCGGCGCAGACCGATCCGAACGCCAATAGCAGGAAATTTTTGCGCGACGGACTGCGTCAGATCGTCGTGCCGTTCAAGACGCTGGCAGGCACGGCAGACGCGCCGGCGAAGAAAGGCAAGAAGAGCAAAAAGAAAAAGATGTAATCGTGCGTTTCTTTGTCTGCTTCCGCACGATCGTTTTTTCGCCGGTGATATAAAATTCTGCACCGATTGACGTTGGGATGCTATGCGCGTCCCAACGTCAGTGCCGCTTGCGGCCAAAATTTTTAGATCAAAATCGCCAAAATTGTGGCCAAAACGGCGGCCTGAGCACTCAGGTCGCGGCCGCTTCCTTCGCCAATCTGGGTTCGGCTTTCGCGGGCGCAAACAGCGCGATCAACGCGCGTTTGATGGCGGCTTGCCGCGTCGGCGAGGTGATCTGCGCGCCCATCAGATCGGTGACGTAAAACACGTCGACGACGCGTTCGCCGAACGTGGCGACATGGGCGGAAGCGATGTTGAGGTTGAGTTTCGACAGCGTCGCGGTCAATTCGTAGAGCAATCCGGTGCGGTCGAGCCCGGTGACCTCGACCATGGTGTAGCGGTGGGACCACTGGTTGTTGATCGCGACCGAGGGCTCGACCGCGAAAGCCTTCAGGCGGCTTTTCGAGGCCGAGCGCTTCGCCACCACCTCGGGCAGCCGCAAAGTGCCGCGCAGCGCCTTCTCGATCGAGTCGGCGATGCGCGCGGCGCGGCGCGCCTCGTCGTCGTCGAGATCGAACTCGCGCGAGACTGCGATGGTGTCGAGCGCAAGTCCGTCGGTGGTGGTGTAGATCTGCGCATCGACGATGTTGGCGCCCGCCATCGCACAAGCCCCGGCGATGATCGAGAGCAGCCAGGGATGATCCGGCGCCAGCACGGTGAGTTCGGTTACGCCGCGCGCGGCGTCGAATCCGACCGCGGTTGAGAGCGTCTTGCCGGATTGTTCGGCCGCGCGGACAAAGTGTGCGTGCTGGAGCTTGCGCGGCAGATCGACCTTGAGCCAGTAGGCCGGGTAGAGCCGCGCGGCATAGGCTGCAAGCGTCTCGCCCGGCCAATCCTTGAGCGCCTCCTTGAACTCGGCCTGCGCCATCGCCACGCGCTGCGCGCGATTGACCTCGGAGAAGCCGCCCGTGAGCACCGGCTCGGTCTCGTAATAAAGCGTACGCAATAGTTGCGCCTTCCAGCCGTTCCACACGCCGGGGCCGACCGCGCGGATGTCGGCGGTGGTCAGAATCGTGAGCAGCTTGAGCCGGTCGAGCGATTGCACCAAAGCTGCAAAGTTCTCGATGGTCTTGCGGTCGGAGAGATCGCGCGACTGCGCCACGCTCGACATCACCAGATGCTGCTCGATCAGCCAGGCGACGGTGTCGGTCTCGCCGGGGGAAAATCCGAAACGCGGGCAGAAGCGGCGGGCAATGCGCGCGCCGGCAATCGAATGATCCTCGATCTGGCCTTTGGCGATGTCGTGCAGGAACATCGCGACGTAAAGAATATTGCGCTGGCTCGGCGATATTTTTCCCATCAATTCGGTGGCGAGCGGAAATTCGTCGTGCCGGCCGCTCTCGATTTCCGCCAGCACGCCGATGCAACGCAACAGATGCTCGTCCACGGTGTAGTGGTGATACAGGTTGAACTGCATCATCGCGACGACATGCCCGAATGCGGGCACGAATTTTCCCAGGACGCCGGCCTCGTTCATCCGCCGCAGCACGGTTTCCGGATCGTTCTTCGAGGTCAGAATGTCGAGGAACAGCCGGTTGGCTTCCTCATGCTTGCGCAAATCGGCGTCGACCAGCTTGAGCGAACGCGTGATCGCGCGCATGGCGTCGGGGTGGAACGCCAGATTGTGCTTCTGCGCGAGATGAAAGACGCGGATCAGGTTGACCGGGTCGCGACGGAAGACATCCGCGCGGGCAATGTTGATGCGGTTGTTGTCGACGACAAAATCGCTGGTCTCGGCGAGCGCGCGCTTGCGCGCCGGGCGAAACTTCGCCATCACGCGGCTGAGCACCGGCACGCTCTTGGCCTGGCGGTCTTCCAGCTCGGCGCACAGGATGGCGGTGAGGTCGCCGACGTCCTTGGCGACCAGAAAATAATGCTTCATGAAGCGTTCGACGTCCTGCTGGCCGGGATGCTCGGTATAGCCAAGCCGCACCGCGATCTCGCGCTGGATATCGAACGACAGCCGCTCCTCGGCGCGGCCGGTGACGAAATGCATGTGGCAGCGCACCGCCCAGAGAAAATCCTCGCAGCGGCGGAATAATTTATATTCCTGCCGGTCGAACACGCCGCGCTTGATCAACTCGTCGGGCTCGCGCACGCGATAGACATATTTTGCGATCCAGAACAAAGTATGCAGGTCGCGCAGGCCGCCTTTGCCGTCTTTGACGTTGGGCTCGACCAGATAGCGCGACTGGCCGGCGCGGCGGTGGCGTTCCTCGCGCTCGGCGAGCTTGGCGGCGACGAATTCGCTCGCGCTGCCCTGCGTCACCTGCTTGTCGAATCGCGTCACCAATTCGTCGAACAGTTTGCGGTCGCCGAGCAGAAACCGCGCCTCCAGGATCGCGGTGCGGATGGTCATGTCGGCCTTGGCCTGGCGGATGCATTCGTCGACCGAACGGGTGGCGTGGCCGACCTTGAGCCCGGTGTCCCACAGGCAATAGAGGATCGCCTCGGCGATCGATTCTCCCCAGGCGGTCTGCTTGTAGGGCAGCAGAAACAGCAGATCGATGTCGGAGTCGGGCGCCTGTAGCCCGCGGCCGTAGCCGCCGGTGGCGACCACCGCCATGTGCTCGGCCTGGGAAGGATTTTGCGACGGATACAAATGCTTGCAGGCGAATTCGAAAACGACGCGGATGATCTCGTCTTCCATGCGGCACAGCCGCTCGGCGCAGCGGCGGCCGTGACGATCCTTGAGCAGCAATTGCTCGGCTTTGGCGCGCCCGCCGGCGAGCGCCGCCTTGAGCTGCTGTGCCACCGCCGCACGCAGCTCGCGCTGGTTGCCGGAATGCCGCGCGGCGAGTTTCTCCAACTCGGCGGCGACCGCGCGCATGTCGATCAGTTCCGTGGCGGGGCGGGCGGCGTGATCGGCGGCAGGCATATGGCATCCGATAGCGGAGCCGCACCGTTGTGTCACCGCCGGCGGGTGAGGAAAACGCCGGAACCGGCATTTGGCCGGTTACAGAAAGAAATTTTCTAAAACGAGGAATAAAAGATTATATTATGCGTTTGACCGGCCATGATTGCCATCTTATAGAATAATCATAGCGCCGATTTGAGCTTGCAGCTTGCGGGCGCTTAAAAAATGCAGCTAAAGCGTGGGGTCTGTCCCCCTCGCAAGGCTGATGGCGGGCCGCAAAAACCCGTCCCCATCAACACGGTTTTCGCGCGCGCAAGAACGCGAAACAGCCGTCAAAGCGTGTGGAGTAAAACATGAGCTTGTTTTCCCGACGTTCGCTGCTGGCGTCCGCGCTGCTTGTCGGCCTGACGCCGAGCGCAACCTTGTTTGCCGCCGACAATCCGAAAGAAATCCGCATCGATTGGGCGACCTACAATCCGGTCTCCATGCTGCTCAAGGAGAAGGGCCTGCTGGAAAAGGAATTCGCCAAAGATGGAATCTCCGTCCGCTGGGTGCAGTCGCTCGGCTCCAACAAGGCGCTGGAATTCCTCAACGCCTCCTCGATCGATTTCGGCTCGACAGCCGGTTCCGCGGCACTGGTCGCCAAGATCAACGGCAACCCGATCAAGGCGATCTATGTCTATTCGCGGCCCGAATGGACTGCGCTCGTCACCGGCAAGGATTCCAAGATTGCCAAGATCGCCGACCTCAAGGGCAAGCGCGTGGCGGTGACGCGCGGCACCGATCCGCACATCTTCCTGGTGCGCGCGCTGCAAAGCGTGGGCCTGACCGAAAAAGACATCACGCCGGTGCTGCTCCAGCATCCCGACGGCAAGACCGCGCTCATTCGCGGCGACGTCGATGCCTGGGCCGGCCTCGATCCGATGATGGCGGCGGCCGAGGTGCAGGACGGCGCCAGGCTGTTCTATCGCGACAAGCAGGCCAACACCTGGGGCATCCTCAATGTGCGCGAGGCGTTCCTCAAGGATCATCCCGAATTGGTCAAGCGCGTGCTCGCGGTCTACGAAGAGGCGCGCAAATATTCGCTGAGCCATTACGAGGAAGAAAAGCGCGTGTTCATCGCCGTCACCAAGCTGCCCGAGGCGGTGGCCGACAAGCAGCTGAAAGAACGCACCGAGTTGACGCATAGCCGCATCGGCGCAGCGCAACGCGAGTCGATCCTGCAGGCCGGTCTTGCCTTGCAGCAGGCCGGCGTGATCGCCGCCGATGTCAATGTCAAAAAAGTGCTCGACGATCTCATCGACGACCGCTTCGTGGCGGTGACGCACTAGCGCTTGATGCCGGACCTGCGCGCGCGTTGCGTGCAGGCGGCCGGTCTGTACCGGGTTAGCGTCATGTCCATTGTCGAAATGACCGTCGCCGCCCAAGCCCGCACGGCGGATAGGCCAACGCAGGGCAAGCGCTTGGTGCGTCATGCGCGGCCGGCGCTCGGACTGCTGCTTCCCGTCAGCCTCGCGGTGGCCTGGGAAATCGCGGTGCGTATTGGAATCTCCGACGGGCGTCTGGTGCCGCCGCCGTCGGTCATTTTCGCCACCTTCGCCGATCTCGCGCGCACCGGCGAATTGCAGCGCCATGCGCTCGCCACGCTCGCGCGCGTTGCCGCCGGTTTCGGCATCGGCGTTGCGATCGGCACGCTCGCCGGCGCAATCACCGGCTATTCGGTCTTCATCCACCGCCTGCTCGATCCGAGCTTGCAGGCGTTGCGCGCGATTCCCTCGATCGCCTGGGTGCCGCTGTTTATCCTTTGGCTCGGAATTTTCGAGGCCTCGAAAGTCACGCTGATCGCGGTCGGCGTGTTCTTTCCGGTCTATCTCGGCGTCATGGGCGCGGTGATGTCGGTGGACCGCAAGATCGTCGAGGTCGGGCGCGCGTTCCGTCTTTCCGGCGCCGCCATGGTGCGGCGGATTTTGCTGCCCGCGGTGCTGCCGGCCTATGTCATCGCGCTGCGCTCGGGCTTGGGGCTGGGCTGGATGTTCGTCGTCGCCGCGGAATTCATGGGCGCCTCCGAGGGCCTCGGCTATCTGCTGGTCGATGGCCAGCAGCTCGGCAAGCCGGCGCAGATCGTTGCCGCGATCGTTGCGTTTGCCGTGATCGGCAAGACCACCGACTGGATGATTGCCGCGGCGGCGGCGCCGTTGCTGCGCTGGGAAGATCGCTTCAGCGCGCAAGGCGAGGAGAGCTGAGCATGCTGGCGCTCGAGCGGGTCGGCAAAACTTACGCCAACGGCGTGCGCGCGGTCGATGGCGTCTCGCTTGAAGTGGGCCCGGGCGAAATTCTCGCCATCGTCGGCGGCTCCGGCTGCGGCAAGTCGACGTTGCTGCGGGCGATTTCCGGGCTCGATACGCCGAGCCAGGGCCGCGTCGTGCTCGATGACATTGCGATTGCCGCGCCGCATGAAAAGATCGGCATTATTTTCCAGGAGCCGCGGCTGCTGCCGTGGCTCAGCGTCGCCGGCAATGTCGGTTTCGGCTTGGAGCGGCGGCGCAAGGCGGAGCGTGACGAACTTGTCGCCAATGCGCTCGCCCGCGTCGGCCTTACCGAAAAGGCGGGCATGTGGCCGCGCGAACTTTCCGGCGGGCAGGCCCAGCGCGTGGCGATCGCGCGCGCGCTGGTGCCGCGGCCGCAAGTGCTGCTGCTCGACGAGCCGTTCTCCGCGCTCGATGCCTTCACCCGCGCCGATTTGCAGGACCATCTGCTCGATCTGTGGGCGGATTCGCGGCCGACGCTTGTTTTGGTCACCCACGATGTCGACGAAGCGGTCGTGCTCGCCGACCGCGTCATGGTGATGCGCTCGCGCCCCGGCCGCATCTTCGACGAGATCGCCTGCGAATTGCCGCGCCCGCGCGACCGCCAATCGGCGAGCTTCGATTTCGCCAAACGGCGCGT
>CAMAWF010000023.1 GCA_945861895.1 Rhizobium sp. Q54
TCGTGAATACGAATAGGTCCGAACTCCCTCACCCGGCTCGCGGTGTCGCCGCTCGCCACCCTCTCCCCCAAGGGGAGAGGGAAAAGAAGTAAGCAGGCTCCCATGGACCACATCGCCACCGCCGTCGATCCCTTCGTGTTCCGCCTCTCGATTTTCGTGATGGCGGTTTTCGTCGGCTATTACGTTGTCTGGTCGGTGACGCCGGCCCTGCACACGCCGCTGATGTCGGTGACCAACGCCATCTCCTCGGTGATCGTGGTCGGCGGGCTGCTCGCGGTCGGTGTGCCGATGGCGACCGACAGCTCCGGTCCGCTGTGGGCGCGCGGGCTCGGTTTCGTGGCGCTGGTGCTCGCTTCGGTCAACATCTTCGGCGGATTTCTCGTAACCCAGCGCATGCTCGGCATGTACCAGAAGAAAAAGAAGTGACGACGGCAATGAATTCCTCGCTTCGCAAAATGTCGTCGTCATTGCCGGGCTTGACCCGGCAATCCAGCGAAATCCATTTGTATAAGATGGATGCGCGGGTCGGGCCCGCGCATGACGGAGTGTGGCCATGAGCGCAAACATCGCCGCGCTGCTTTACCTCGTCGCCGGCGTTCTTTTCATCCTGGCGCTGCGCGGATTGTCGCACCCGGAAACCAGCCGGCAGGGCAATCTGTTCGGCATGGTGGGCATGGCCATCGCGATGCTCACCACGCTGGCCGCGCATCCGCCTTCCGACGGCATCGGCTGGGCGCTGGTCGCGGGCGGGCTGGCGCTCGGCGGCGGCACTGGCGCGGTGATTGCGCGCAAAGTGCCGATGACGTCGATGCCGGAACTGGTCGCCGCCTTCCATTCGCTGGTCGGCATGGCGGCGGTGCTGGTGGCGGCAGGCGCGTATTACGCACCGGCGGCTTTCGACATTGGCGCGCCCGGCAACATTCATAAGTCCAGCCTGGTCGAGATGTCGCTCGGCGTTGCGATCGGCGCCGTTACATTCACCGGCTCGATCATCGCGTTCCTGAAACTCTCCGGCCGTATGAGTGGGGCGCCAATCCTGCTGCCGGGGCGCCACATCATCAACGTCGCGCTCGCGGCGGTGACGATCTTCTTCATCTATGGGCTGGTGGTCTCGCAGAGCCAGATCGACTTCTGGCTGGTGACGGGTCTGGCGCTGCTGTTCGGCGTGCTCATCATCATCCCGATCGGCGGCGCCGACATGCCGGTGGTGATCTCGATGCTCAATTCGTATTCGGGCTGGGCGGCGGCCGGCATCGGCTTCACGCTCGGCAATTCCGCGCTGATCATCACCGGCGCGCTGGTCGGCTCGTCCGGCGCGATCCTGTCCTACATCATGTGCAGAGGCATGAACCGCTCGTTCGTCTCGGTCATTCTCGGCGGTTTCGGCGGCGAGGTGGCGGGACCTGCCGCGGGCAAGGAGCAGCGCCCGGTAAAGCTCGGCTCCGCCGAGGATGCCGCCTACATCATGAAGAACGCCTCGAAAGTCATCATCGTGCCGGGTTACGGCATGGCGGTGGCGCAGGCGCAACATGCGCTGCGCGAGATGGCCGACCACCTGAAAAAAGAGGGCGTCGAGGTCAAATACGCCATCCATCCGGTCGCCGGCCGCATGCCCGGCCACATGAACGTGCTGCTGGCCGAGGCCAATGTGCCCTACGACGAAGTTTTCGAGCTGGAAGACATCAATTCCGAATTCGCCCAGGCCGACATCGCCTTCGTCATCGGCGCCAACGACGTGACCAATCCGGCGGCCGAGGATGACAAGTCCTCGCCGATCTACGGCATGCCGGTGCTGCAAGTCTGGAAGGCGGGCACGGTGATGTTCATTAAACGATCGTTGGCGTCCGGCTATGCCGGCATCGACAATCCGCTATTTTATCGCGACAACACCATGATGCTGCTCGGCGACGCCAAGAAGATGACCGAGGGCATCGTCAAGAGCATGGGCTGACTGCAAAGGAGATCGACATGGCAGACAACAAGAGCAAGCGCGGCGGTTCGGATCGTGGATTGATTGCAGTGAGCGAGCCTTACGAGGTTCGCTATTGGTCGAAGAAGTTCAAGGTGACGCCCGCGAAGTTGAAATACGCGGTCAAGAAAGTCGGCCATTCGGCCAAGAAGGTCGAAGCCTATATCAAGGTGCAAAAGCACAAGGCGCGCGACAAGGCGCTGATCGCCATCAGCCAGCCTTACGAAGTCCGCTATTGGTCGAAGAAATTCAAAGTCACGCCGGCCAAGCTGAAAGCGGCGGTGAAAGCCGCCGGCCATTCGTCTAAAAAAGTTGGCGCTTACATTAAGGCCAAGAAAAAGCGCCCGGCGAAGCGGAAGAAATAAGGCGTGGGCAGCTAAAGCTTCCGCAACATCACCAGCGCATCGACGAAACCAAGACGCGGATGCGCGAAGACGCCGGGCAGGCGTCCGGCGATTTCAAAGCCGCAGGACTGCCACAGCCGTACCGCGCGCTCGTTGCTGGCGATGACGAAATTGAACTGCATGGCGCGGAAGCCGCGCGCCTTTGCGCGGGCGAGCGAATGCGCGCACATCGCCCGCGCGATGCCGCGCTCCTGCGCTCCGCTTGCGACCATGTAGCCGCAATTGGCGACATGACCGCCGCCACCAGGATTGTTGGCGCGCAGGTAATAGGTCGCGACGATCTCGCCGTCCTCGGCGACAAAGACTTCATGTGCGGCCGAGCGCCAATAGGCCAGGGCATCTGTCCTGCTCCAGTCGCGCGGCAGCGGATAGGTCTCGCCGGCGCGGATCACCGGCTCGATGACGCGCCAGATCGCGTCGTCGTCGCTCGCTGTGGCGGGGCGGATATGAATGGACGCCTGTTGCGCTTTCATCGAGGACATGTGCTCATTACTGTCATGGCCGGGCTTGTCCCGGCCATCCCGTTAATGTGGGCAGTGCGTCCCCAAGCGGGATCGCCGGGACAAGCCCGGCGATGACAGGCAAAGAGACGATGGCGTCGATCCGAAACCTTATCCTCGTTTTAATCGTGGCTGCAACGCCGCTCAATGTCGCCGCGCAAAACCTGACATGCCGTCCGAGCGAAAAGTCGATGCTGCAGGTCGAGCTGCTGTTTGGCCGCAACATCGGCGGCCGTCTTGGCGTGAGCGAGAAAAAATGGTCGCGCTTCGTCGAAGCCGAGATCACGCCGCGTTTTCCGCAAGGCCTGACGGTGCTGGAGGCCGGCGGCCAATGGCGCGACACCGGCAACAAGCGCATCGTGCGCGAGCGCAGCAAGATCGTCGTGTTGATCGTGCCGGCGGATACCAATAGCTACGAGCGGCTCGATGCGATCGTTGCCGCCTATAAGGATCGATTCAATCAGCAGGCGGTCGGCATGGTGGCGCGTCCGGTCTGCACCAATCTGTAGCGCGATTGTCAGTCCCCGACTGGCGTGATGCGGAATTCGATCACTTGCGACAGGCCGCGCAACTGCTTCGACAGCGATTCGATCGCGCGTTGGTCGCGACTGCGGATCGTCATGCGGTACTCGAAAATCTTTCCGCCTTCCATCAGACGCGACGACAGATTGGCGACGGAGAATCCGTGCCTGCCGATGAGCTTGCGCACGGCTTCCTCGCTCATCACCGACTTGCGGTTAAAGCCGATGACATGGTGGGCGTAGTATTCCGACGGCAGCATGTTCTCGATTCTTCGGAACACATGCAGCACCGCGACGGTGATGAACGCGCCGAGAATGGCGGGAAAATAAAATCCGATCCCGACCAGGATGCCGAGCGCGGACGTGATCCAGATCGACGCCGCGGTGGTGAGCCCGCGCACGCTCAGCCCTTCCTTGAATATGACGCCGGCGCCGAGGAAGCCGATGCCGGTCATGATGCCTTGCGCCATGCGGGTCGGGTCGGCGCGGATGGTGTCGAGCGGCACTTCCGTCATCCAGTTCAACTGATAAACCGTGACCAGCATGAGCAGCGCGGAGGCGAGGCAGACCAGCGAATGGGTGCGGAAGCCGGCGGGGCGGCCGTGCAGGCTGCGTTCCAGGCCGATCAATCCGCCGATGGCGAGCGCGGTCAGCAGGCGGACGACAATGACGATTTCATCGTTTGACATGAATCTGTCATATAACCGCAAGTGCCCCGGGCACAACTGGTTTTCACAATGCCAAGCTTAAAGTGGCTGCTGATCGTCGTTTTTGCGGGCTACGGCGGCGTTCTGGCGCTGATGTATCTGTTTCAGCGCAGCTTGATGTATTTCCCGGACACCGCGCGCACGCCGCCGGCCGCGGCCGGGCTGCCGCAGGCCGAGGAAATTTTTCTCGACACTGCGGATGGCGAGCGCGTCATTGCCTGGCATGTGCCGCCGCAAGGCAGCAAGCTGGTCGTCTTGTATTTCCACGGCAATGGCGGCGCGCTGCCGCTGCGGGCGAACCGTTTCCGCAATCTCACGTCCGACGGCACCGGATTGCTGGCGCTGTCCTATCGCGGCTATGGCGGCTCGACGGGGCGCCCGAGCGAGCAAGGACTTATCCGCGATGCCGAGGCGGCCTATCAATTTGCCGCTTTGCGCTACGCGCCGGGGCGTATCGTTCTCTGGGGCGAATCGCTCGGCACCGCCCTTGCCGTGGCGGTTGCCGCCACGCGGCCAGTCCCTGGGCTCATTCTCGATGCGCCATTTACGTCGGCGGCCGATGTCGGCGCCGCGGCCTATCCCTTCCTGCCGGTGCGCTGGCTGATCAAGGATTCATTCCGCTCGGACGAGCGCATCGTACACGTCAGCGCTCCCTTGCTGGTGCTGCACGGCGAGCGCGACGGCATCATTCCCATTTCATTCGGCGAACGGCTGTTTGCTCTGGCGCGCGAGCCCAAGCGTTTCGTGCGCTTTGCGCAAGGCGGGCATGTCAATCTCGACGATCACGGCGCGATGAATGCGGTGCGTGCCTTTCTTGCCGAGCGCTTTCCATAAAGCAAAAGCGCGGGCCGTAAAGCCCGCGCCTGGAACGATTGCAGCAGCAATCGAAAGCTGATGAGCCATCTGTCAGCCGAAACGGCGTCCGCCACCGCCGCCCATGCCGCCGCCGCCCATGCCGCCGCGGCCGCCACCGGGGCCACCAGGCCCGCCGGCGCCGGCAACGATGCGGGGCTTCATCGGCAGCAGGCCTTCGCGCTGCATCTTCTTGCGCGCGAGCTTGCGGGCACGGCGGATCGCTTCCGCCCTTTCCCGCGCCTTTTTTTCCGATGGTTTTTCGTAATGGCCGCGAAGCTTCATCTCGCGGAAGATGCCCTCGCGCTGCATCTTTTTCTTCAGCGCCTTGAGGGCCTGATCGACATTGTTGTCGCGAACGAGAACTTGCACCGTTGCTCCTGGGTTATCCGGCGGCCGGGATTAGGGTCGAAAACCCCTGAATTTCGGGGCTTCTGAGTCGCGCGGCAATAGCAGAAAAGGGGTTAAGAGTCTATCGCAGGGAAATATTGCAGGTCAGTTGTTCTGCCGTTCCAGCAAGGCTTTGCCGCGCTCGGTGACCACTACTTCGGCTTCTCCCATGGCTGCCCGCGCGCTTTTTCGCCGGATCAGGCCGTCGTCAAGCGCATCTTCCCATATCGACAGCTGAGGGCATGTGCTGCGCCAGGCGTCCATTGCCTGCCGATAGCTGCGGGGCGCCTCGGACAGCCAGGTCAGAAACTGGATTGTCAGGTAGCCCTTTGGGCCTTTCACGACCGTCGGCATGGCCAAAATATGCTCCGAAATTCCGGCAGGTTCCAGGTCTCCGCGCAGCTGCTATTTCGCGCCTTGCCGCGCCGCGGGGAAAACCCTTGTCACATGCCCCATCTTGCGGCCCGGCCGCGCGTCCTTCTTGCCGTAAAGATGAATGCTGGCGCCCGGCACGCTGAGCCAGCGGGCATAGCCGTTCACCTCGGCGCCGATCAGGTTGACCATCTCCACCCGGCCGTGGCGGATGGGCTTGGCGAGCGGCCAGCCGGCCACCGCGCGGATGTGTTGCTCGAACTGCGAGACGGAAGCGCCGTCTATCGTCCAGTGGCCGGAATTGTGCACGCGCGGCGCGATCTCGTTGACCAGCAAAGTGCGCCCCTTGCCCTTGCGGACGACGAACATTTCAACCGCCAGCACGCCGACATAATCGAAGGCTTCCGCGATGCGCTGGGCGATCCGCCGGGCCTCTTGCGCGAGCGCGGGCGAGACCGCCGCCGGCACCCTGGAGAGTTTGAGAATGTGATCGCGATGTTCGTTCTCGGTGACGTCGAAACAGGCGATCTTGCCGTCTCGCGAGCGTGCGGCGACGACCGAGACTTCGCGCTCGAAATTCACGAAGCCTTCCAGGATGCACGGTGCCTGCCGCAACGCGCGCCAGGCCGCGGCGGCATCGCCGCCCAATTTGCCGTCTTTGGCGATCTTCGCCTGGCCTTTGCCGTCATAGCCGAGGCGGCGGGTTTTCAGCACGGCGGGCAGCCCGATGGTCTCGACCGCGTCGGCCAGTTGCGCCGCGCTATGGACGGGAGCATAGGGCGCGGTTGCGATTTTCAGCTTAGTGATAAAATCTTTTTCGATCAGCCGGTCCTGCGTCGTCTCCAGCACTTTTGGGTCGGGGAAAACCGGCTTGCGCGCCGCCAGAAAGGCCGCCGCCTCGGCCGGCACATTCTCGAATTCATAGGTTATGACATCGCAGGCGCGGGCGAATTTTTCCAGTGCCGCACGGTCGGAAAATTCCGCCAGCGTGGCGCGCGGCGCGACCTGGAACGAGCAGGCGTCGCGTTCGGAGGAAAATACATGGCATTGCAGGCCGAGCCGCGCGGTGGCCAGCGCCAGCATGCGGCCGAGTTGTCCGCCGCCGAGAATCCCGATGGTCGCCCCAGGCTTGAGCACTTAGCCCTTGGGGCGCAAGTTTTTGGGGTACTTGGCGACTGTCGCACTTTGGCGCGCGCGATAGGCGTCCAGCCGCTTGGCGATTTTTGCATCGGACAATGCCAGCACGCTCGCCGCAAGCAGGGCTGCATTGATCGCGCCGGGCTTGCCGATCGCCAGCGTGCCGACCGGCACACCCGCCGGCATCTGCATGATGGAGAGCAGCGAGTCCTTGCCTTCGAGCGCGGTGGTGTGCATCGGCACGCCGAACACCGGCAGCGCCGTCATCGCGGCGGTCATGCCCGGAAGGTGTGCCGCGCCGCCCGCGCCGGCAATGACGACCTTGAATCCGTTCTTGCGCGCGTTGCGGGCGAATTCATAGAGCCGGGCGGGCGTGCGGTGCGCCGAGACGATCAGCGCTTGATAGCCGATCTTGAGGCCGTCGAGCGTCTCGGCGGCATGTGTCATTGTGCTCCAGTCGGACTGGCTGCCCATGATGATTGCGACCGATTTTGCTGCCGGCATCCGCCCCCGCGATCCTCGCGCGCGCCCGAAAGGAAGCGGCGGATTATAGGTTGGGGCTCCCCTGTGGCAAGCGGAACGGGACCTGTATCCTGCCTGTCATGAAGGACGACGCCACCGAGACCATCCGGCTGAAAGCCGAACTCGCCGCAGCGCGCGCGCGGATCGCCGAGCTTGAGGCGCGCGCCGACATCGATCCGCTCACCGACATCGTCAATCGGCACGGCTTCGAACGCGAGCTGGCGCGCTCGCTGGCCTATGTGAAGCGTTACGGCACCGATGCGGCGCTGATCTATCTCGACCTCGACGGCTTCAAGCCGATCAACGACCGCCACGGCCACGCGGCCGGCGATGCGCTGCTCAAAGCGGTGGCCGCAGTATTGACCCGCCAGGTGCGCGCCTCCGATCTGGTGGCGCGGCTCGGCGGCGACGAGTTCGCCGTGCTGATGTGGAATCTGGGCGCGCAAGCCGCGACTGCAAAGGCGCTGGAACTGGAAGAGCTGATTGCATCCGAGCGCGTCGGGCATGACGGTGGCGAGCTTGCCGTCGGCGTATCCGCCGGCGTTGCCACGCTCGCCCCGCACGATACGCCGGCGCAGGTGATCGATGCCGCCGACAGGGCGATGTATCTGCGCAAGAAGGAGCGGCGAAAATAATCCCTCCCCCACCGGGGGAGGGATAAGAACATCACGCAATAATATCCGGCGTGAGCTGGTCGTCGATGCGCCGGATCTGGTCGCGCAGATGCAATTTGCGTTTCTTCAGCCGCTGCACCTGGATCAGGTCGGAGCCGGGCGAATCAGCCAACGCCTCAATCGCGGCGTCGAGGTCGCGGTGCTCCTGCTGCAGGCGCGCCAATTGCTCCCGCAACTCCCGTTCTTCTTCTTTGTTCATCGCCACCGCTGGTTCGCAGGCCATCCCGTGGCCGGCCGCCGGTGCGTCAATAGCCTGATAATTATTGCGTTTTCCACAGGAGCGTTCAAGCGCCGAAGACGCGGTGTAGTAACGCTTTTAGTCGATTTGTTGCATCGCACACAAGGGAGTGCCGTCGACTTGCAGGACCCCCGCTGTACACTTACCTCGTCAGGGAGCCACTTGATTGAGGAGACATCCTGAATGTCGATGCAATCGCACCTTGCGGAACTCGAAAAAAAGCACCAGGCGCTCGAGCAAGAGATCCACGAAGCCCTCGCGCACCCGGCTACCGATGACCTCAAAATCGTAGAACTCAAGCGTCGCAAGTTGCTCGTCAAGGAGCAGATCGTGCGTCTGCGGCAGGACCAAAGCACCAGCGTTCACTGACCGCATCGATCGTAGTTCATGTTTGCAAGCGGAACCGCCGGCTCGCTGCCGCGAGGCGGCGGTTTTGCGTTGCGGATTCGCGCTATGATGCGCGCGGGAGGGCGGTCATGGGAAAAATAGCAAAAGTGCTCGCGGCGGTCGCCTGCGCGCTCGCGATTTTCGCCATCTTCGCCGGCGCGGCCACCGCTGCCGATTATCCGGCGCGAGCGATCACCCTGATCGTGCCGTTTCCGCCCGGCGGCGGCGTCGACGCCATGGCCCGCATCCTCGCTGAAAAATTATCCGCCGCGCTCAGGCAACAGGTCGTGGTCGAGAACCGCGGCGGTGGCGGCGGCAATATCGGAACCCGCGCGGTGGCGCGCGCCGAGCCGGACGGTTACACGCTGATGCTCGGCCACACCGGCACCATCTCGATCAATCCGGCGCTCTACGCCAATGCCGGCTACGATCCGCGCCGGGACTTCGCGCCGATCGGACTTGTCGCCGCGATGCCGGTCGCGCTGCTCGCGCATCCTTCGTTCCCGGCAAAATCGATCGCGGAGTTTATCGCGCTCGCCAGACAAGACCCCGGCAAGCTCAACCTCGGTACTTCGGCGGTCGGCACCGGCAGCTATATGTGCGCCGAACTGTTCAAGGCGCTGGCCGGCATCGATGTCGCCATCATCCCCTACAAGGGCACCGCGCCGGTGATGAACGATCTGCTCGGCGGGCATGTGCCGATCGCCTTCGGCGTGCTGGCGCCGGCGCTCGGCAATCTGGAGGCCGGCAAGCTGCGCGCCATTGCGGTGACCAGCCTCAAGCGCACGAGCCTGCTGCCGGATGTGCCGACTTTCGATGAGTCCGGCCTGCCCGGTTTCGAGGCGGTGCTGCATTACGGCGTGCTGGCGCCGGCCGGCACCCCGAAGCAGATTGTCGACTTGCTCAATGCCGAATTGCGCAGGATCGTCGCCACCGACGAGGTGAAGAAACGAATTCATACCGAAGGCGGCGACCCGATGACATCGACGCCGTCCGAATACATGGCCGACATCGTGCGCGAAGAGGCCAAATGGGGCGGGCTGGTGAGAAAACTGGGATTGAAGGTGGAGTAGATGGCCGTGCTTCGCGCCGCCGCATTCGCCATGTCGCTGCTGTCTGCGTTTTCCGCGCTGGCGCAGGACGTGAAGGGCATCGAACTCTGCACGCACGAAAAGCAGATGGACCGGCGCACCAGTTGCCTGCAAAGCAACGTCGAGTTTCTCCAGCAGAAGATCAACCGCAACGCGCTCGACGCGCAGCAGAAGCTCGCCGCCGCGAACAAAGAGATCGCGGCGCTGAAAGAGGCGCTGGTGAAGGTGCAGGCGTCGCTCGACGAACTGAAGAAGGCAAAGCCGGCGGAGAAGAAGTAGCCGGGGCGACGCGGCGTGAGAAGGATTGTCATTACCGGGCTTGACCCGGCAATCCATGCTGAGTTGCTCCAACGGAGAGCTTCCGTAAGATTGCTACTCGCGGGACTTCATCATGGATGCCCGGGTCAAGCCCGGGCATGACCATTGAGAGATGGCGCTTGCTCACACCGCCTTCGCCATCTCCCTCAACTTGAACTTCTGAATCTTGCCCGTTGAGGTCTTCGGGATTTCCGCGAACACCACGTAGCGCGGGCATTTGTAGGAGGCCAAGTGCTTGCGGCACCACTCCACCAGTTCCTGCGCGGTCGCCTGCGCGCCCGGTTTGAGCTCGACGAAGGCGCACGGCGTCTCGCCCCATTTCTCGTCCGCCTTCGCCACCACCGCGGCGGCGGCGACGGCGGGATGCTTGTAGAGCGCGTCTTCCACTTCGATCGATGAAATATTCTCGCCGCCGGAAATGATGATGTCCTTCGAGCGGTCCTTGAGCTGGATGTAGCCGTCCGGATGCATGACGCCGAGGTCGCCGGTGTGGAACCAGCCGCCGGCGAAAGACTTCTCGGTGGACGCCTGGTTCTTGAGATAACCCTTCATCACCACCTTGCCGCGCATCATCACTTCGCCGAGCGTCTCGCCGTCGCGCGGAACCGGCGCCATCGTGTCGGGGTGCATGACGTCGAGGCCCTCAAGCGCGCCGTAGCGCACGCCCTGGCGCGCCTTCTTGGCCGCCTGTTCGCCGGCCGGCAGCCTGTCCCAACCGGCATGCCAATCGTTCACCACCGATGGGCCGTAACATTCGGTCAGCCCATAGAGATGCGTGACGTTGAAGCCCGCGCCCTTCATGGCGGCAAGCACGGCTTCCGGCGGCGGCGCAGCGGCGGTGAAAAATTCCACCACATGCGGCAGCGGCTTTTTTTCGCTGGCCGGCGCGTTGAGCAGCGTGGACATGACGATCGGCGCGCCGCACAGATGCGTCACTTTTTCGTTGGCGATTGCCGCGAACATCGCGGCTGCGCGCACCTGGCGCAGACAAACATGCGTGCCGGCGACCACCGAGATCGACCACGGGAAACACCAGCCGTTGCAATGGAACATCGGCAGCGTCCACAGATACACCGGATGCTTGCCCATGCCGCAGGTGACGATATTGCCGACGGCCAAGAGATAAGCGCCGCGGTGGTGGTAGACCACGCCCTTCGGATCGCCGGTGGTGCCCGAGGTATAATTGAGCGAGATCGCGTCCCATTCGTCGTCCGGCATCTTCCAGGCAAAGTCCGCTTCACCCTGCGCGATGAATTCCTCGTATTCGATCTTGCCCAGCCGCTCGGCAAGTTGAGAATTTTGGCCGGTGAATTCGGGGTCGTCGTAGTCGATCACCAGTGGCTTGACCTTGGCGAGGCTAAGGGCCTCCTTCATCGGTTTGGAGAATTCGCGATCCGTGATCAGCACTTTCGTTTCGGCGTGGTCGAGCGTGAACGCAAGAATGGCGGCGTCGAGCCGCGTATTGAGGGAGTGCAACACCGCGCCGGTCATCGGCACGCCGTAATGCGCTTCCAGCATGGCCGGCGTATTGGCGAGCAGCACGGACACCGTGTCGCCGCGCGCAATACCGCGCTTTGCCAGCGCCGACGCGAGCCGGCGCGAGCGGGCATAGAAGTCCCGGTAGTTCCAGCGCCGCTTGCCGTGGATGATGGCGGTGTGGTCCGGGAACACGGCGGCCGCGCGTTCCAGAAACGCCAGCGGCGTGAGCGGCTGGTGGTTCGCCGGATTGCGGTCGAGATCGGTGTCGTAGGGCGATTTCGTCATCGGTGTCCTGTCCCATTCGCACGTTAGCGAAGAGGACACCCTGCGATCAACCGCGCCACAGCTCCGTCAACCCGCTGCGGAGCAGTTCCAGGGAGATCAGCAGCACCAGCGCATAGGCGATATTATAGAACAACTCCGTCGGCGTGCGGCGCACCAGCCAGATGCCGAGGAAATTGGCCGCCACCGCCAGCGGCAGCAGCGCCACCGAGGTGCTTAAGCCCGGGGTGGAGAATTGCCCGAGCGCGAAATAGGGCAGGATCTTCATGGCGTTCATCGACGCGAAAAAAATCATGTGGGTGCCGACGAGCGTGAGCTTTTCCATCCGCTGCGGCAGCGTGAACACCTGGAACGGCGGCCCGCCCGCTTGCGCCAGCATCGAGGTAAAGCCGGCGACGCCGCCCCAGAACACGCCGGCTGCCGCGTTCGGCGGCTTGGCCTGCGCGGGGCTGCGGCCGAACCAGGCGTTGAGCACGAAGGCGACGCCGATGACGCCGATGGCGAGCCGCACATGCGCGTCGGAGACATGCGCAGCCAAAAGCCACGCAAGGCCGACGCCGAGCGCGCCGCTGGGGAGCAGAATTTTCAGGTTCCACGCGCTCCATGCGCGCCGGTAGACCCAGACCGAGATCATGTCCTGGACGATCAGGATCGGCAGCAACACGGCGGCGGCCTCCAGCGGCGGCATCACGATGGCGAGCAGCGGGGTCGCCGCGGTGCCGACGCCGGCAAAGCCGCCTTTCGCCAGCCCGAGGAAGATGACTGCGGGAATGGCGCAAAGGTAGAAGATGGGATCGGTGATGACGGTCACGGGGCGGGCCAACTTTCTTCCCTCGCCCCGCTTGCGGGGAGAGGGTGATGAGCGCCGGAACGGCGCGAGCCGGGTGAGGGGGCGTCACGATGCCCCTCACCCGCCCTCGCTTCGCTCGGCCGACCTCTCCCCGCGCAGCGGGGAGAGGTGGAAGCGCGCGGATCAAAGCCCAGCCACTACCCCGGCGCCAGCCTTGTTTGTGCATGGCGGGCGCGACACAATCGGGGACAGGGAGGAGCGCCGGATGGACGCGCCGACTAGCCGCTACCACGAGGTCTATGCGCGCGCGCAGCGCGACCCGGAGGGCTTCTGGGCGGAGGCCGCGCGCGAGATCGACTGGTACCAGCCGGCGACCAAAGTGTTCGACCCGAAAGCCGGGGTTTACGGCCGCTGGTTCGTGGGCGCCTCCTGCAACACCTGCTTCAACGCGCTCGACCGCCATGTGCTGCGCGGGCGCGCGGCGCAACCCGCGCTGATTTACGATTCGCCGATGACCGGCACCAAGACGGTCTTCAGCTACGCGCAGTTGCTCGACGAGGTGAAGACGCTCGCCGCTATCCTGGTTGATTTCGGCGTCGTCAAGGGTGACCGCGTCATCGTCTACATGCCGGCTGTGCCTGAAGCCGTCATTGGAATGCTCGCCTGCGCGCGCATCGGCGCAATTCATTCCGTTGTGTTCGGCGGCTTCGCGCCCAAGGAGCTGGCCACGCGGCTCGACGACTGCCAGCCGAAAGTCATTCTCTCTGCAAGTTGCGGGCTCGAGCCCGGCCGCATCGTGAAATACAAACCATTGCTGGACGACGCCATTGCGCTGGCGAAATCCAAGCCGCAGGCCGTGCTCGTTCTCCAGCGCCCGCAGGAAACCGCGCCGCTTAATCCCGGCCGCGATCACGACTGGGGCGAATTGCGTGCCGCCGCCATCAAGGCAAAAAAATCCGCCGACTGCGTGCCGGTCGCCGCCACCGACCCGCTCTATATCCTCTACACGTCGGGCACGACCGGAATTCCCAAAGGCGTGGTGCGCGACAACGGCGGGCATCTGGTCGCGCTGAAATGGTCGATGAAAAATTTCTACGACATCGACCCCGGCGAGGTGTGGTGGTCGGGCTCCGACGTCGGCTGGGTGGTCGGTCACAGCTACATCGTCTATGCGCCGCTGCTGCACGGCTGCACGACGGTCCTCTACGAAGGCAAGCCGGTGGGCACGCCCGACGCCGGCGCGTTCTGGCGCGTGTGCGCCGAGCACGGCGTGGTGGCGCTGTTCACCGCGCCGACCGCGTTCCGCGCCATCAAGAAGGAAGACCCGAAGGGCGCGCTGATCGGCAATTACGATCTGTCCAAATTCCGCACGCTGTTTCTCGCCGGCGAACGCGCCGATCCGCCGACGGTGGAATGGGCCGAACAGGTGCTGAAGGTTCCGGTGATCGATCACTGGTGGCAGACCGAAACCGGCTGGTGCATCGCCGGCAATCCGGTCGGCCTCGGCGCATTGCCGGTGAAATACGGCTCCGCCACCGTGCCGATGCCGGGCTATCACATCGATATCGTCGACGACGCCTGCAAGAAGCTGCCGGCCAACACGATCGGCTCGATCGTGGTCAAGCTGCCGCTGCCGCCGTCCTGCCTGCCGACGCTGTGGCAACAGGACGAGCGCTTCAAGGAAAGCTACCTCGCCGAATTTCCCGGCTACTACAAGACGGCGGATGCCGGCTATATCGACGACGACGGCTACATCTACGTGATGAGCCGCACCGACGACATCATCAACGTCGCCGGCCACCGGCTCTCCACCGGCGGCATGGAGGAGGTGCTGGCCTCGCATCACGACGTTGCCGAATGCGCGGTGCTCGGCATCGCCGATGCGCTCAAGGGCGAGGTGCCGTGCGGCTTCATCGTGCTCAAAGCCGGCGTCAACCGCCCGCCGGAGGAGATCGAAAAGGAAATCGTCGCGCTGGTGCGCGAGAAAGTCGGCCCGGTGGCGTCGTTCAAATTGGCGATCACGGTGGCACGGCTGCCGAAGACGCGCTCGGGCAAAATCCTGCGCGGCACGATCAAGAAGATCGCCGACGGCGAGGCGTGGTCGATGCCGGCGACTATCGACGACCCGGCGATTTTGGATGAGATCAAGGTGGCATTGAAGGGCAAGGGCGTGGGGGTGACTTAGTTTTCGTCTCCCTGCACGCGGGATAGGGAACGTCTCATCTCCATTTTACGGAAGGTCTTAGATGGAAACTGCAACCGGTATAATTTTTGGCGGTATCATAACAATACTAGTAGCCATTTGGGTCGAATGGTTACGCAGACCGAAATTACGGTTGTCGATTGAGCCGCCGATAGACGTAATCATTAATCCGGGTAGTCTGAATTCACGGTCAATCCGTGTGCTCGTATCGAATGTCGCGCTCGGCCCCCTATGGTTTATGGTCCGCGCGCCTGCGTTACAATGTCGAGGCACGATCACATTCCATCGCTATGACGATGGACAGGATATTTTTGGTAGGCCAATGGCGGCACGCTGGGCCGGTACATTACAGCCGAACCCGATTCCTATCGTGGATGCAGCAGGTGTAGTTGTCTCTTACATACATGATCCCGAAAGGATCGGTGTCGGGTCCCGCATGGATATATATCCTGGCGAAAGTGAGCCGTTAGATGTTGTGGCTAGGATTGAAAATGATCAAGAATGTTATGGTTGGAATAACGAGACTTATTTTACTCGACCATTTGGTCGGAACCCAAACTGGAGATTGGGATACGACCGTTTTCTTGTAAAAGTAAAAGTCTTGTCCTCGGGTCAAAAATGCGAAGGTGAATTCCGTCTAATAAACGATGTGCCGCGCAATGCGTTTCGATTAGAAAAAGCCAATCAAGAGGAAATGGAGAAGATTGCGCAAGAAAATTAAGCGGGTGCAGTTAGGCGTAGGATCGGTTGAGCGAGGCAATAACCCATTACCTCGACGTCATGGCCGGGCTTGTCCCGGCCATGACGAAGCTTCACGAGCAACCAAACAACTTGAATCGGAGGTTTGGGATACTCACCTCATATGCTGCTCAAAATACCTTCGCAGAATAGCGTTGATCCTGGTCTGATAGCCTTTGCCCTGTGCGCGGAACCAGCCGAGCATGTCGGCGTCGAGCCGCAGCGTCATGTGTGATTTGC
Organism: Rhizobium sp. Q54; assembly: GCA_945861895.1. Classification (GTDB taxonomy): domain Bacteria; phylum Pseudomonadota; class Alphaproteobacteria; order Rhizobiales; family Xanthobacteraceae; genus Pseudolabrys. Next base: position 15,815 of record CAMAWF010000023.1, read on the forward strand.
GGCGCGGCTGCGGCAGTTAGGTGGTGAGCCAGTCGATCTCTTCCATCGCGTCGTCGCCATTGCGGCCGGACGGCAGCGGCTTCTTCGCCGCAGCTTTCCAGTCGGTCTTGACCGCGCCGCGCTTTTGCATCGCGCGCAGATCAGCGGCCGTGCGCTTCACTTTTCTGCCGCGCATCGTCCTCTCCGCCGTCATGCGCGGGCTTGACCCGCGCATTCATGATGAGTCTTGGCGCAAAAAATCTTACCGCATTGCGTGCGGCTGGGCCACATGGATCGCCGGGTCAAGCCCGGCCATGACAAAAGGAGACAAGCCCGGACGAGCGGCCTTCAGCCGACCGTGACGTCTTTCCAAAATCCGAAACGATCGGCCGTCTGCTGCATCTTGGGCAGCGGCTTCTCATATTGCCAGGCGTTGCGGGCGTGGCGGACGCCGTCGATGACGACGTCGTAAAACTGCACGCCGTGCGGGCACTCGCGGTCCGATTTTGTTATCTCGGCTTTTTCCAACCAATCCCGGCGCACTGAGGTGGCCGGAAAATACCGGTAGCCGGCGCATTCGACGGCATCAAAGCTTTCGGCGATCACATGGCCGCTGAGGATGGCTTTCATCGTGTTGCTCGCATCGCAACCGCTCATTCCCGCGCAACCGAGCGGAAATAAAACTTATTCCTTGTCCGCGTCCTCGACTTTTTCCTTGCCGCCGAGCTGCTTGAGCTTGGCGAACACGGCGCTGACGTTAAGGTCGCCGCCCTTCTGTTCGTCGGCTTGCGCTGCGGCGGCCGCTTCCGCCTCCTTGCGCGCGGTGGTTTCGGCGGCAGGCAGCAATGTAGCGCCCGCGACTTCGGCGGCCTTCGGCTTTTCCTTGTTGGCGAGCTGCACTTCGAGATCGAGGTCGGTCTGCGAGCATAGGCCGAGCGTCACCGGGTCCATCGGCGCCAGCGCCGCGGCGTTCCAGTGCGTGCGCTCGCGGATGCCCTGGATCGTCGACTTGGTGGTGCCGACCAGCCGGATGATCTGCGCGTCCTTGAGTTCGGGATGATTGCGCACCAGCCAGAGGATGGCGTTGGGGCGGTCCTGGCGGCGCGACACCGGCGTGTAACGGGGGCCCTTCTTGCCGCGCTCGGCGCCGGGGGTCACCACTTTCGGCGCGATCAGCGTGAGAACTTTGCTCGGATCGGCCTCGGCCTCGCTGATCTGCTCGCGGGTCAATTGTCCGGTCTGGATCGGGTCGAGGCCCTTGATGCCCTGCGCGGCGTCGCCGTCGGCGATCGCCTTCACTTCCAAGGGATGCAGTTTGCAGAACTCCGCCACCTGGTCGAAGGACAGCGATGTGTTCTCCACCAGCCACACGGCGGTTGCTTTCGGCATCAGCGGCGCGTCGGACATGGGTGTTCTCCGGCAAATTTCCCCTGCGCTCCGCCCGCCCTCGGGGCGAAGCACCGGATCATCGGGGATGATCGGAAAGTGGCCGGAATATATGGTTTGACTGCCCGAGGGGCAATGGTGCGGCATGATAATCGGTGCGGCTTATGAGATTTGACTGGATTTGACAGGTTCCGCTCATGTTCATAGCTGAGCATTAATGCAAAAAGGGCGCTCAAGAGGGCTTTTTTGAATGACCGATATGGAACTGGGCCGGCTGCTGTTGAGTCTGGTCAGTCTGCTCGTTCTGGCGTTGGGCTGTGGACGTTTATTCGAGCGGCTCTCGATGCCGCACGTCATCGGGGAGATCGTTGGCGGCTTGATCCTGGGACCGAGCCTGCTTGGCTATGTGTTCCCCGATGTCCATGCCTGGATGTTCAAGGCCTTCCCGGCGCAGGATGCGCTGCTTTCCGCTTTCTACTGGATCGGTTTGATCCTGTTGATGTTCGTCGCCGGCTTCCGCGTTCAACGCGAGCTGACCCGCGACGACCGGCTCATCGTATCCGTGATGCTGATATCCAGCATCGTCTTTCCCATGCTGGGCGGATGGCATTTCACCGCGCTGGTCGATCAATCGCGCATGATGCACGCTGGCGCCAACCCGGTTTCGTTCCATCTGGTGCTGGCAATCGCGGCCGCGGTCACCTCCATCCCTTTCATCTCCCGCATTTTTATCGATCTCAATCTGATGGGGACGCGGTTTGCCAAGATCGTGCTGATGACGGCGACATTGCAGGATCTCGTGCTTTGGGCCGCGCTGGCGGTGGCGACCGGTCTCAACACCGGACAAAGCACCGATGGCGCCCGGCTGGGGACGGTGGTGGCCACCACGGTTTTTTTCATCGGGCTTTCGGTCGTGCTGGGCCCGCCATTGCTCGTTTGGCTAGGGCGGCGCATGCCGATCAAGCGGGAGAAGTCCGCGTTCGTCGGCTATTCGCTGGCCGTCTGCTTCGCGCTCACCGCCGTCGCCAGCCTGCTCGATATCAACGTCGTCTTCGGCGCCCTCGTCGCAGGCATCGTGATCGGCGCATTGCGGCAGGACGCGATGGAGGAAGTGAAGCAACGGATCTCCGACGTTGCGCTTTGGTGCTTTGTTCCGATTTATTTCGCCATTGTCGGTTTGAAGATCGATCTTCCGAACCAATTTGATCTGCAAATGACCGTCGTGTTCATTGCGGTTTCATCCCTGGTCAAATTTCTGTCGGTCGGCGTGGCGTTGCGGCTTACCGGCATGCCACTCGTCACCGCGGTCAATTATGCTGTGGCGATGAATACACGCGGCGGTCCCGGCATCGTTCTGGCTTCGGTCGCGCTGGCTTTCCACATCATCACCGAAAGCTTTTTCGTCACGCTCGTATTGGCCTCGATTGTTACATCGCTAATGACCGGCACCTGGCTGCGGTTCATGCTGCGGCGCGGCCACTCTTTTGGTACTTAAGGAGCGGACAAGACAGGCATCCGCGGGGTTCCGGTGTGGCTGCGCTTGACAGGTCCGCATGAGAACCCCCATGTCGGGCTGGGATTTTGGTTGCAACCCATGTCCGAAAACGACGCTGTAAAAGCCAAGCTGCCGCCGCTGCAGGTGCTGCTGTGCTCTCCGCGCGGCTTTTGCGCCGGCGTGGTGCGTGCCATCGATTCGGTCGAGCGCGCGCTCGCCCTCTATGGCCCGCCGGTCTATGTCCGCCACGAGATCGTGCATAACCGCTATGTGGTCGAGAGCCTGCGCGCCAAGGGCGCGGTATTCGTCGAGGAGCTCAATGAAATTCCCGACACCGATGCGCCGGTGATCTTCTCCGCCCACGGTGTGCCGCGCTCGGTGCCGCAAGAGGCGGCGCGGCGGAATTTCTTCGCGCTCGACGCCACCTGTCCGCTGGTGACCAAGGTCCACCGCGAGGCCGAGATTCACCACCGGCGCGGGCGCGGGATCGTGCTGATCGGCCACGCCGGCCACCCGGAGGTGATCGGCACCATGGGCCAATTGCCCGAGGGCGCGGTGAGCCTGATCGAAACCTTGGCGGATGCAGCGGCGTTCGCGCCGAAGGACGAGAGCAAGCTCGCTTATGTGACGCAGACCACGTTGTCGGTGCACGACACCGCCGAAATCGTCGAGCATCTCAAGAAGCGCTTTCCCGCGATCGTCGGCCCGCACAAGGAAGACATCTGCTACGCCACCACCAACCGGCAGGAAGCGGTGAAGCGGGTCGCGCCGGTGGTGGATGCCATGATCGTCGTCGGCGCGCCGAACTCGTCGAATTCGCAGCGCCTGAAGGAAGTCGCCGAGCGTGCCGGCTGCCCGCATGCGGTGCTGGTGCAGGGGGCTGCCGATATCGACTGGAACGAATTCGGCGCGATCGCGCGGCTTGGCATCACGGCAGGCGCGTCGGCGCCGGAAATTCTGGTCGAGGAGATCATCGCCGCATTCGCGGAGCGCTATGACGTGCGCGTGGAAACCGTATCGGCCGCCGAGGAGGGGGTGTTCTTCCCGCTTCCCCGTCCGCTGCGCGAGAACCAGGCGGCGGAGTAACGCACGGATGGCCGTCTACACCGATGTCGCGGCGGAAGACCTTGCGCGCTTTCTTGGCGACTATGATGTCGGCGAACTGCTCTCCTACAAGGGCATCGCCGAGGGGGTGGAGAATTCGAACTTTCTCGTCCACACCGGCGCCGGGCATTTCATTCTCACATTGTACGAGAAACGCGTCGCGGCGGCCGAGCTGCCGTTCTTTCTCGGGCTGATGGAGCATCTGGCGGGCCGCGGGCTGACTTGTCCGCAGCCGGTGAAAAACAAAAAAGGCGGCATGCTGGGGACGCTCGCGGGCCGCCCCGCGGCGCTGGTAACTTTTCTCGATGGCATGTGGATGCGCCGGCCGGCGGCGGGTCATTGCGCCGCCGTCGGCGAAGCGCTCGCCATGCTGCATCTTGCGGGCGCCGATTTTGCCATGCAGCGTCCGAATGCGCTTTCGGTCGGAAGCTGGCGCGCGCTCTACGCGCAGGCTAAGGGCGGCTGCGACAAGGTGCATGCCGGCTTGTCCGAGACGATAGCTATGGAGCTCGATCATCTCGAAGCGGCCTGGCCGCGCGATCTGCCACAGGGCGTCATCCACGCCGATCTCTTCCCCGACAATGTATTTTTTCTCGGCGCCAAGCTCTCCGGCGTGATCGACTTTTATTTCGCCTGCACCGATACGCTCGCCTATGACGTCGCCATTTGCCTCAACGCCTGGTGCTTCGAAACCGACCATTCCTACAATGTCACCAAGGGGCGCGCGCTGTTGCAGGCCTACGGCAAAGTCCGGGCGTTATCGCCGGGCGAGCGCGCGGCCTTGCCGCTGCTGGCGCGTGGGGCGGCGCTGCGCTTTTTGCTCACCCGGCTGGTCGACTGGCTTGCCGTGCCGGCCGGCGCGCTGGTCAAGCCGAAGGATCCGTTCGAATATTTCCGCAAGCTGCGTTTCCACCAGGCGGTGAAAAGTGCCGGCGACTACGGTATCAGCGCATGACCCCGAAAAGTGGAAACCGGTTTCCCGCCTTCGCGAAGCCCGCTTTGGCGGGCGAAGGAAGGTCGGAAAAGGTCATGCGCAGAAAAATAGTGTCATGAGCGAGCAGCGCGTGACCGTTCATACCGACGGCGCGTGTTCGGGAAATCCCGGGCCCGGCGGCTGGGGTGCGATCCTCTCTTTTGGCGATCGGGAGAAAGAGCTCAAGGGCGGCGAGGCGCACACCACCAACAACCGCATGGAGCTCATGGGCGCGATCTCGGCGCTGGAGGCGCTCAAGCGGCCTTGCACCGTCGATCTCTACACCGACAGCGAATATCTGCGCGGCGGCATCACCGGCTGGATCAAGAATTGGAAGCGCAACGGCTGGCGCACGGCGGACAAGAAACCGGTGAAGAATATCGATCTGTGGCAGCGGCTCGACGCCGCGCTCGGCCAGCACGAACTGCGCTGGCACTGGGTCAAGGGCCACGCCGGCCACGACATGAACGAGCGCGCCGATCAATTGGCGCGCGATGCCATCGCGGAAATCCGCGCGGCGGCGCGCGCCTGAGCCGGTTACAACTGCTTGAGCAGATTTTCGGCGCTGGAAATCTCGGCCTTGCCGGGCGCGTCCTCGATGTTGAGAACCTTCACCGTGCCGTCCTCGACCAGCATCGCGTAGCGCCTGGAGCGCGTGCCGAGGCCGTTGCCGGAACCGTCAAACGTAAGGTCGATGGCCTTGGCGAACTCGCCGTTGCCGTCGGCGAGATACATGATCTTGCCTTCGGCGTCGGAGGCCTTGACCCACGCTTCCATCACGAAATGGTCGTTGACGGCGGTGACTGCGATGGTGTCGACGCCCTTGGCCTTGATGGCTGCGGCGTTGCGCACGAAGCCGGGCATGTGGGCCTTATGGCAGGTTCCGGTGAACGCGCCGGGCACGCCGAACAGCACGACCTTCTTGCCCTTGAAAAGCTCGTCCGTGGTTTTCCACGCCGGGCCTTCCGGCGAGGCCACGCGCAATTTGGCCTGGGGCAGGCGGTCACCGACCTTGATAGGCATATTGATTCCTCCGCTTTGGGATTGTCGTTCGGTCAGCGGACAAACTAGCGCGCCTGAGCCGAATTAGTCGAGATGGGTCTTGACCTCGACCGCCTTTTCGCCGGTCACCACCGTGAAGGTGAGTTCGTAACGGCCTTTCGGATCGACGCCGGGAGGCAGGCCGTCGAGTTCGAAGCCGAAATGCCGGCGACCCGGCGGCGCGCCTTGCGCCGGCTTGGGGATGGGCAGCGCCCACTCCGGCCCCGGCCCTTCGACGAAAATCTCGACATTTACGCCCGGCGGCGCGGCAAGCTCGACATAGACCAGCGGCTTGGGCGAACTTGTCACGCGCCGTGCCGAGAAGCCGGCTTCGCCGGGCGAAACCGGTTTCGGCACCCGGGCTTCGGCGGCGGCAAGCGATTTGTCGTGCGTGCTCGCGGCGCCGGACAGCGCAAGCTCGGCTGCTGCTTGCGCCGGCACGCATAGTTTCTCGCACACGGCGTAATCGAGTTTGAGGCGAAGCGTCACCGGCTGTCCCGCCTGCCACGGCACGATCTGCAGCGGGAAAATCACGTCGCTCTTGTAGCCGATCGAAATGCCGCTCTCATCGGTGAAGCTGTACGGCGCCGGCCACAGCACCGTCACCGATTTGACGTTGTCGGATTTGCCAAAATCGAAGCGCGGCGGCACACCGGAATCTCCGGAATAGCGCCAATAGGTTTTCCAGCCCGGCTGCATTTTTATCTCGACGCCGGCGCGCATCGCCGCAGCGCCCGTACCGTTCGTCGCCGAGCCTGCGATCAGCCGCGCGGCCGAGCGCAAATCCTGGTCCCACGATGAAGCGTCTTGCGCATATGCGGGGCTGCCCGGCGCCGCGAGCGCCAGGCAGATTCCGCATAACGGCGCGAGGCGCCAATGACCAAACCGCATGTCCATGACCCTCGGTCTATTGCCAATGCACAGACGGCGCCACTGAATTCATCGTGAGTTTTACTTGAACAAGCAGGCCGCGGCAGCCGCTATTTCGCCCAAATGTCGCTGTTGAAGTCGTTTAACAGCGATTTTTATGGCGCATGTTCCGTTTGCAAAGCCGGAATCATGGGGTAACCTTTTTTCATGAAGATCACACGCAAGCCATCGGCAAAGCGCGGCGGGCGCGGCTATCTGGACGGCCAGATGCTGATTGCGATGCCGTCCATGCATGACGAGCGTTTTGCCCGCAGCCTGATCTATGTGTGCGCGCATTCGACCGAAGGCGCCATGGGCATCATCGTCAATCATCTGGCGGCGAACGTTACTTTTCCCGATTTGCTCGTGCAGCTCGAAGTCATTCCGGCGGCCGACCGCATTCAGCTTCACACGCGCGCGGAAACCGTGACGGTGCTCAAGGGCGGTCCGGTCGAAACCGGCCGCGGCTTCGTGCTGCATTCCGCCGATTTTTTCATCGAAAACTCGACGCTGCCGATCGACGAGGGCATTTGCCTCACCGCCACGCTCGATATTCTCAAGGCGATCGCGCGCGGCAACGGCCCGGTGAGCGCCATCCTCGCGCTCGGCTATTCCGGCTGGGCGCCGGGCCAGCTGGAGATCGAAATTCAGGAAAACGGATGGCTGCATTGCCCAGCCGACCCGGAATTGATCTTCGGCGCCGACACCGAGGGCAAATACCAAAAGGCGATGAAAAAGCTCGGCGTCGATCCCGGCATGCTTTCGAGCGAAGCCGGGCACGCCTAGCGCGTGATCCCGAAAAAGCCTGCCCCGGACTTGATCCAGGGTGGCAACCGGTTTTCGGACAAGATCACGCGCCGACTAAAAGTTCAGCGCGCTATCTCCAGCGTGTCACTGGCGAGCAATTTTTCCGCGTCCTCCGCTGACATCGGCTCGCCGAATACATAACCTTGCGCGTATTCGCAGCCCATCTGATAAAGCTCGACGGCATCCGAATCCGACTCGGCGCCTTCCGCCACCACTTCCATGCCGAGATCGTGCGCCAGCGCAATGATCGAACGCAGGATCACCGGCCGCGTGCCGCGCGTGGTGGTGCGCACGAACGACTTGTCGATCTTGATTGTGTCGAAAGGAAACCGTTGCAGATAGGCGAGCGATGAATGCCCGGTGCCGAAGTCGTCGAGCGAGAGGCCGGCGCCAAGCTCGCGAATGCGTGTGAGCATCTGCGCGGCGTGTTCCGGGTTTTCCATGACCAGCGATTCGGTCAATTCGAGTTTGAGCGTGCCGCGCACCAGCGGCGAGCGCGCCAGCACGGTGCGCAAATCGTGCAGCAGGTCATGACGCAAAAGCTGGCGCGACGAGACGTTGACGCTGGCGAAGACCGGATCGCGCACGCGCACCGTGCGTTGCCATATGGCGAGCTGGCGGGCGGTGCGGTCGAGCACGAACAGGCCAAGATCGACGATCAGCCCGATTTCCTCCGCGATGGAGATGAATTCGGCCGGCGACATGCGCCCCATTTTCGGATGGTCCCAGCGCGCCAGCGCCTCGAAACCGGCGACCGAGCGGTCTTCCAGCCGGATGACCGGCTGATAGAGAATGGTGATTTCCTCGCGCTCGATGGCGCGGCGCAGCTCCGATTCCAGCGTCAGCCGGTCGGTCTTGCGCGAACGCATCGCGGCCTTGAAAACTTCGATGCGGTCTCCGCCGATGCGCTTGGCGTGATACATCGCAAGCTCGGCGTCCTTGAGCACTTCCTCGGTGCGGTGCGGCTGGCTTTCCGACAGCGCCAGGCCGATCGAGGCGGTGAGAAAAATTTCGCGGTCGTTGAAGGCGATCGGCGCGCGCAGCGCCCGGCGCAAGGTTTCGGCAAATGCGACGATGCGCGGCGGCTCGCGCTCGGAAATAAGAATGAGTGCGAATTGGTCGCCGGAGAGGCGCGCTAGCGTATCCTGCGGCTTGAGCAGCCGGCCGAGACGTCGCGCCATGGTCAACAATATGGAATCGCCGACCGCCATGCCGACGGAATCGTTGACCTGCTTGAAGCGGTCGATATCGACCACGATCACCGTCGGGCGGATTGCGGGGTCCGAGCGCGCGAAAGCAAATCCCGCTTCGAGCCGGTCGAGAAACAATTCACGGTTTGGCAGCCCGGTCAGGTTGTCATGCACCGCGTCGAACAGCATCCGCTCTTCGGAATTCTTGAAGTCGGTGACGTCGGTCAGCGTGCCGACGAGGCGCACCACCTCGCCGTCCGATCCGACCACCGGCCGCGCCTTCAGGGTGAACCAGAGAAAATTCCCTTCTGCCGTGCTCAGACGGAAATCCTGCATCAGCTTCCCGCGCCGTTGTTCCAGCACGCTGTCGAGCGAGGCGCGGAAGCGGTCGCGGTCGAGCGGATGCAGCACGTCGAGCCAGCGCACCGCCGGACCTTCCAGCGTGCCGCGTTTGAGCCCAAGCATCTGCTCGGTTTCCGGGCTGGTGAACACCTTGTCGGCGGAGACATCCCAATCCCAGATCATGTCGCCGGCGCCGGTCAACGCCAGCGCGCGGCGCTCGACGTCGGAGACGATGCCGTGGGTGATGCCGCCGGCGAAGGCATGCTGCATGACGGTGAACCCGATCAGCATCACGATCAGCACCAGGCCGCCGAGCAGGGCAGGGGCGATGATGTCGTTGGTGACGAAGCCGAGGATGGTGAGCGTGGCGGCGCACGACCACACCAGCAGCAGAAGCCAGGTCGGGATCAGCAGCACCGCGCGGTCGAAACCGTGGGTCGAGAGATAGACGACAAGCGCGAAACCGCATGCGGCGATTGCCGCCAGCGACAGCCGCGCAATGCCCGACGCGATCGCCGGATCGAACAGGGCAACCGCAATCAGCGCGACCAATCCTGCGAGCCAGGCCAAGGTGATGTGCGCGTAGCGCACGTGCCAGCGATTGAGATTGAGATAGGCAAATAGAAAGACCAGCAATGTCGCCGCAAGCGTCGCTTCGCCGACGGCGCGCCAGACCCGCTCGGCGCCCGCAGACATGTCGAATACTTTTCCCCAGAAGCCGAAGTCGACGCCGATATAGACCAGCACCGCCCATCCGAGCGCGGCGGCCGCCGGAAACATCACGCTGCCCTTGACCACGAACAAAATTGTGAGGAACAGCGCCAGCAGGCCGGCAATGCCGATGACGATGCCGTAATAGAGCGTGAAGCTGTTGATCTTGTCCTTGTAGGCGTCGGGCTCCCACAAATAAATTTGCGGCAGACGGTCGGTGCGCAATTCCACGACGAAGGTGATGACGCTGCCGGGATCGAGAGTGACGCGGAAAACATCGGCGATAGTACTTTCCTGGCGGTCGGGACGATCGCCGGAGCTCGGCGTGATGGCGGCGATGCGGGCAAGGCCGAGATCGGGCCAGATCACGCCGGAGCCGACCATGCGGTAATGCGGCACGACGATCAGGCGGTCGATCTGCTCGTCGCTGCTGTTGGCGAGCGCAAACACCGCCCAGTTGATGCCGCCTTCGCGCGCGCGCAACTCGATACGGCGCACGATGCCGTCGGGGCCGGGAGCGGTTGAGATTTGAATGCGGTCGGCTTCGGTTTTCTGCCGCTCGACCGCGTCGGTGAGATCGATGGCCGAGACGTCGAGCCGCACGTTGACGGCTTCCACCGCCTGCGCGGAAGATGCGCCGATGACGGCCGCGCCAAAACCCGCGGCGGCAAGCAGCAGCGCCGCCGTAAACGCGGCGACACATCCGGCATTGGCGGGACGCGAGGTATTCAAGCGATGCCCTCCAAGCCCCGCAGCCCAGGTTGCGTGCGCGCCATGCGCGACGAGACCAAGCCGGCGAACACGGGCAAGCGGTTCACCTTAGATTGCAGATTATGCCGTTTTCGCGGCTTTGAGGATGGCTTCATGAGCAGTTGGCGGCTCTCCGGCGGGCAAGACTGCGCGCTCAAACGGTGAGAACGATCTTGCCGATATGCGCGCTGGTTTCCATGCGTGCGTGCGCCGCGGCGGCCTGATCCAGCGGGAAGGTCGAATCGACGATCGCCTTCACCTTGCCCGCGGCCAGCAGCGGCAAAACCTTCGCCTCGATGGCGCAGGCGATGGTGCCTTTGTCGGCAATCGAGCGCGAGCGCAAGGTCGAGCCGGTGTGATGCAGGCGCTTGAGCATGATGCGGCGGAAATCGACGGTCGCCTTCGGGCTGCCCTGGAAAGCGATCTGTACGATGCGCCCTTCGACGGCGGCGGCCTCGTAATTGCGCTCGATATAGCCGCCGCCCACCATGTCCAATATTACATCGGCGCCCTTGCCGCCGGTCGCCGCTTTGACCGCGGCGACGAAGTCCTCGGCTTTATAGTTAACGGCGACGTCGGCGCCCAGTCGGCGCGTGGCCTCGCATTTATCGGCCGATCCGGCGGTGGTGATGACGCGCGCGCCGAACGCCTTGGCGAGCTGGATCGCCGCAGTGCCGATGCCGGAGGTGCCGCCGTGCACCAGCAATGTCTCGCCGCTTTTGAGCGCGCCGCGCTCGAACACATTGTGCCAAACGGTGAAATAGGTTTCCGGGATCGCCGCCGCTTCGATGTCGGAAAGTCCGGCGGGAACCGGCAGCGCGTGGGTTTCGTGCGCGAGGCAATATTGCGCGTAGCCGCCGCCGATCACCAGCGCCATCGTGCGGTCGCCGGCCTTCCAGCGTTTGACGCCTGCGCCGAGCGCCACGATCTCGCCCGCGATCTCAAGTCCCGGAATATCGGGCGCGCCGTCCGGCGGCGGGTAGAGGCCCTGGCGCTGCATGACGTCCGGGCGGTTGACGCCGGCGGCCGCGACCTTGACCAGGATCTCACCCGCGCCGGGCGTGGGCACCGGGCGCTCCTGCGGCACCAGCACTTCGGGCCCGCCGGGCGCACGGATCGCAATCGCTGTCATGCGGGACGGCAGTTGGGTCATCGGTGCCTCTGGTGAAATTGTGCGGCGTTGCGTCTGTTTAGGCGCGGCCAGGGAATGTGACAACCCGCAGCAAGGCGGTTAAAATTTGACGGTCACAATCGCTCTTGCCGGAGCCTGTCATGCCAGCGATCGAAGACGACGAGCGGCCGAAAAAAAAGATCACCCACGAGCTTGGGCAGGACGTTGCCTTGCTTTCGGTCGAGGAGCTTGGCCTTCGCGTCGCGCTGCTGCAGCAGGAAATCGAGCGCCTGGAGGCGGCGAAGGCGAAGAAACTCGCCTCGCGCGATGTGGCGGATCAATTCTTCAAGCGCTGAAGCAGCCTAGGGCGTACTCAAATTATTGCACCCTTAACGCGTCGTTAAGCTTTCCCCTTCATTACTAATAACCGTCCATCTTCATGGACGTTGAGTGGCTCCTGTCCACTCTGTTTGACGCCTCCCTGTTATCAACTTAGCCGCCGGCACCGGCGGCTTTTTTTTGTCCCGTTTCGGGGCAGTTTTCGCCCTCCGGCCGGCAACTATGACGCAAGGTATGCGGCGCGGACGCTGGACAGGGCGGCCGGCCACGGGTCATGCTTGACCCCAAGGGGCGGAAAGCTCCGGGTTGGGTGAGGCGTAAGCGTATGTCTGAGAACTCCGTGAGCGAGGCGCAGCCGGTTTCGTTCGGCGCGCGGCTGGCCAATTCGGCGGCGTTTGCCGATCTGTTCCGCGAAGGCATGGCGCTGGTGGAAGAGACCGCGACCTATCTCGACGGCCACGGCCGGCAGGAATCCAAGCGACTCGAGCGCGGCGCGGCGCTGGCTTATGCGACCGAAAGCATGCGGCTGACCACCCGGCTGATGCAGCTTGCTTCCTGGCTGCTGCTGCACCGCGCGGTCAAGGAAGGCGAAATGTCGCTTGCCCAGGCCAACAAGGAAAAAAGCAAGGTCAAGCTTTCGGTCGGCGAGTCGAGCGAGCCGAATAATTTCGAACTGTTGCCTGAGCCGCTGCAACGATTGATCGAACGCTCGCAAAAGCTCCAGCTCAAGGTGCGCCGCCTCGACGCCACCATCCACAACCGTGTCGCGCCCGAACGCGCCATCCTGTCCAATCCGGTGGAGCGCCAGATCGGGTTGCTCAAGGCCGCCTTCGAGCAGGACGTGCGATAGTCCGTCGGCCCTGCGACCGTCATCGGCCAAACAAAAACCCCGCGCGAGCGGGGTTTTGCATTTTGCGGCGCGGTCGCCCGGCTATTTTTTTGCTTCGGCGGCCTTGTCGGCTTTGAGAAAGCCGGAGAATTTCTTTTGGAAACGCGACAGGCGCCCGCCGCGATCGAGCAGCTGCTGCTGGCCGCCGGTCCAGGCTGGATGCGATTTCGGGTCGATGTCGAGATGCATGACATCGCCCTCCTTGCCCCAGGTCGAGCGGGTGGCGAATTCGGTGCCGTCGGTCATCACCACCTTGATGGCGTGATATTTGGGGTGGATATCCGGCTTCATAGCAACGTTCCCGATTTTGTAATCCCGCGGCTTAACTTCGGCGCGCATTGCGCGCGTGCCGGCGGGGATGAATTCGGCGGGTCTATACAGGACGCAAGGCGGCCCGGCAAGCCGCCGCAATTGCCTCGCAAGCCTTGAAAAGGCATTGTCCGGCCGAAACTGGCGCGGTTTTCAGTGTGGCGTTTCGAGGGAGCGTGAATGAGTTCCGCCGGGGAAAACGATGGGCGCGGCGGCCTCGACAGCCCGTTGGCCGCACCGGGCGGGCGCAAGCTCAAACTCAAGCCGCTGGTTCTCCTGCTGCCCTATGTGGGCCGCTATCGCGGCCGCGTCGTTGCCGCCTTTGTCGCGCTCATTGTCGCGGCGCTCACCACGCTGGCGGTGCCGGTTGCGGTGCGCCGCCTGATCGACTTCGGCTTCTCGGCCGAAGGCGTCGCGCTGATCGACAGCTATTTCGTCGTGATGATCGCGGTGGTGGCTGTGCTCGCAAGCGCCAGCGCCACGCGCTACTACCTCGTCACGACGTTGGGCGAGCGCATCGTTGCCGATTTGCGCAGCGACGTATTCGCCCATCTCACCCGGCTGTCGCCGGCGTTTTTCGACCAGGCCAGGACCGGCGAGATGGTCTCGCGGCTCACCGCCGACACGACGCAGATCAAATCGGCGGTCGGCGCTTCGGTGTCGATTGCGTTGCGCAATCTCGTGCTGTTCGTCGGCGCCGCCACGATGATGGTGGTCACCAGTCCGCGGCTTTCCGGTTTCGTGCTCGCCGCCATTCCGGTGATCGTGCTGCCGCTGGTCGGTTTCGGCCGCTCGGTGCGCCGCCGCTCGCGCATGGCGCAGGACACGCTCGCGGACGCTTCCGCCTATGCCTCCGAGCTGATCGGCGCGATACGCACCTTGCAGGCCTTCACGCACGAACAAGCCTCGCAATCGCGCTTTTCATCCGCGGTCGAGCGCGCCTATGAAGCTGCGCGCAGCTCCACGCTGGCGCGCGCGGTGCTCACCGGCATCGGCATCTTCCTGGTGTTCGCCAGTGTCGTGCTGGTGCTGTGGATCGGCGCGCAGGACGTGCTGGCGGGAACCATCACGCCGGGCCGCCTCGGCCAGTTCGTGCTCTACGCGGTGTTCGCCGCCGGCGGTTTGGGCGAACTCAGCCAGGTTTGGGGCGAAATTGCGCAGGCCTCGGGCGCCGCCGAGCGGCTGTTTGAAATCCTTGCCGTCGATCCGAAAATTGCAAGGCCATCGAAGCCGGTCGCGTTGCCGGTGCCCGCGCGCGGCGAGGTCGCTTTCGACAAAGTATCTTTCGCCTATCCGACGCGGCCGGAGACGGCGGTTCTTAACGGCATTTCCTTCCGCGTGCGGCCGGGAGAAAAAGTAGCACTCGTCGGCCCCTCCGGCGCGGGCAAGAGCACGATCTTTCATCTAATCCTGCGTTTCTACGATCCGCTATCCGGCAGCGTGACCCTCGACGGCGTAAAACTGGCGGACGCCGATCCGCTCGATCTGCGCCGCCGCATCGCGCTGGTGCCGCAGGACAGCGTCGTGTTCGCTGCTTCGGTGCGCGAAAATATTATTTTCGGCCGTCCGGAAGCGAGCGGCGCCGAGATTGCGCGGGCGGCCGAACTGGCGCTGGCGTCCGAATTCATCAATCGCATGCCGCAAGGTTTCGACACGCCGATCGGCGAGCGCGGCGTCACGCTCTCCGGCGGCCAGCGTCAGCGTATCGCCATTGCGCGCGCCATCCTGCGCGATGCGCCGCTGTTGCTGCTCGACGAGGCGACCTCTTCGCTCGATGCAGAGAGCGAGAAGCTGGTGCAGGCGGCGCTGGAGCATCTGATGCAAGCGCGCACGACCATCGTCATCGCGCACCGGCTGGCGACCGTACTCTCTTGTGACAGAATTCTGGTCATCGATAACGGCCGCATCGTCGAGGAGGGCACGCACGCCAAGCTTGCCGCCGCCGGTGGGCTCTATGCGCGGCTGGCGAAGTTGCAGTTCGAGCCGGCGTAGCGCGGCATCAAAGGCCCCGCCGTTGTCATTGCCGGGCTTGACCCGGCAATCCATGAAGCGATCCTGCAATTGCTGACCTACGCAAATCTTTCGCGAGTGGTCTCTCATCATGGATGCCCGGGTCAAGCCCGGGCATGACGCGGAGCGTGGGGTGCAGGTGTCTGATTAAACAGGCCGCCAGTTCATCTTGTTGACGGTGATGCCCGAGCCCTGATTTTTGCCTTCGCCCGCATAGGCGAAGCCGTGCTTCTCGTAAAAGCGGATCGCGCGGACGTTGTCCTTGTTGACCATCAGATCGAGCCCCTTGGGCGACAGGCGTTTGGCTTCCACGAGCAGCGCCTCGGCGATGCCGCTGCCCCAGGATTCCGGCGCGACCACGATCTGATCGAGATAAAGCGTCACCGGATCGACGGTGACAAAGCCCACCAGCACGCCGCCATTTTCCGCCAGCACGATGCGTGCGACCGGCACCACCTCGTTGCGCCAGCGCTCGCGCCACCAGTCGACACGTTTGCCGAAGTCGAGGTGCGGGTAATGATGCTGCCATGTGCACCGCCACAGTTCGATGGCCGCGGCTTCGTCGGCGGCTGTGTAGGGACGAAGATTATGCGCCGTAATCGGCACGCGCTTATACCTCGCCCTTTTCAGGCTCTTTCCGCGCGGTATGCCGGAAATGGAGAATCACAATTTCCCCAGACACCAGTCGATAGTAGATGCGGTAGGGATAGCGCCTCGCAAATAGAACACGTACGTCGATCTCGTCTGACTGTTGGCCAGTTTCCGGAAAGTCCGACAGCCCCGCCGCAATTTTTTCCAATACTGTGACGACTCTTCGCGCCGCCGGCGGGTTTCGTTGTTCGATATATTTGCGAATGACTTCGAGATCGGAAAATGCGCGGGGAGTGTAACGAACCCTCATGCCCGATGTTTTTTGAAATAGGCTGCCACAACATCGTCAGGCACAAATTCGCCGCGTTCCGCTTGCGCGAGACCTTCCCGAACCGCCGCTCGCTCATCATCTGACAAGCGATAAACGCCGAGATGCTTCTTCTCGATATCGACCATCGACTGGATCAACTCAGCCTGCGCCTCCTCCGGCCAGTCGGCGATGCGATCAAGGATGGTTTCGACGATCTTGTTCATTTGAGATGAATATCACGAATCGCGGCCGGGAAAAACCCACCGCTCATCGCTCCGTCAGCTTTAATTCGATGCGGCGGTTGCGGCGGTAGGCTTCTTCGGACTTCTCGGCGTCGAGCGGCTGGAACTCGCCGAAGGCCGCGGCGACGAGGCGTTGCGGCGGCACGCCCCTGCTGACCATGTAACGGACGACGGCGATGGCGCGTGCTGACGACAATTCGTAATTCGATGGAAACTGCGCGCTTGCGATCCGCCGCACGTCGGTGTGCCCATCGACGCGCATCACCCAGGCGATCTCGGAAGGAATCTGCTTTTCCAGTTCGGTCAGCGCGCTTGCGATCTTGTCGATCTCGACGCGGCCCGCCGGCAGCAACTCGGCCTTGCCGCTGTCGAAGAAAACTTCCGACTGGAACACGAAACGGTCGCCGACGATGCGCACGTCCGGCCGGTTGCCGAGAATTTCGCGCAGGCGCCCGAAGAATTCCGAGCGGAAGCGATTTAATTCCTGCACGCGTTGCGCCAGCGCCACGTTGAGCCGCTGGCCGAGGTCGGCGAGCTTGACCTGCGACTCCTTGTCTTTCTTTTCGGAGACTTCGAGGGCTGCTTCCAGCGCGGAAAGCTGGCGGCGCAATGCGGCGATCTGCTGGTTGAGCACTTCAACCTGCGACAGCGCGCGGGCGGAAAGGCTCTTCTCGCTTTCGATTTGCGTCGTCAGCTCGGCAGACTTGCTTTGCGCGGCCGCAATGCTGCTGCCGAGTTCTTCGCTGAGGCCCTTGTAGCGGTCGCGCTCGCCCTCGGCGGAGGCGAGACCGGCGCGCAACTGCGCGATGGTTTCCTCGAGATTGACCTTGCCGGCTTTCTCCAGCGACAGCAGTTCGGTGAGCTGCGCGATCTGCACGTTCAAGCGGTTGAGCGCGGTGTCCTTGCCCGCCATCTCCTGTTGCAGGAAAAACTGCATCACGACGAAAACCGTGAGCAGGAAGATGATGCCGAGGATCAGCGTCGATAGCGCATCGACGAATCCCGGCCAGTAATTCATGCCGCTGTCGCTGCGGCGGGCGCGGGCAAGGGCCATATGTCTATCCCTCGCCTACAGCTTGTTGACGTTCTCGCGCGCGAGTATTTCGAGCACGCGGCGGATCTCGCGCTGCTGCTCGGACTGCGAATCGACCCAATCGCGGATCATCTGCTGCTCGGTGCGCATGTGGTGGACGAGGCCCTGGATCGCTTCGGCAAGATTGGCCATGGCGCTGGTCGCCGCCTTGCTCGATCCCGCCTCGCCGATGGCGTCCTTGAGCCGTTCGATGGCGCCGCGCATCTCGCCGGGCATCGCGCCCGCGCCCTGGTCGGCGGCGTGGTCGTAGACCGTGGTGGAGAGCCAATCTTCAAGCTCGGTGTAGAAGCGGTTCTGCGCCTGGCTCGATTGCAGATCGAGAAAACCGAGCACGAGCGAACCGGCAAGACCGAACAATGACGAGGAAAACGATATGCCCATGCCGCTGAGCGGTGCGGCGAGGCCGGCGCGCAGCGAATCGAACATGCTGCTGGCGTCGCCGCCGGGCTTGAGATTTTGAATGACATCGCCGACCGAGCTGACGGTCTCGATCAATCCCCAGAAGGTGCCGAGCAGGCCGAGGAAGATCAGCAGCCCGGTCATGTAGCGCGAAATGTCGCGCGCCTCGTCCAGCCGCGTCGCAATCGAGTCGAGTATCCCGCGCATCAATTGCGCCGACATCGCCATGCGGCCGACGCGGGCGCCGAGAATCGCCGCCATCGGCGCCAGCAGCACCGGCGGGCGATCGACCGCGAGGCCTGGATCGGCGAGGCGGAAATTATTGACCCAGGAGATTTCCGGATAAATCCGCAGCACCTGCCGGAACGAGAGCACGATGCCGATCAGCAGCACGCCGATGATGAGCCCGTTGAGGCCCGGATTGGCCATGAAGGCCACCATGATCTGCTTGTTGAGCGCGAAGGCGACGCCGCCGCAGAGCACCACGAACAGCAGCATCCGGACGAGATAAATCCGGGGTGAGGAAAGCTTGAGCGGGTCGAGGTCTTTCGCCATTTGCGTTCGGGTCTATGCCGGGTTTGGGCTGGCAATATGACACAGACGGGGGTTCAAGAAAAATAAATGGTTGCGCGTCCGGGCAGTTTTTCAGGCGCCTTTCACCGCGCGCAACACTTCGCGTTGCATGAATTCGTTGCCGGCGACGATCGTGCCCTTGGCAAACATGCCCTCGCCGCCGTCCAGGTCGGTGACGAAGCCGCCGGCCTCGCGCACCAGGATGAGACCGGCCGCCATGTCCCACGGCTTGAGGTCGCGTTCCCAATAGGCGTCGAAACGTCCGGCCGCGACCCAGGCGAGATCGAGTGAGGCGGCGCCGAAGCGGCGCAGGCCGGCGACCTTGCTCTGCATGGCGGGAATCTCGCGCTGGCTGAGTGCAATGTCGCCGTGGCCGTAATGCGCGATTCCGCAGGAGACGATGGCGTCGGCTAACACTCTGCGCCCGGCGACGCGGATGCGCGCATCGTTGAGGAAGGCGCCCTTGCCGCGCTCGGCGATGAACAACTCTTCAATTGCCGGATTGTAGACGAGGCCGGCGACGATCGTTCCCTCGCGCTCGAGCGCGATGGAAATGGCGAACTGCGGAATGCCGTGCAAGAAATTGGAGGTGCCGTCGAGCGGATCTACGATCCAGCGGTGCGTCTTGTCGGCGCCGCCGCGGCTGCCGCCCTCTTCGCCGAGGAAGCCGTAATTCGGCCGCGCTTTGGTCAGTTCCTGGTACAGCGTCTCCTCGGCGCGGCGGTCGGCGGCGGAAACGAAATTCGCCGGACCCTTGAGCGAGACTTGCAGCTTTTCCAGTTCGCCGAAGTCGCGCTTGAGCGCGCGCGCGGCCTTGCGGGCGGCGGCGACCATCACATTGAGAAGCGCGGAGCGAAGCATGGCTGCGTTTCTTTTCTTCACCTCTCCCCGCGGGCGGGGAGAGGTCGGCGAGCGGAGCGAGCCGGGTGAGGGGGATTGATTGCTAAATGGCACGCCCCCTCACCCGGCTTCCTCGCGCCGGGAAGGTTTGCGTAGGCTGCTTACACGGGCGCGTGCTCGGAAGCCACCCTCTCCCCGCGAGCGGGGAGAGGGAAAAGACCGATCAAGTGCGCGGGCGCGTAAGCGCGTCGAGCCACGGCTTTGCCGCCTGTTCGGCGGCGCTGCGGATGTCCGGCTTCTGCTTGGCGGCAAAATCGTCAAGCGCGGGGTCGCCGCGCCCACCCGCCTTGGCGATGAGATGCCACTTGATCGCTTCCGTCGGGTTGGCCGGCGCGCCGCGGCCGGCCGACAGGATCAAGGCCAGCCGGTTCTGCGCGATTGCGCTTCCGTTCCGCGCCGCCTTGAGGAACAGCGCGACGGCGGCGGATTCGTTCTTCGCCGTGCCGTCGCCGTTGAACTGCGCGATGGCGTATTCGACCATGGCGTCGAGATTGCCGGCGAGCGCAGCCTCGCCCATCAGCCGCGCCATCTCGTGCGCGTCCTTGCGCACGCCGCGGCCGTCTTTGTACATGGTGGCGAGCGCGTATTGTGCTTCCCGATTTCCCGCCTTGGCCGCGATCTGGAACAATTCGGCGGCGCGGCCGAAGTCCTGGCGGAACTGCTGGCCTTCCAGATAGAGCAGGCCGAGATTGTAGGCGGCCGGCGGGTGAGCGAGCTTCACCGCGGCGGCGAGCAGCCGGGCCGCTTCATCGCGGTCGCGCGCGCCGGCGCGGCCTTCGTAGCGGAACATCGCCAGCGCGAATATCGCCTCGCGGTCGCCGCGGTCGGCGGCGAGCTTGTACCACTGCGCGGCCTTGACGTCGTCGCGCCCTACGCCGAGCCCGTTGGCATAGAGTTCGGCCAGCAGCGTCATCGCCTTGACATCGAATTTTTCCGCGCGGCGCGTGGCCTCGGCAAACGCGGTGATGTAGTAGCCGCGCTGGTAGGCGCCATAGGCGAGATCGGGCGCTTGTTTCTGCGCTAGCGCGGGCGTGGCGAAGGGCGCATGCACCAGCGCGAGCAGAACGGCGGCATACGCTCTCATGCGATCCTCACCGGCAGCGCAAGACGCGCCGCCGCTGCGGCGGCCATCGCGCCGGGCCCGCGCGCATCGTTCCAGACCAGATCGCCAAGCGCGACGAAGTCGGCGCCCGCGGCCGCCAGCGCCGCGACCTCGTCGAGCGTTGCGGCGAATCCGACGCAAGGCAACTCGAAGACTTCCGCCCACCAGGCGACGCGCTCCTCGACGGCCGCAAATTCAGGCCGCCGGCCGTCCGCGCCGGGCTCGCCGAACATGACGTAGTCGGCGCCGCCTTCGGCCGCGAGCATGGCGTCATGCCGCGTTGCAAGCCCGCCCGCGCCGGCGATGCCCGCGGGCTTGAGCGTGCCGAGCGCCGCCTGGAATGCTTCTAAGCCGGTGAGATGCGCGCCGTCCGCGCTAGCGCGCGCGGCGAGTTCCGGAATGCCGTCGAGCAAGGCCGCCGCGCCATGCTCCTGCAGCAGCGGGACCAGCGCCTTGGCGCGGTTGATCTGCGTGCGCTCGTCCGCATCCGCAAAGCGGAGTACGGCGGCGGCGAAATCGGCGGCGGCGAGCGCGGCCGCGAGAGTGCCGGCAAAGGCTGCGGCATCCTCGATCCGCGGGGTGATGAGGGTGAGGCGCGCCGGGCGCGGCGCTTCTTTTGGCGGTCGGGAGGCCATCATCTCCGCATGCTAGCGCAATCCGGCGGAAAGGTGACGGCCCGTCCTCAGGCGGGCGGGGGAGATTTACGGCATCGGCACGGCGCCCATGTCCTTGGGAACCTTGTAGCCCTTCTGCACCGCCGGGCGCTTGGCGATTGCTTCGTACCAGCGCTTCACGTTTGCGTATTGCTTCATGTCGATGGTCTGCCACTCGAAGCGCGAGATCCACGGCCAGATCGCGATGTCGGCGATGGAATAGGCATCGGCCACGAATTCGCGGCCTTCCAGCCGCGTGTTGAGCACCTTGTAAAGCCGGTGCGCTTCCTTCAGATAGCGCTCCTCGGCATAGGGCGCCTTGCCCGGATTATATTTCACGAAGTGGTGCACCTGGCCGAGCATCGGCCCGGGTCCCCCCATCTGCCACATCAGCCATTCGATCGTGCGATAGCGTGCCTCGCCCGACTTCGGCAGCAACTTGCCCGTTTTGTCGGCGAGATAAATGAGGATCGCGCCCGACTCCATCAGCGCCATGCCGTTGTCGCGATCGACAATCGCAGGAATGCGGTTGTTGGGCGCGATCTTGAGAAAATCGGGTGCGAACTGCTCGTCCTTGGTAATGTCGATGGCATGCACGGTGTAGGGCAGGCCGAATTCCTCCAGAGCGATGGAAACCTTGCGGCCGTTCGGCGTCGTCCAGGTGTAAAGGTCGATCACGGCAATGGTCCTATGTTCGGTGGTGCGTTTGGCACTCGCGGGAAGCGGTGCGTCTTTAGACACAAAACCTCCCGCGAGCAAGGAACCTCCCGATCAGTTGATGCCGTAGCGCCCCGGCGCGATCACGCCCTTCGGATCGAGTGCATGCTTGATAGCCGAGCAGGCCTCGCGGAACGGAGCCATGGTCTGCCCGAAATGCAGATCGTGATAGTCGAGCGGCGCGCGGCCAACGAACACGCCGCGAGCGGCGAACTCCTTCGACATCGCGCGATAACAGGCGTCGGCGCGCTTTCGCTCGTCCTCGTTTTCTCGGTTGAAAGTGATGACATGCAGGCCGCGCGCAAAACGCGGACCGCACACATTCATGACCGTGTAGTCGAGGCCGTGGTCCGCATAGATCTTGCGGCAGAGGTGCTGGAATTCATTCGCAATCTTGCCGTCCATCGGCGTGCCGGGGGTAAACCAGATATTGCCGCCACCCGGCCGCCACTTGAGCAGCCCTAATTCACCGAGGCTCGGAATGCCGGAGAAGGCGTTGATCGCGACCTGTAGCGGGGGAATTTTGCCGGCTTCCTCGTGCGAGATGTAACGTGCCTTGCCCGATTTGCAGAAGTGGTCGTGCACGCGCTGGATTTGCGGCTCGATCGCCGCCGCGCTCGGCCCGTAGAAGGCGCCTGACACCGTCCAGGCGCCGACGCCGAATTTCTCGCGCAACGCATGGCGGGCTGCCGCCGAGATCGCACGTCCGCTCGAATATTCCGGGCTCTCGCCTTCCGAGCCTGTGAGATAGAGATCGTTGGCGACACGGAACAGCGTGGGCACAAAGTTTGAAAGTTTGAGCGGGCGGCAAAGCTCGATGATTTCTTCCAGATCGTCGTCGTCCGGGAAAGCAAAATGGAAAGACTGGATCGCGGGCGGGCGGGGCAGCAGCCACACGCCCATGCGGGTCACGATGCCGAAGTTCGATTGCGTAAACAGGCCGTCGAGGATCGGTCCGAAGCTGTATTTCGACGTGTGCCAGTTCACCAGTTTTTCGTGGTCGAGCGAACCGTCGCCTGTGCGCAGTATCGCACCGTTGCCGAGCACGACCTCCATGCCGCAGGAGAAGCCGAAGTGATCGAAATAGGGCGTGTAGCCTGCGCCCTTGTCGAGCGCGTTGCCCAGCATGCCGCCCTGCGGCGGGCCGGAGGTGACGTCGAGCATCAGCTTGTTTCCGCGCCGTACCAGTTCGTCGTACATCGTCTGGTACGACACGCCGGGCTCGACGACGGCGTAAGCGAGGCGCTCGTCGATCTCCAGGATGCGGTTCATCTTGTGACCGAGATCGACGATCACCAGGCCCGGCGTTGACGCCGAGCGGCTGCCGAGGCCGATATTATTGCCGGTGCTGATCGGATAAAGCGGCACGCCGTGAGCATTGGCGGCGCGTACGACAATCTGGACCTCTGCGGTGGATGATGGATAAACGACGCCGGCGGGACGGCGGTTTCCGCCCGGCATCGTGTTCTCGCCGTAGCGCACCAGGGTTTCTTCGCTGCGGTTGATGGCGCCCGCACCGAGGCGGGATTCGAGTTCTTTGAAAAACGTGTCGAACGTGGCTGTCATGGTTGTCCTCGTTTAGTTCACCAGAATCCGGCGCTATCGGCCGGCGTGTCGGGAGCGGAGACGGTCGGCTTTGCTGCGGGCGCGCGAAGGGCAATCCCCTCGAGCGCTGGAGGACGCCGCCCGCCGGTCGCCCAGTCAAGCAATTCCACCGTGTGCACGACGGGCCGGCCGAGATAGCGGGAGAGCTGCGTCATGCAGCCGATATTGCCGGTCGCGACAATGTCGGGATCGGTGGACAGGATGTGCGCGGCTTTACGTTCGCCGAGCGCCTGCGCCATTTCAGGCTGCAGCAGATTGTATGTTCCGGCCGAGCCGCAGCAGAAATGCCGCTCCGGCACGTCCACCACGTCGAAACCGGCGGTACGCAAGAGCGCACGCGGCTGTTCGATCACCCGCTGGCCGTGCTGCATCGAGCAGGGGTCGTGATAGGCCACGCGATAGGTTTGTGGCGCAGTGGGCGCGCGCAGGCCGATCGCGTGCATGAATTCGCCTATATCGCGAGCGAGCGAGGCGATGCGCGCGGCATTTTCCTTGACGGCCGGATCGTGCGCGAAAAGGTGGCCGTAGTCCTTCACCGTGGTACCACAGCCGGAGGCGTTGACGATGACGGCATCGAGGCCGTGATCGAGAGCGCGCGTCCACGCGGCAATGGCGCGACTCGCCGCCGCGCGCGCTTCGTCCTCGCGGCCCATATGCAGCGCAAGCGAGCCGCAGCAGCCCGCGCCATCGGCGATCACCACCTCGCATCCGTGGCGTTGCAAAAGCCGGATGGTGGCGGCATTGATGTTGCCGTCAAGCGCCTGTTGCGCGCAGCCGGCGAGCAGCGCGACGCGTCGGCGCGCCTTTCCTTCGGCGCGGAAAACCTGAGGCGCGAGAATGTCGGGCGAGGCGCGCGCGGGGATCATGTCGAGCAT
>CAMAWF010000024.1 GCA_945861895.1 Rhizobium sp. Q54
GCGACATCGAGGGCTTTGTCGCCAACCTTCAAACTAGCTGCGCGGATGAGTTCTGGAATGCACCCTGAAGTCACTTCTCCAAGGTGGCGATGGTAGGAGATGGCCACGGCTTCATTACCCCAGCCCGCATGCTCGAAGTCCCGAAATGCATTGGATGTGGCCATAGAATAGTCCTCCCGTTGCGCTCCCATTCAGTCGGCAGGAAGGCGAGTGAAACAGAGAATAGCACGATTGGAGAGGCTGTTTAGACTCGATCGCCGCGGGACGTTTGGTGCCGGCAGTGAACTCACGTCAGGAATGGTTCAAGCACAGCGCCGACCTCAAGCCAGTGAACGATGCCGTACTTGGCGGTGGCCGTTTTGCAAGCGAGAAGCCAAGATGAATTTAGGCTTCGAAGTCCGCTAAGGGTCATTCGCGTCGGTTTCGTAGTGCACGCGACAGGCCCGCTCTTTCAACAAGAGCGACATCGTCGTCAACGATCGCGGCCCGGCATCCGAGTCGACAGCGATGACGAAATGGGCTATGGGAATATTTTCGCATTTGTATACTTGACAAATGTGAGTATAGTCCTAGGATGATCCGGCCCTCTCAAGGCTGGCTCCCCGGAAATCACAAATGGCAGGTCTGCGAATGCGCTCCAATGAAAGGAGCGCGCCATGGACGCGAATAAATTAATCAATTGTGGTACTGAATCCGCTGTGGCCCATGAGGGCTATCGGTCGACTGGATACAAGATGATTAGCGACATAGAAATTCGAAACTACAAATGTTTCGAGCACCTAAAGATCGAGAACTGTCGCCGGATTAATATAATTGTCGGTGATAATGGGGCTGGAAAAACTGCTTTATTAGAGGCCGTATTTTTCGCATTGGCAGGCAACGCACAGATTGGGCTTCGCAATCGTCAGTATCGCGGTTTCGATGGGGCATTCTCCGGTTCTGCTCGCGCGATAGAAGATGCCATGTGGGGCGATCTTTTCCACAATTTTAATACGAACAAACCCATTTCGGTAATTCTTTCCGGTAAAGGCCCCGAAGCAAGATCACTTTTTATTTCGAAAGGTCAAGCCAATACTCTTATTTCGCTCGAAAATATAGACGCAAAGAGTGCTCGCTCTAACTTTCGCTTCATTTGGAAAGATCATGCCGGAAACGAATTTGATGGTTCTCCATCATTTGCTGCCGGTGCTGCGATTTCGTTCCCCGCCGAACGCGAACATCTGCCTGATTTCTTTTATTTTTCGAGCACGTCAATTGGAGGCGCTACAGAAAATGCAGGTCGTTTCTCAGAATTAAGCAAAGCACGTCGTCAACGGCAATTCGTAGAATTGTTTGTGAAAGAATATCCTTGGATAGAAGATTTATCCATTGAAGTGGTTGCCGGACAGCCTGTTATTCATGCCACTTTGCACGACATGCAAGAAAAGATTCCGCTAAACAATATTTCCAGCGGCATCAACCGGCTTTTAAGTATTCTATTGGTAATGGCCTCTCATCCTCGTTCTGTCGTGTTTGTCGATGAGATCGAGAATGGTCTTTATCACAAACATCAGCAATCATTTTGGCGCTGGTTATTGTCCTTCGCAAGCACCAGTGACAGCCAATTATTTCTAAGCACTCATAGTAACGAGTGGATGAGCGCACTTATCGCTGTCTCTGACGGGGATGTGCTTCAGAACATCGCGCTTTGGCGACTTGAGAGAAATGAAAAAGGTCAGCCTGAGCTATTTCAGTTTAGTGGCGATGATCTAAAGGCCGGCATTGAATATGGAGCAGAGCTTCGTGGCGGTTCAGAATAGTGATTCACCCAAGTTCCCCCGGCTTCTAATTTGTGAGGGACCGGAAGATCGATTCTTTTTTCACAGGTTAATTCAAGAGAGAAAACTGCCTAGATTCCACATCTGGGACACTGGCGCTCGGGTTGGTCATGGGGGAAATACAAAATTTGCTCAAGCTCTCCGTGCATTCAGAGCATCCCGACCTAAAACATACGCATCACTAAAAGACATTGTAATTGCCGCAGACAACGACGAATCGCCTCAAGTCAATTTCAAAAATGTGTGTCGTCAAATAGAAAACGTCTTTGGAGACGGTACCGCGCCGACATCAGCACAACAGAGCACCACCAGGATAAAGCCAGCTATAAGTATTTTGATGATCCCCTGGACGGGCCAGAATGGCCATTTAGAAAAGCTATGCAATGATTCAGCAAACGATTCCGACAAGAAAATTGGGGGTCACGTCACCGCCTTTATGGGATTACTAGCGGCTAGCAATTGGAAAAATGAATCACGATTTGGAAAAGCATGGCTAAGAGCTAATCTTGCCGCGAGATGCGAAAGAGACCCTTTCGTTCCATTGGGAGTAGTTTTTGAAGATGATCGCAATAAAGACCTCATCCCCGTAGACCATAAGTCTTTCGATCCAGTAGCGAATTTTCTTTCTAGCTTTGAGTAATCAGCTAGATGATGCTAAGGCGTAAGCTCTTGAGGGTTAACCATGGCAAGATCACCATCATTTGCAGACACAAAGCGTTTAATGGCGGCCTTGATTCGGAGACCACCCAAGTCGCACGAAGATATGAAACTAGGAAAAGCAAAAAGCGCGCCCGCTAAGAACCTCGCAAAATCCGGGCGCGCCGCTCCCGCCAAGCAAAAAACCGTTTAGCAAATTGTTTTCTCGTTCTGATCTTAACGAGTTGTCCGGTACGTCAGACGCTTGCCTTCGATACCCTTCATTGCAAGCGCCGTCCGTTCTCCATCGGTAATGCCGAGGCCGGATCGATTGTTGTGGCGAAACTCAAATTCCGTGAGATAGCGCTGTAGGTGCTGCTCACTGCAAAAGCGGTAAGTGCCCTTCATCGAGCGCTTGAAATTGCCGAAGAAATTCTCAACGGCGTTAGTGGTCTGGCCGTCCTTGCCGACGTAGTGGCCGCCTTGGTTCCAACCGTGCTGGACCGTTTTGTGTGCTGCAAACTCGCCGCCAACATTCACATAGAGTCTTGATTCGTCAGTGTGTAGTTCTGACGTTCGGTGTGCGTTGGTAACAAGAATGTTGCGGACGGTTTCTGCGGTCGCCGTCTTGACGTGGAAGGCGCGGGCACGGCCCTTGGGTTCAACAAGGGCGACAACCCCAGCCTTGTGCCGGTGGCCCTTGCGATAGCCCTTCGAGCGCTTGGACGAATTGCCATAATACGTTTCGTCCGCCTGAATGCTCTGGCCTTCGCCGCCCATAGGACCGGCATTCGTGTCGCTCATGGCTTCACGCAAGCGATGCATCATGAACCAAGCCGTCTTGTAGGTGATGCCAAGGCTCCGGTGAATTTCGTGAGCGGATACGCCGTTTTTGCCTGAATTGAACAGATGTGCTGCCATCCACCATTTCGTGAGGGGAACCTTTGACCGCTCGAATACGGTGCCGACCGTGACTGTGAACTGGCCCTTGCATTCATTGCAGTAGTGCAGGCCGGGACGATGCGTGTGCTTCTTGCCTTCGATCTTGGCGATCTTCTCTTGGTCGGAGTTGCCGCAATGGGGGCAGATCGGGCCATCGGGCCATCGCACCGCCTCTAGGGCTTTGCGGGCCTTATCTTCGTCCTGAAAGATGGTGTTTTGAAACAATGCCTTAGCCATGGGATATCCCTCTATGGCTGTAATCTAGGCCCTCAGCTTACTTTTGTCAAGTATATAAATGCGAATATTTTCCTTGGTGCCCCTGGCCGGACTCGAACCAGCACGTATTTCTACACCTGATTTTGAGTCAGGCGCGTCTACCAATTCCGCCACAGGGGCTTGACCCGCGCGGATCATAGTGGCGCATTGCTTAGGGTCAACGCCATGCCGTGTCAAAGATAAGACCATGACCGTAAAATTCGGGAATTTCAGCCGCGCAGAACCCGCCATCGCGGCGGCGGCGGCCATTGTGGCGGCCGGTGTGCTGGCGATCCTGGGCGCGTGGGGCTTTCAATATCTGCTTGGCTTTCAGCCCTGTCCGCTCTGTCTGGAACAGCGCTACGCCTATTACGTTTCGATTCCGCTCGCGGCCTTGCTTTTGCTCGCGCTCAATTATGGCGGATCGCGCAAGACCATCCTTGCCGGCTTTGCCGTGATCGCCGCCGCGATGGCGTGGAACGCCGGGCTCGGCGTCTACCATTCCGGCGTGGAGTGGAAATTATGGGCTGGCCCCACCGATTGTTCCGGACCGCTCAATGATCTCGGTTCCGCCGGCGGATTGATGAAGCAGTTGCAGAGCATCCGCGTGGTGCGTTGCGACGAGGCGGCCTGGCGTTTTCTCGGTCTTTCGCTGGCCGGCTATAATGTTTTGATTTCGCTCGCGCTCGCAGGCGCCGCGCTTTTGGGCCTGCGCGCGACGCTCTCCCGCCCGGCGGACTGAGATGAGCCGGGCCGGCTACAGGGAAGTCCTGATTATCGGCGCCGGCATCGGCGGGCTGACGCTCGGTCTGATGCTGCATCGCGCCGGCATCCCATGCCGCATTTATGAGGCGGCGGCGGAGCTCAAGGCGGTCGGCGTCGGCATCAACCTTTTGCCGCATGCCTCGCGCGAAATGGTCGAGCTTGGGCTGGAACCGGCGCTCGCCAAGGTCGCGGTCACCACGCGCGAATATTGCTTCTTCAACCGCTTCGGCCAGTTCATCTACGCCGAGCCGGCCGGGCGCTTCGCCGGTTACGACTATCCGCAATTTTCCATCCACCGCGGCGACCTGCAAATGGTGCTGCTCGATGCCTTCATCGCGCGCGCCGGGGCAGAGCGCCTCATCACCGGCTGGCGCTGCACGCGCGTTACGCAGGATGACGCGAGCGCGACCGCGCATTTCGAGGATGCCGCAGGCAAGCAGCTTCCCGCGCAGCGCGGCGCGGTGGCCGTGAGCTGCGAGGGCATTCACACAACGCTGCGCAAGCAACTTTATCCGGACGAAGGCCCGCCGCTTTATTCCGGCATCAACATGTGGCGCGGCGTCACCCGCTGCAAACCGTTTCTCACCGGCGCCAGCATGGTGCGCATCGGCTGGCACCATCCGGCGAAAGTTTTGATCTATCCGATCCGCGACAATATCGACGCGCAGGGGCGGCAGCTGGTCAATTGGGTGGTCGACATCGAAACCCCCACTTACAAAAAACGCGACTGGAACCGGCAAGGGAAGCTGGAGGATTTCATCGGCGTGCTCGCCGACTGGCGCTTCGACTGGCTCGACGTGCCGGAGTTCATCCGCAGCGCCGACATGGTGCTGGAATATCCGATGGTCGATCAGGACCCGCTCACGCGCTGGAGCTTCGGCCGCCTCACGCTGCTGGGTGATGCCGCGCATCCGATGTATCCGCGCGGCGCCAACGGCGCGGCGCAGGCGATCCTGGATTCCCGCGCTTTGTCCGATGCGCTCAAGAGCGAATCCGATCCGGTTGCCGCGCTGAAAGCCTATGAGGCCAAGCGCCTGCCGGCGACGACGGAGGTGGTGCTGGCCAACCGCAAGGCGCCGCCCGACGCCATTCTGCACGAGGTCTACCGGCGCACCGGCGACAAGCCGTTCAAGCACATCGATGACGTCATCAGCCACGCCGAGCTGGTGGCGCTGTCGGAGAGCTACAAGCGCGTTGCCGGCTACGACAAGGAAAAATTGAGTTCGCGCGGGCGTGCGTGAGCCGCCGCGAACTGCTATGATGTAACGATTCAACCATCAAACCCGGGAGGGCGGTATGGCGAAGAGTCAGGATCGCGGCAATAAAGAGAAGAAGAAGCCGAAGGCCGAGGGTAAGCGGAAGGGCGGCCTGCCGCCGCATCTGCAGCACCAGCTCGCGCAGGGTCAGGGCAGTCTCAACCTCAATCCCGGCGGCAAGCCAGGGCAAGGTTTTAAGCGTTAAGTGGAATCGTCATGCCCGCGCTTGTCGCGGGCATCCACGTCTTCAAAGCCGAGCAGGACCAAAGACGTGGATGGCCGGGACGAGCCCGGCCATGACGGCGGAGAATGTCTACTT
Source organism: Rhizobium sp. Q54 (assembly GCA_945861895.1). Lineage (GTDB taxonomy): Bacteria > Pseudomonadota > Alphaproteobacteria > Rhizobiales > Xanthobacteraceae > Pseudolabrys. The sequence continues at coordinate 5,991 of CAMAWF010000024.1, forward strand.
TGCCCGGATGTTACTTAGGGGCTTAAAACGCCAACGACCACGAAACGAGGGGCGCGGGTACATCCGCCGTCGCCTGCTGTTGCGTGGCCGTCTCGGCAACGAAGCCTTGTGGGCTCGACGCTGCCGTTGCTCCCTATATGGGCGGTGAATGTGGCGAGCACAAGGCCGCCACTGGTTCTCAGGTTTCAGGGCTCCAGCTCGGTGTCCCAATAGAGATAATCCAGCCAGCTTTCGTGCAGGAAGTTCGGCGGGAACAGCCGGCCGTTACGATGCAGGTGATGCACCGTCGGCTGGAACGGCATCTGCGAAGGCCACATCCGCGCTTCGTCCGGCGTCAGGCTGCCCTTGCGCAGATTGCAGATCGAGCAGGCGGCGACCACATTGCCCCAGGTGGTATGCCCGCCGCGCGAGCGCGGCAGCAGATGATCGAAGGTAAGATCCTCGCCCGAGCCGCAGAACTGGCAGGAAAACTTGTCGCGCAGGAACACGTTGAACCGCGTGAAGGCGGGGTGCGTCGAGGGCTTCACGTAGCTTTTCAGCGAGACGACGCTGGGCAGCTTCATCTCCAGGCTGGGCGAATGCACGGCCTTGTCGTATTGCGCGACGATGTTCACGCGCTCGAGAAACACCGCCTTGATCGCGTCCTGCCACGACCACAGCGACAGCGGGTAATAGCTCAACGGCCGGAAATCGGCGTTGAGCACCAGCGCGGGAAACCCATTCGATGCGACGTGTACGTTCAAGCCAAACTCCCCGACGTTCTCAGCCGGTCGAACAAGCCATTGCCGCATATACTACAGGCAGCGCGACAGGATTGTGAAGCTGGGTGCGGGAGTTACCAGCTATTACCGGGGGCGGACGGACTTCAGCGACTTCACCAGGAACTCGCCGCCGTGGCGCAGCCCCTCCTGGTCGATGCCGTGGCCGATGCCCGAGGACAAGTGCCACTCCGCCGGCACGTCCAGCGCCGCCAGCGCCTGTCCGGCATGGAACAATGCCTCGGCCGGGATCAGTTCGTCGCGGTCGCCGTGGATCAGCAGCACCGGCGGTCTGGAGCGGATTTCGCCGGCGAATTTTTCCGCATCGGCCTCGGGCGGCGTCACCAGCATGCCGGAAGAGCCGACGATGGCCGCGGGCGCCGCGGCGCGGCGCAATCCGACGTGCAGCGCCATCATCGTCCCTTGCGAAAAGCCGACCAGCGCCAGGGCCGACGCCGGAAGCTTGCGCCGGGTCAATTCGGCGTCGAGGAAACCGTTGAGCATCGGCGCTGCCGCGTTGACGCCGGTCCAGCGCTCATTGGGATCGCGAAACGTCAGAGGAAACCACTCGCGGCCCGTCGGCGCCTGGCCGCAAGGGTGTGGCGCGTGCGGCGACACGAATGCGGCGTTCGGCAATTGCGCCTGCCAGGCGCGGCCGATCTCGATGAGATCGTTGCCATCGGCGCCGTAGCCGTGCAGGAATACGATCAGCTGTTGCGCTGCGCCCGCGCGCGGCTCGATCCGCGGACCGTCGAGTTCAGCGGCCACTGCGGGCTCCCTTTGATTTTTTCGGCTTCACGGAATTCGTCTTGGCTGGAACGGGCGCGCCCTCGCGGCGCTTGACGGCGTGATAGTAAGCCCAGAGCAGATGCGCCGCCACCCCGCGCCACGGCCGCCAGACTTCGGCGAGCGCGGCCATCTTCTTGGCGTCGGGGCGCTTGCGCAGCCCGAACGCGATACGCGCGGATTCCTGGAGCGCCAGATCGCCCGCCGGCCATGCGTCGGCGTTGCCGAGGCAGAACAGAAGATAAATGTCGGCGGTCCACGGCCCGATGCCGTGCAGCGCGGTCAGCGCCGCGTGCGCCTGGTCCGCTTCCATCGCGTGGACGGCATCGAGATCGATGACGCCCTTGGCGATCGCCGTGCCGATCGCCTTGATCGACTTGATCTTGGGCCGCGACAGGCCGAGCCGCGCGAGCCGTTCCGCACGCGCGCGCCGCACCGCGTCGTGGTGGAACGGATCGAACGCGGCAAACAGCCGGTTGCGGATGGCCGCGGCGCTCGCGGTCGAGAGCTGCTGCCCGCACACGATGGCGCACAACCCGGCAAAGCCTGCCTCGCGCCGCCGCAGCGCCGGCCGCCCGGCCTTGGCGAGCACCGCGCCAAGCCGCGGATCGGCCTTGACCAGCTTGGCCAGCGCGGCATCGAGATCGGCTTCGGTGTGGAGGAAGTGGGTGGACATTCTGCTTTTTCGTCATTGCCGGGCTTGACCCGGCAATCCATCCGCATGGAAAGCTTGAATGCATTGGAGATGGACCCCCGGGTCAAGCCCGGGGGTGACAAGAAATGAATGTTTTCCGCTTCGCGCCAAGCCCGAACGGCTATCTGCATCTCGGCCATGCGCTCTCCGCGCTGCTCAACGCCGATATGGCGCGAGGGCTAAGCGGGCGGCTGCTGTTGCGCATCGAGGATATCGACGCGGCCCGCTGCCGGCCGGAATTCGAGGCGGCGATCTATGAAGACCTGGCCTGGCTCGGCATCGCCTGGGAGCAGCCGGTGCGCCGGCAGTCGGCGCATTTGGCCGACTACCGCGCGGCACTGGCCAAACTTGAAGCGCTTGGTCTGGTTTATCCGAGCTTCGAAAGCCGCACAGAGATGGCACAACTCGTGGCGCAGCGTGACGCAAATTACCCTTGGCCGCGCGATCCCGACGGCGTGCCGCATTATCCCGGCGCGGGCAAATCGATTTCCGCCGCCGAGCGCACGCGGCGCATGGCAGCGGAGCCCTATGCGCTGCGCCTCGACTTGGATGCCGCGCTCGTGCGCGTCGGCGCACTCACCTGGAGCGAAGACGGCACAACGATCCCCGCCGATCCTGCCGCCTGGGGTGATGTGGTGCTGGCGCGCAAGGAAACGCCGACCAGCTATCATCTGTCGGTCGTGGTCGATGATGCGCTGCAAGGCATCACCCATGTGGTGCGCGGACGCGACCTTTATCCCGCAACCAGCGTTCACCGGCTGTTGCAAACGCTGCTTGGGCTTCCCGCGCTGGTCTACCGTCACCACCGGCTGCTCCTCGATACGCAAGGCAACAAGCTTGCGAAGTCCACGCGCTCCACCGGTTTGCGGGAACTTCGCGCGCAGGGAGTGACGCCGGCCGAAATCCGTCATCAGGTGGGATTGGATACCGGGCTCGATTGAATTTTAGTTCCGTGTCATCCTGCGGGCGGGGCAGGGGATATGGCGAAACGCAAAGCCAGCAAGACCAGACGCCCGCGTGCGCGCCGGCGGGTGAAATCCGGCGGCTCAAAAGACACCCGCGCGATCGAGGCGTCGCTCGCAGGGCTGGCGCACGACATCCGCACCCCGCTCACCGGCATCCTGGCGCTCGCCGAATTGCTCTCGACGTCGGACCTCGCCGAGCGTGAACGGCAATGGGCCAACGCCATCAAAGGGGGAGCCGAGCATCTTGCCTCGCTCACCACGCTGATCGTCGATGCCGCCAAGGCGGACGCCACCGGGCTCACGTTGCGGCGCGAGACGTTCCCGCCGCGCTGGCTGGCGGAAGCGGTGGGGCGTGCGCTCGCCGCGCGCGCCGAGACCCGCGGGATCAAGGCCGAGATCGCGATCGCGCGCGATCTTCCCGCCATGGTCGCCGGCGATCCGCTGCGCCTGCGCACGGCGCTGGAAAACCTCGCCGACAACGCCGTGAAATTCACCGAAAAAGGCGGCGTTGCCTTCGCCGCGAGCGCCGAGCCGGCCGCGCGCGGGCGCGTGCGGCTTGTCTTCACCGTCACCGACAGCGGGATTGGACTTTCCAAGCCGGAGATCGCGCGGCTGTTTCGCCCGTTCGCGCAGGCGAGCGAGGCGGTGGCCCGCCGCTACGGCGGCGCCGGCCTCGGTCTCGTTTTCGTGCGGCGCATCGCCAAGGCGATGGGCGGCGATCTCAAGGTGAGCGGCGCGCCCGGCAAGGGCTCGACATTCCGCATGACCGTGCTGGTGGAACGCGCCGATGTGCGGCCCCCTATGGCCGGCAAACGCGAAAGTGGCGCGCGCGCGCCGAGCGGTCGCGGCCTCACGATTTTGTGCGCGGAGGACAACCCTTACGGCCGCGTGGTGATGAATACGATTCTCACCGAACTTGGCCACAAGGTCGATTTCGTCGAGACCGGCGAGGCGGCGGTGAAAGCCGTCTCGCGCGGCATTTACGATGTCGTGCTGATGGATGTGACGCTCGCGGGTCTCGATGGACTTGAGGCGACGCGCTGCATCCGCGTGCTGCCGGGGCTCGCGGGCCGTATCCCGATCATCGGCATTTCCGGGCGCACGGAAGCCGGCAACGACGCGGCCGCCCGCGCCGCCGGGATGAATGATTACTTCACCAAGCCGATCAGCCCCGGCAAATTGGCGGAGGCGTTGGCGGCGGTGAGTTCCTAGCACCTCAGTCGGTGTTGAACTCTTCCTTGACCTTGACCAGGCGGCCGCCCTTGACGCGGTAGGTCTGCGTGCAAAGCCGCCACCGCTTGGGGTTCGGCAGTTTGCAATATGCGGACAGCGCCGTGATGGAGAGCGTGCGCTTCGCGACCGACCAATCGCGGGCATCCTGGGTTAATGCGTGGGCCCATCGATTCTTGGCCGTCGATATCCAGACCCACAGTTCGGAGCCGCCCGAACCGGTCCACGGTGCGCGCCCCCCGGCCCCGGCGCACACGATCGCGCTGGTTTCAAGCACATAGTCGTCAACGCCATCGGGAGAAAGATCGACGATCTGGAAAACGGGCAACTTCCATTTCGGCGTGCCGTTCTCGTCCTGGCAGTGCTTCTCGATCGCCTTCACCCCGGCGAGGACCGGCGGTGGCAGGGCCTCATATTTATCGGCCGCCGAGACGGGAGCGGCGGCAAGCATGATCGCGGCGGTAACGGCGGCGAAAAAGCGGATGCGCATCATGCGTGCAAAACTGGTCGAAATTCCCGGCGCTGTCACGTATTGCCGCCGTTGGCCCGCTCCACGATGCGCACCACGTCCGCCATGATGCGGTTCAACTCAAAATCCTTCGGCGTGTAGACCGCGGCAACGCCGGCTGCTTCAAGCATCTGCGCGTCTTCCGGCGGGATGATGCCGCCGACCACCACCGGCACATCCAGGCCGGCCTGCTTCATGCGCGCGACCACGTCCTCCACCAGCGGCAGATGGCTGCCGGAGAGCACGGACAGGCCCACCACATGCACCTTCTGCTTGCAGGCGGCATCGACGATTTCCTCCGGCGTCAGCCGGATGCCTTCGTAGACCACCTGCATGCCGGCATCGCGCGCGCGCACCGCGATCTGCTCGGCGCCGTTGGAATGGCCGTCGAGGCCGGGCTTGCCGACGAGGAACGTAAGGCGGCGGCCAAGCTTGCGCGAAACGCGGTCGACATCGGCGCGGATGTCGTCGAGCCCGCCGACATCGTTGCGCATGGCGCGGCCGATGCCGGTCGGCGCACGGTATTCGCCGAAGGCATCCCGCAGCGTCCAGCTCCATTCGCCGGTGGTGACGCCGGCTTTGGCGCAGGCGATCGAGGCCGGCATGATGTTGACGTTGCCGGCGGCGGCGCGCTTGAGCTGCTTGAGCGCGGCGGCGACGGCATCGTTATCGCGCGCAGCGCGCCAGGCATTGAGCCGCTCGATCTGCCCGGCCTCGGCGTCGGCGGACACGGTGAGGATGGCGTCGGCGGCATTGGCGAGCGGCGAGGGTTCGGTTTCAAGGAATTTATTGACGCCGACGACGGTCTGCTCGCCGCGCTCGATGGCTTCCAGCCGCGCGGTGTTCGACTCCACCAGCTGCTGCTTCATGTAGCCGCTCTCGACCGCCGCCACCGCGCCGCCCATCTGCTCGATGCGCGCGAGTTCGCCCCGCGCTTCGCGCTTGAGCGCCTCGACCTTGTTGGCGATCTCGCTTGAACCGTCGAAAATATCGCCGTAGTCGAGCAGATCGGTTTCATAGGCAAGAATCTGCTGCATGCGCAGCGACCATTGCTGGTCCCACGGCCGCGGCAGGCCGAGCGCCTCGTTCCAGGCCGGCAGCTGCACCGCGCGCGCCCGCGCGTTCTTCGACAATGTGACGGCCAGCATCTCGATCAAGATACGCGCGACGTTGTTCTCCGGCTGCTGCTCGGTCAGCCCGAGCGAATTCACCTGCACGCCATAGCGGAACAGGCGCTGCTTGGGATCGGTAATGCCATAGCGCTCGCGCGTGATCTCGTCCCACAGGTCGACGAAGGCGCGCATTTTGCAAATCTCGGTGACGAAGCGCAGCCCGGCATTGACGAAAAAAGAAATGCGCCCGACCACCTCGCCGAATTTCTCTGCCGCCACGTCGCCCGCCTTCACCGTGTCGAGCACTGCAATGGCGGTCGCCAGCGCGAACGCCAGCTCCTGCACCGGCGTCGCGCCTGCTTCCTGCAAATGGTAGGAGCACACATTGATCGGATTCCATTTCGGCAGCTCGGCGGTGGTGAACAGGATCACGTCCTTGATCAGCCGCATCGACGGCGCCGGCGGAAACACGTAAGTGCCGCGCGAGAGATATTCCTTGATGATGTCGTTCTGGATGGTGCCTTGCAGGTGGCTGCGCGGCGCGCCCTGCTCGTCGGCGACCGCGATGTAGAGCGCCATCAGCCACGCCGCGGTGGCGTTGATGGTCATCGATGTGTTCATGGTGGCGAGCGGAATGGAATCGAACAGCGCGCGCATGTCGCCGAGATGGCTCACCGGCACGCCGACCTTGCCGACCTCGCCCTTGGCGAGCACGTGATCGCTGTCGTAGCCGGTCTGCGTCGGCAGATCGAAGGCGACCGAGAGACCAGTCTGGCCCTTGGCCAGATTCTTGCGGTAGAGCGCGTTGGAATCCGCGGCCGTCGAATGGCCGGCATACGTGCGGAAAATCCAGGGTTTGTCGCGTTGAGTTTTGTCGCGCATCGCTCCGCCTGCGGCGCAGTGTGGCCCAGGCGTTGTTGCAATGCAACATAGAGCGCTTCGATCTTCCCCCTCCCACAAGGGGAGAGGGAAGTGAGTGCGTCGCGCCGGGCTTTACGCCCGCTTCACCAGGCCGATGATCACCAGCAGGATGACCGCGCCGATGGTGGCATTGATGATGGAGGCGACGATGCCGCCGCCGATCGCAATGCCGAGCCGCGGCAGCAGGAAACCGCCGACGAACGCGCCGACGATGCCGACGATGATGTTTCCGATCAGGCCGAACCCGACCCCTTTGACGATCATCCCGGCGAGCCAGCCGGCGATCGCGCCGACCACAATCAGGATAATCAGACTTTCAATTGCCATGACGACATCTCCCCCATTTTCCCATTGATCGCGGCGATGCCGGAGGGCACCGGCCCACGGTCTTATTCAACGCGTTCAATGCAACAATAAAACGATGGCTTTGTCGACCGCCCCGCGGGCGGATCGCCGCCAATTCGCGGCAGTGCGGGCGCGGACGAAAACGAGCGCGCGCCGGATGTTCGATCGCGCCGACAGCGCGACCTCAGTCCGTCCGGCTTACCGGTATCGCGAGATGTTTATTATCGAGGCCTAGGCCTGGATGACACGGCGAGATTAGGCCGCTTCCGTTTTGTGGTCGGTGTTTTTCTGCAGACGTTTTACCAATTGCTTAAGCGCGGCAATCTCAGCCTCAAGTCGGTGCACTCGGCTAGCAAGGTCGACATCGCCCATGTTCGCGTCCGCGTCTGTCGCGGCCGAGCCATCGAAAACGATGCCGATCTCATCGCCGGTGTGCCACTGCACCTTGGAACGAAAACTCTGTCCCTTGACCGGGATGTGCAAGTCCAACATCTCGGTATATGCCGGCGGACCGGAAAATTTTAACCGCGCGCCAGTGTCGGAAATATCGCGCACAAGGCAATCGAAAGCGGAAGGGCTGTTTCCAAAATATACGAATCCGCGCAGGAAGCTTTTCTGTCGGAGAGCGTGTCGTTTTTCCGTCATCGGTCGCTCGCAAAATATCTGTAACGACATTCGATCAAGAATGTTCGGCCAATAGCTAGCACACTGGCTTAAATAATCGGAAAAACGATGCCTAAATTCAAAGTTAAAAGCCGCTAACCAACTTCAGCCCGCGCGGCTGATGCAGCCCTTGCAACTACTGCAAACCCCTTGGAGCCCCCGGCCTCGCCGGCAACAACACACGCTGCGCCACCAGTCCGGCGACGATCAACGTGGCGGCAAGCCCGACATGCGTCTTCACATAGGGATAACTGAGCAGCAGCGCGCCGGCTGCCGATAGGCCAAAAATTTCGCTCGTCAGAAATCCGCGCGCGAGGCCGATGCGGATGAGGAATGCCACCGGCACCGCGAGCAGCACGAGATCGTAGATGTAGAGATAAGGCGTCGCCAGCAGCGCGCCCACGGCGAGCGCCGCTGCCTTGATCTCGAACGGCGCGCGGCTGCGCCACAGCCGGCACAGCACACCTGCGAGCGCGAGCGCCATCGCGGCTTGCATGCTCCAGGCAAAAGCTTCGCTGCCGCCATGCGCGCGCACGAAGCCGAACAGGCTTTGCAGCCGATACAAATCGGCGCGGCCTTCGCCGAGCACGGCCTGACTGGTCGTCGATAGGCCGCCGAAAAATGCTTCCCAGGTTGCGGCGCCGAAGGCGAGCCACGACAGCGTGGCCATGGCAATGGCGACTGCGGCGGCGACGCCGATCGCGCGCCAGCATTTGCCGGCGATGAGTACGACCGGAAACAGCAATCCGAAATGCGGCTTGTAGGTGAGCAGGCCGAGAAAAATTCCGGCCCATGTCGGATGCCGCTCGATCGTCGCGAGCGTGCCGCCTATCAATGCCGCGGTGAGGAAGCCGTTCTGCCCGGCGGTGGCGTTCCATAACGTTGCGGGAAATCCGAGTGCGAGCAGATAGCCCGCGCGGCATCCCATGATGGCACGGATCGCTGCGGCGTAAGCGGGCAGTGTCGCGATCAGCCAGACCAGCGAAGCTGCGGCATATGGCATCGACGCGAGCATCGCCGCCGCGAACAAGAATGTCGGCGGATAATGCCAGCCGTAATAATTCTCGAACGCGTGGCCGATCGCGCGCACTTCCATCGCTTTGTGAACGCTCCAGTCGTAGGCCGCCGCCGCGTTGCCGTCGAGCGCGAGTTGTCCGGCCGCCCAGACGTTGACGAAATCGTTGGCGATCGGGCGGCCTTGCAAATCGAACAGCCAGTGGCCTTGCGCATAGGCGCCCGCGAGTACGACGGCATAGCCAAGCGCCAGCATCAAGCCGATCAGCCCAACGAGCCGCGCAGCTTGCGAACCGCTGACGGCTGGCAAATTCATTTTCCGCTTGCTGCGATGGCGCGGCGTGCGATCAAACCCGCCACCACCAGTACGGCGGCCAAACCGACCGGCGCTTTCACGAACGGGAAAATGAGAATGAGCAGGCAGGCAATTCCGATGCCGGTCATCTCATGCGTGAGGAATCCGTTTGCACGTCCGGCGCGCCACAGGAAGGCGAGCGGCACCGCCAGCACGACGAGGTCGTAGGTATAGAGATACGGCGTCGCCAGCATGGCGCCGGCGCCGAGCGCGGCGGCTTTGATGTCGTAGGCGGCATTGCCGCGCCACAAAATGGAAATGGCCAGTGCCGCGGCCAGAGCAACGGCGATCTGCGCCGACCAGGCCAGATGCTCGGGGCCGCCCAGGGTGCGAACAAGGCCGAACATCGTTTGCAATTTGCTCCAGTCGGCCCAGCCGTCGGACAGGAACGCCTGCGAGGTGTGGCCAATGGAATAAAAGAACGCTTCCCACGTCGCCGCGCCAAACGTGAGCCATGAGCCGACCGCTAACGCGCCTGCAACGAGGCTTGCAACGATAAACACGCGCCAATGGCCGCTCACCGCCAGCACAATGGGAAACAGCAGGCCGAGATGCGGCTTGTAGGTCAGAGCCCCAAGAAAAATTCCCGCGACGATGGGGCGCTTTTCGATCGACAGCAGCGCGCCGCCGAGCAGCCCTGCGGTCAGGAATCCGTTTTGCCCAACCACGAAATTCGACAGCACCGCCGGAAACGCCGCCGCCAGCAGATAGCCGCTGCGATCCCCGACGATGCCGCGCACGGCCGCGAGATAGACCGGGAACGTGAGAAACACCCAAAAGGCGTAGGCAATTGCATAAGGCATCAACGCCAGCAGCGCGGCGGCAAACAGGAACGGCGGCGGATAGTGCCAGCCGAAATAGCCGTCGAACGCGCGCCCGACCGCGATCTCTTCCATCGCTTTGTGAAGGTGCCAATCGTAGACCGCGGCGGGATTGCCTTCGAGCGCGAGCCGGCCGGCGGCCCAGACATTGACGAAGTCGGACGCAATGCCGGTCCCGTCGGGCGCAACCAGCCAGACGCCTTGCAGATACGACGTGACGAGATAGACCGCGTGCGCGACCACCAGCGCGAAACAAATCAGCTCGGCCGGCCGCGCGAGCGGAGCGCCAGGGGCGCCGGTGCGCGACCCAAGCTGGCGCGGCGAAATTTCGTAAAGGGCCATGCTGCCGATCCGGGATTTGCGCCAACCTAGGCGTCCCGGCCTTGCGGAACCCTTAAACCGGGGCTTTGCCGGCTTCAGCGCACCGCCGAAAGGCTATATTGCACCGCAATATAAGATGCGGCAGACTGCCCGCAGCGCGTGGGAGGATGCGATATGGCGGCTGTCGCAAAAGTGAAAAGCGTTGCGGCGCTCAAGAACCTCTATGCCGTCGGCGAGATTCCGCCGCTCGGGCATGTGCCGGAAAAGATGCACGCCTGGACCATCCGCAAGGAGCGCCACGGGCCGCCGGAACAATCCTTCCAGCTCGAAGTCGTGCCGACCTGGCAGATCGCTGACGACGAAGTGCTGGTTCTCGTGATGGCCGGCGGCGTCAATTACAACGGCGTCTGGGCCGGGCTCGGCCAGCCTTTATCGCCACTCGACGTGCACAAGAATCCGTTCCACATCGCGGGCTCGGACGCTTCGGGCATCGTCTGGGCGATCGGCGCAAAAGTGAAGCGCTGGAATGTCGGCGACGAGGTCATCGTTCATTGCAATCAGGACGACGGCGACGACGAGGACTGCAATGGCGGCGATCCGCTGCTCTCGCCCTCGCAGCGCATCTGGGGTTACGAGACGCCAGACGGTTCGTTCGCGCAATTCTGCCGCGTGCAGTCGCGGCAATTGATGCAGAAGCCGTTGCATCTGACCTGGGAAGAGTCGGCCTGCTACACGCTCACGCTGGCGACCGCCTATCGCATGTTGTTCGGCCATCCGCCGCACACGCTCAAGCCCGGCGACAATGTGCTGGTGTGGGGCGCCTCCGGCGGCCTCGGCGTGTTCGGCTTGCAGCTGGTGGCGGCCTCCGGCGCCAATGCCATCGCGGTTGTTTCCGACACGTCGAAGGCGGAATATGTTTTGAACTTGGGCGCCAAGGGCGTCATCAACCGCAAAGAGTATAATTGCTGGGGTCAGATGCCGGCGGTGAACACCGCCGCGTATAACGATTGGACCAAGGAGGCCCGCCGCTTCGGCAAGGCGATCTGGGACATCACGGGAAAACGTGACGTCGATATCGTGTTTGAGCATCCAGGCGAGCAGACCTTCCCGGTCTCATGTCTGGTGGTCAAGCGCGGCGGCATGGTGGTGTTCTGCGCCGGCACCACCGGCTTCAACCTCACTTTCGACGCGCGCTACGTCTGGATGCGGCAGAAGCGCATCCAGGGTTCGCATTTCGCGCATTTGAAGCAGGCGAGCGCGGCCAACCGTTTCGTGCTCGAACGCCGCATCGATCCGTGCATGAGCGAGGTGTTCGCCTGGGAGAATATCCCGAAGGCGCATACCAAGATGTGGAAGAACCAGCACCCGCCCGGCAACATGGCCGTGCTGGTCAATGCGCCGGCGACCGGCCTGCGGAGCTTCGACGACGTGATCGAAAGCGCCGCCGGTTAGCCCGCTCGTCACGCTTTTTGCGCGCCTTGACGATGGCCGCATTGAGTTCGCCGCCATAGATGAAGATCGACGCGCAGACGTATAGGAACACCAGCGAAATCATCGCCGAGGCGAGCCCGGCATACATGATCGAATAGGCGAAGGCGAATTCGGCGAGGTAACGGCCGAACAGCGTACCGCCCACCAGCCAAAGCAGCAGCGTGGCGATAATTCCCGGCGCGATGTCCTTGAATGTGCGCCGGCCGGCCGGCAGCCACAGATGCAAGATCAACAGCGCGATCACCAGCACGAAGGCGGCGACGGAAAACCGCGCGAACGTGATCAGTTCGCGGAACGGTTCGATGGCGGGCGCGTATTTCAGCAGCTTCGCCCAGATCAGCGGCGCCAGCACCACCAGGAACGCGAATGCCAACAGCGCCGCCGCGCCGACCAGCACGTAACCAATCGATTCCAGCCGCATCAGCCAGTCCGAGCGCCGTTCGGTCACGCCATAGGCGCGATTGAGACCGATGCGCAGGCTCTCCACGCCGCTGGAGGCAAAGTAGAGCGCGAAGGCCAGGCCGAAGGTGAGGATGCCGCCGCCATGGGCGCTGGTGAGCACGCCGTGAATGTCGAGCGCCAGCGGACCCGCGACCTCCTGCGGCCAGGCTTCCAGCAAAATGCGTGCGGCCTCGTCGGCCAACTCCTTGGAGCCGAAGAGCGAACCGGCGAGCGCCGTCACCACGATCAAAAACGGAAACATCGCCATCAGCGTGGAGAGCGCAATGTGGCTCGCGATCGCCCAGCCGTCGTCGGCAAGGAAATCCCGGAACGCGGCGATGGCGATGCGAAACGACAGGCGAAGAGTCCGCAAGCGAGCGCTCCCCGTATCGGCACAGGCCTCTCAGATCGTCGATTGCCGGGCGCTTTGCAAGGGGAGAGAAGAGGGAAGACGTCAGGCCGCCTGCACTTCGGTGAGGAACCGGCGCACTTCGGCTTCCAGGTCTTCGGCATCGACCGCGAGCGCGTCGGCGAGCTCCTTGACGTCGGCCGCGGTAGTACGCGCGTCGGCGCTGGCGCCGGCGACGCGGCTCATCGCCTCGGCCCCGGTTTGCGCTTCGTGGGAGGCGCGATTGACGCCTTCGGCAATTGCCGCCACCGCCGAGTTTTGCTGCTCTACCGTCGCCGCCACCATGTTGGCGATTGCCGACATTTCCACGATGATGGCGTTGACCTGCTCGATCGCCTGTGCGGCATCTGCGGTGGCCGACTGGATGGCACCGATCTGTCCGGCGATCTCTTCCGTGGCCTTGCCGGTCTGGCCGGCGAGCGATTTTACTTCTGCGGCGACGACGGCAAAGCCTCTGCCGGCTTCGCCCGCGCGCGCCGCCTCAATCGTGGCGTTGAGCGCGAGCAGGTTGGTCTGGCCCGCGATGGCCTGAATAAGGCCGATGACTTCGCCGATGCGGGTGGCGGCGCTGCCAAGCTCCGACATTGTATTCACGGTGCGCTTCGCTTCGGAGACGGCGCGGCCGGCGACATCGGTCGATTTCGAGGCTTGCGCGGCGATTTCCGAAATCGAGGCCGCGAGTTCCTCGACCGAACTTGCCGCAGCGGTGACGTTGCCCGATGCTGCGCTCACGCGTTGCTCGGCGGTGCGCGCCTCGGCGGAAACCGTATCCGCCGCGCCGTTGAGCTCGGTCGAAGCGGTTTCCAGCCGCAATGCCGCGCCCCGCAGTTTGCCCAAGGCGTCATCCACCGACCGCTCGAAGCGCGCGATGGTGGTGGCGATAACTTCGCCGCGCAGTTCGCGGGTGCGCCCGGCCTCGGTCTGGGTTGCCGCCAGTTTTTCGCGCTCGATCATGCTGTCGCGGAATACAATCACCGTGCGCGCCATGGCGCCGATCTCGTCGCGCGCATGGGTGGCCGGAATTCGCGCCGAGGTGTCGCCGCCGGCCAGCCGCTTCATCACCTCGGCAAGCCCGTTGAGCGGCCGGGTGATGCTGCGGCCGATGATCCAGCTAAAGCCGAGCCCCAAAGCTACCATCGCAAGTCCGACGGCGAAGATGATTGAACGGGTGTGCGTCTGCGATTTCGTCAGCGCGATAGAGGCGGCTTCGGCGGATTCGCGTGCGGTGGCGATGATCTTGTCGGCCTGCGGCAGTATTCGCACGCTATCGAGCTCGATTATGGCACGCAACGGATGCGCCCGGTCGGAACTCTCGATCCATTTTGCGAACGTGTCGGCGTAAGTCTTCACCTCCAAATAGAGCTTGTCTTTCATCTCGGACGTGCCGTCGACGCTGTCAAATATCTTCAGAAATTCCTTATAGGCCGAAATAAACTGTTGCCGCGTCAATTCGCGCGCCATCAAACGATACTCCGTTTCGTAAAGGCGCATGCTCAACAGAACCATCAAAAGTTTGCGCGAGTCGGCCTCGGCCAGCCAGGTCATGTTCGCATTGATGTTGCGCTCGACCGCATAACCGGCATTGCGTAATTGGTTTCGCAGGCCCTCTTCCTCCCGGAAGCCAAGTATCTTTTGTTCATTGATGAGACTCGAAAAATTATTTTTCAGGTTCAACACTTCGCGCCGCATCCACGCGCCGCTCTCGCTTTGCGATCCATCGATCGATTGTTCGATCGTATCCAGATTCATCACCGCGTGGGACTGTCCGTCTTCGAAGGCCTTGATCAATTCGGTGGATGGTGATGCGGCAAAATCCTTGGCGCTCATGCGCATGTTCGCCAAGGCGGTCTTGAAATCCCGGCTGGCGTCGGCGAGCGCGGCCGAGCGTTTCACGGTCTGAAACGCCTCGGCGACCTCAACCTCGCTCGAGGTATAGGTCAGGCCGTCGGCGATAAATCCGGCGACCGGGATCATCGCCAGAATGATAATGCGGGTGCGGACCGAGACCGATGCGATGAGGCGTGCGATGGACAGCGGCATGATTCCCGTCTGCGTGGCACTAGGAAGGGCCGGGCAGGGCCCACCGGCCGTCTGCTGGCGGCATCCGTCTCAGGGAAGCGCGAAATGGTTAATATTGTTGGAATTTTACCGATGACGCGGTGCCGCAAAAGAGTCATTCGGCAAGCTCAATTCCCGTGCCCGCCGCTGTGGCATTGCTTTTGTGCACTGCACGCGTAGTCTGATAATTTCCCGACCGTTGAACAGGATTTCCCCACGAATGCCGACCGCCGCTTCCCGCCCTCAAGCCGGCCGCGAACTCGTCGAACTGGCGCAGGAGGCGAGCACGGCGCTCGATGCTCTGCTTGCCGATGCGACCCGCAAGGTGCGCGAACGGGTGGTGATCGAAGGACACACCGTGAGCCGCCTGCTCGACCGCGAACAACGTGCGCTGCACGGCCTCTCCTGGCTGGCAACTTACGTCGAGGCGGTGCGCCAGCTTGCCGCCTATGCCGGGCGGATGCTTCGCGACGAGATGCTGAGCGAGACCGAGGAGCATGTGGTCCGCATCGGTCTTGGCGAATATCTCGCGCAGGTCGTCGGCGGTATTCCGATGAGTCAGGGCGAGATGGTGCGGCCGGCGGATTTCGGGTTGTCCGCCGCGCAGGTCGCGGCGCGGCTTCCGCCGGCAGTCGATGTGCTGATCGCTTCCGGCAACACCGCCGAGCGGCGGGCGCGCCTGAGCGAATTGATGCGCGCGGATCAGCGCGCCACCATCGGCATGTGCGGGCTCGACGACACGCTCGAATCGATCCGGGAGGAAATGCGAAAATTTTCCGACAGCGAGGTCATTCAGCATGCGCAAGGCTGGCATCGCAGCAACAGCTATATCCCGCTCGAAATCATCGCGCAGATGTCGGAACTCGGCGTGTTCGGCCTCACGATCCCGGAAGAATACGGCGGCATGGGGCTCGGCAAAGAATCGATGTGCGTGGTTTCCGAGGAGCTCTCGCGTGGCTATATCGGCGTCGGTTCGCTCGGCACCCGCTCGGAGATCGCCGCGGAGCTGATCCTGGGCAGCGGCACCATCGAGCAGAAAAATAAATGGCTGCCGAAGATCGCCGCGGGCGAAGTGCTCCCCACCGCGGTGTTCACCGAGCCCAATACCGGCTCTGATTTGGCTTCGATCAAGACACGCGCGGTGCGCGAGGGCGGCGTCTACAGGGTCTATGGCAACAAGACCTGGATCACCCATCCGGTGCGCGCCGACTTGATGACGCTTTTGGTGCGCACCAATCCGAAGGAAAGCGGCCACCGCGGGCTTTCGATGCTGCTGGCGGAAAAGCCGCGCGGCAGCGATGAAAATCCGTTTCCGGTGTCTGGCATGACAGGCACCGAAATTGAAGTGCTCGGCTATCGCGGCATGAAGGAATACGAGATCGCATTCGACGGCTTCGAGGTGAAGGTTGAGAATCTGCTTGGCGGCGTCGAGGGGCTTGGATTCAAGCAGTTGATGGCGACGTTCGAGTCGGCGCGCATCCAGACCGCGGCGCGCGCCATCGGTGTCGCCCAGGCGGCGATGGAACAGGCGCTCGGCTACGCCCAGAGCCGCGTGCAATTCGGCGAGCCGATCGTCAATTTCCCGCGCGTCGCCGACAAGATCGTGATGATGGCGGTGGAGATCATGATCGCGCGCCAGCTGACTTACCACGCCGCGCGGGAGAAGGATTCCGGCCGCCGCTGCGACCTCGAGGCCGGCATGGCGAAGCTGCTGGCGGCGCGCGTGGCCTGGGCCGCCGCCGACAATGCCGTGCAAATCCACGGCGGCAACG
The DNA here is from genome assembly GCA_945861895.1 of Rhizobium sp. Q54. Lineage (GTDB taxonomy): Bacteria > Pseudomonadota > Alphaproteobacteria > Rhizobiales > Xanthobacteraceae > Pseudolabrys. The sequence goes on from CAMAWF010000024.1 coordinate 22,655, forward strand.
GCTTTGCGTTGGAATTCCCGGTCTCGCGCATTCTCTGCGACGCCCGTATCCTCAATATTTTCGAGGGCGCAGCCGAGATCCAGGCGCAGGTGATCGCGCGGCGACTGCTAGGCGGCAGCAACTGAATCGGCCGTCCGGCTTTTGATTCAGAACAAATCGCAGAATCCGCACCCGGCTACAATGCTGGCCGGCAGGAGATCTGGATATGTCCAAAGTTATGTCCAAGCTGAAGATCGATCAGGGCGAATGGGTTGTGGTCTGCGACGGCGCCAAGGCGCTGGTGCTGGAAAACATCGGCGATGCCAAGTTCCCCAATCTCAGGATGCGGGAAGTCTTCGAACAGAAGCATCCGCGCACCCATGAATTGGGCACCGATGCGCCCGGCCGCTCGATGAGTTCGATGGGCCATGGGCGCAGCGCGGTCGAACAGACCGATCTGCACGATCAGGCCGAGCGCAAGTTTCTGGAGCAACTCGCGGCTCACCTCGACACCGCCATCGCCGCGGGCAAGACCAAGTCTCTCATCGTCGTGGCGCCGCCGCGCGCGCTGGGCATGATCCGCCCGGCCTATTCCCATGCCGTGCGCGCTGCTTTGCGCGCCGAGGTGGACAAGGATTTCGTGAAACTTCCGGTCCACGAGATCGAGAAGCATCTCGCCGGTTAAACCGACTGCGTTCGAGCGCCGCCGCCGATGCTCAATTAGGGCTGGCCCGCCGCGCCTGCGATGCTATGTTCGCCGCGATTCCAACGAGGCCGGCGAATGAAGCCTTCCCTCGCCCGCCGCATCGGGCGCAGCCACACCAAAATCGCGAACGTCGTGTTCGCTACGGCCATGGCCGTGCTCGCGATGCGCGGCGCAACGGCGCAGACAGCAAACCCGCCGCCGGCGCCTGCGGCGAATGCGATTGGCGCAGCACCGGTCGCGGTGCCCGGATTCTGGGACCCGCGGCGGCGCCCGGAGCGCCCGGATTTGTCGCGCATCACCGTCATCCGCTTCCTCACCGAGACCGATTTTCCGCCGTTCAACTATGCCGGGCCGGACGGCAATCCGGCCGGCTTCAATATCGATCTCGCCCGCGCGGTCTGCGAGGAGATCAGGGCCACTTGCACCATTCAGATGCGGCGCTTCGATACGCTGCTCACCGCATTGGCCGAAAATCGCGGCGATGCGGTGATTGCGTCGATCGCCGCCACGCCCGACATGCGCCGCCGCGTCGACTTCAGCGATCCGTATTACCGCACGCCCGCGCGCTTCGTCTCCAAGCGCGAAACCGAAATCGACGACGTGCGCCCGGAACGCCTGGAAGGGAAAAAAGTGGCGGTGGTCGCCGGCACCGCGCACGAGGCCTATCTCAAGGCGCTGTTCACCGAAGTGGAGATCAAGCTCTATCCGACCGCCGATGCGGCGCGTGCGGCCTTGCGCCGCAGCGAGGCGGACCTTTTGTTCGGCGACGGCGTCGCGCTCGCGTTCTGGCTCAACGGAACCGATTCCGCAGCCTGTTGCGTGTTTCGCGGCGGGCCGTTTCTTGAAAGCAATTATTTTGGCGAAGGCGTCGGCATCGTCGTCAAGCGCGGCAACGATCTTTTGCGCCAGGCGTTCAACTGGGCGCTGTTCCGCTTGTGGGAAAAGGGCAAGTTCACCGATATGTGGTTGCGCTATTTTCCCGTCAGCCCGTTTTGAGTTTACGCATGACCGCCGCCGCAACCGCCTTGCGAGAAGTCGCCGAAAGCTCGGGCGCCTGGCCGTTCGAGGAAGCGCGCAAGATCGTCGCGCGGCTGAAGAAAAAGCCCAAGGACGAAGTGATCTTCGAGACCGGCTACGGCCCCTCCGGGTTGCCGCATATCGGCAACTTCGGCGAGGTCGCGCGCACCACGATGGTGCGGCATGCCTTTCGCGTGCTCACCGACGACAAGGTGAAGACGCGGCTGATCGCGTTCTCCGACGACATGGACGGCCTGCGCAAAGTTCCGGACAATGTGCCGAACAAGGAGTTGCTGGAAAAACATCTCGGCATGCCGCTGACCCGCGTGCCCGATCCGTTCGGCACGCATCCCAGTTTCGGCGAACACAACAATGCGCGGCTGCGCGCCTTCCTCGACACTTTCGGCTTCGACTACGAATTCATGTCGTCGACCGATTGCTACATGTCCGGCCGCTTCGATGCCACGCTGCTCAAGGTGCTGGAGCGCTTCGACCCGGTGATGGCGATCATGCTGCCGAGTTTGCGCGAGGAGCGCGCGCAGACCTATTCGCCGTTTTTGCCGATCGATCCGAAAACGGGAATCGTGTTGCAAGTGCCGGTCACCGCGCACGACGCCAAGGCCGGCACCATCAGCTATGAAGACCCGCAGACCAAACAACAGGTGACGACGCCGGTCACCGGCGGCCGTGCCAAGCTGCAATGGAAGCCGGATTGGGCGATGCGCTGGGTCGCGCTTGGCGTCGATTACGAAATGGCCGGCAAGGACTTGATCGACTCGGTCAAGCTGTCCGGCGAGATTTGCAAGGCGCTCGGCGCGCTGCCGCCGGAAGGCTTCAACTACGAGCTGTTCCTCGACGAGAACGGGCAGAAGATTTCAAAGTCGAAAGGCAACGGGCTCACCATCGACGAATGGCTGCGCTATGCCAGCCCGGAGAGCCTGTCGCTGTTCATGTATCGCGAGCCGAAGTCCGCCAAGCGGCTCCATTTCGACGTCATCCCGCGCAACGTCGACGACTACCAGCAATTCCTCGAAGGCTATCGGCGGCAGGACGACAAGCAGCGGCTGTCGAATCCGGTCTGGCACATCCATGCCGGCAATCCGCCGCAGCCCGACATGCCGATCACCTTCACGATGCTGCTCACGCTGGTGTCGTCGTCGAATGCGGAAAACGCCGAGACATTGTGGGGCTTCATCGGCCGCTACCGGCCGGGCGTGACGCCGAAGACCCATCCCAAGCTCGACGCGCTGGTCGGCTATGCCATCCATTATTTCCGCGACTTCGTACAGCCGGGCAAGAAATTCCGTCAGCCGAGCGCGGTCGAGCGCGCGGCGCTCAACGACCTGCGCGATGCGCTCGCGCAATTGCCGGCGGGATCGACCGCGGAGCAAGTTCAGGACGTCGTCTACGAGATCGGCCGGCGCGAACCGTTCCTCGACAAGACCGGCAAGATAAAGACCAAGGACGGCAAGCCCGGCGTCGCGCTCGACTGGTTCAACATGCTCTATCAGGTGCTGCTCGGCCAGGAAAAAGGCCCGCGCTTCGGCTCTTTCGTCGCCGTCTACGGCATCGAGAACACCGTCGGCATGATCGACGGCGCGCTGGCGCGTAGCGCGTGATCCCGAAAAGTGGGCACCGGTTTTCGGATAAGATCACGCGCAAAGAAAGCGTGAAGTCTTACCCCGAACGCAGCACGTAACGGCGGTTGTCCTTCTGCGCCGGCCGCGCGTTCATCGGATAGAGCTTGGCGAAGCTCGTAACATCCGCCGCCGCTACTTCGATTGGATCGGTCAGCAGCAGCCATTCGACCACCTCCGCGCATGGCGGCGTGGTCAGCGAACCGGGATAGCGATAATAGCCGCGCCGCGCCGGCAGCAGGCCGTTCGGATTGATGGCGGCGTCGGCTTTCACCGCGGGGCCTTCTTTCGCCGGCATGGTGGCTGCGATCTTGCCGAAGACGGCGTTCGGTTTGCCGGTTGCCATCAGTACGCCAACCACGGCCAGTCCGCCCGAAGCATGGCGGTGGACGAAATGCGCCTCCATCGGAAAATTCTTGCCGCCGATGAGATGCTCGCTCGGCCGGTGGAAGTGAACCTGCAGCAGCGTGTAGCGCGCGGTGCCGAAGGTGAGCGCGCTGCCCTCGGCGAAATTCACCTGGATGGTGTGTCCGTTGTTGACGATGGTGTCGCCGCTTTTGCGCCACGCGAACTTGAGCGCAGGCAATTGCGCCTTCACCGTCGCGCCGATATCGATGGGCGATTGCTGCGCGCCGATGGAGCAGACCTTGCTGGCGGCATCGATCTCGCCCCATTTGGCCGGGCCGGTAGCGCCCTCATAGCTCCAGTGCGCAGCGTCGGCTGCAAATCCGTTTGACGCGCAAAGCGGGCAAAGCGCCAAACCGGTCAGCGCTTTCAGAACCTGACGGCGATGCATGATATTTCCCTTTCTGAAAACGATTCAGGACTTAAAGCCGGTCCCGCCGCATCTCTGACATTTTACTTTCTTGTCGCCTTTTTTGAGAAGGCCCTTGCCTTCGCAATTCTTGCATTTGACTTTCGGCTTGCCTGAATTTTTCTGCATCTTACTGGCTCGCCCAGACGATGCGCGCGACCCACAGCACATCCTTCATCGCCAGCGTGCGGTCGCGGTGATGGGTGTTGAGCGATTGCAGCTCGACGGTCTTGGCGGTCTTGCGTTTGAGTTCCTTGACCATCACCTCGCCGTCCTTGGTCTTGACCACGACGCGGTCGCCGCGGCGCACCGGTGCCGCCGGCGAAACCAGGATGACGTCGCCGTCGCGATAGGCCGGCTTCATCGAATCGCCGGAAATCTCCAGCGCATAGGCGTGCTGGTCGTTGACCGCCGGGAAGGCGACCTCGTCCCAGCCCTTGCCGACCGGAAAGCCGCCGTCGTCGAAAAAGCCGCCGGCGCCGGCTTCGGCGAAGCCGATCAGCGGCACCGCCTGCACCACGGTGCGCGAACTGTCGACGATCAGTTTGACGAAGGCGTCGATGCTTACGCCGGTGGCGGCAAGCGACTTGGCCACCGATTCGGTCGAAGGCCAGCGCGCCCGCCCGTCGGGGGTGATGCGCTTGGATTTGTTGAAGGTGGTCGGGTCGAGTCCGGCCTTTTTGGCAAGTCCTGAGGGCGAAAGGCCGGAACGGGCCGCCAGCCGGTCGATGGCGGTCCAGATCTGGCTATGCGTGAGTTGGGAAGCGGCCACGGGCGATCACCGCGCGTTATGACTATTATCCGGTCAATAGGAATTATAGCCTTGGAGCGCCCCCGTCCAGCACCTTTTTCGCGCAACGGCTTGCTTGAACAGGCCGCCCGGGGCCCGTTAGGGTCGCTGGCTTTTATGGCCGGAACAGTCCATTCCCGGACACCGATGCCGTTCCCGGAGCCTTGAGTGATCGGTCTCTTCGACCGCCTCGCCCGCCCGCTGCTGCGGACCCTCGAGCCTGAGGATGCGCATGCGCTTGCGATCAAGGCATTGCGCTATGTCCCGCTCGCAAAACCGGCGCCCGACGCACCGCTCCTGGGCGTCCGCGTTTTCGGGCTGAATTTTCCCAATCCGGTCGGGATCGCCGCCGGCTTCGACAAAAATGCCGAGGCGCCGGACGCGCTGTTGCGGCTTGGCTTTGGCTTTGTCGAGGTCGGCACGGTGACGCCGCGCGCGCAAGCCGGCAATCCGCGTCCGCGACTGTTCCGTCTCGACGCCGATGCCGGCGTCATCAACCGGCTCGGCTTCAACAACGAGGGCGAGGCGGCCGTTCTGGCGCGGCTGGCTGCGCGCGCCAATGAGGGCGGCATCGTCGGCGTCAATATCGGCGCCAACCGCGACAGCACAGACCGCGCCGCCGACTACGTCCGGCTGATCGAGGCGTTCGCGCTGCCGGCGAGCTATTTCACCGTCAACGTGTCGTCGCCCAACACGCCCGGCCTGCGCAATCTGCAACAGGCGGGCGCGCTCGACGATCTGCTCGCCCGCGCGGTGGATGCGCGCGAACGCATGAGCAAACGCGCGGGGCCGGTGCCGGTGCTGCTCAAGATTGCGCCCGATCTCACGCTGAGCGAACTCGACGATGTGGTCGGCATCGCGCGCGCCCGCCGCGTCGACGGCATGATCGTCGGCAACACCACGGTGTCGCGGCCGGGCTCGCTGCGCGAGCGCGTCAAGGCGCAGGAACAAGGCGGTCTTTCCGGCCGGCCGCTGTTTCGCTTGTCGACTCGGATGCTGGCGGAAACCTATGTGCGCGCCGAAGGTGCGTTTGCGCTGATCGGCGCCGGCGGGGTGGATTCAGGCGCAACCGCCATCGCCAAGATCAAGGCCGGCGCTGCGCTGGTGCAGCTTTATAGCGGGCTGATCTATCGTGGCCTCGGGCTGGTGCCGGAAATCAAAACGGATTTGCTGGCGGCGCTTAAGCGCGGAAACCGCAATTCACTGACGTCGATGGTCGGCAGCGACGCCGCCGCGATGACGGCGGAGAGCTGGCCGGGGTAGCGCTACTTTCCCCGCGGCGCATTCACCAGGCGCAGAATCAGCCAGATCGGGATCACGATCACCGCGCCAAGCAGGAAATAGCGCCACAACCACCAGAACGCGTCGAAGCCCATCTCCCAGATCGACCGCAACAGCCGTTCGACGCTGCGTAAAATGTTCCACGGATCGAGCCCGAGCGCGGCGAGGATGACGCCGACCAGGACCGACACCAGGATCAAGCGGCCCAGCACCGCCAGCGGAGAACCGCCGAACAGGCGGCTCGCGACATTGTTCGCCATTGCAGTCTCCTCAATCGCCAAGCGCAGCTTAACATAAATTGCGCAATATGCCGGATAGATAATGCCGCGGGCTCTATGCCCTCGCCGACAAACGCCGCATGCCGGATCGAGCTTTATCAGTCCCGGCGGAACACCACGCTGGCGAACCAGCCGGTGAGCAGCGCCAGCATCGCGGTGGCGAAGCCGTAGAGTATGCCGTGGTCGCGCGCGGCGTTGGCGACATAGCGCTCGAAGCCGGCCTTGACGATTTCCAGCGCGGAAGTTGTATTCGCGATCGGTGCGCCATCGGCAAACACTTTCACGTCGATGGCATAATTTCCGGTCGGCACCTCGGCGGGCAGCGGGATAGCCGCGCGGAATACCGTCGGTGTGAGCAGCGTGACCGCGGTGGGAATTTCGCCGTAGAGCCTGTCCTGCGTTTGCAACCGCACATAGGCGACGCGGAAGGGATCGTCGCGCACGGTATCGGCGATATCCGCGCCGATGCGTTGCGTCAGCAGGAAATTGTCGATCCCGATTTGCAGCCGGCGCAACGTTTCCGCATTGGCGATTTCCAGGATCGGCCGGTTTGTCAGCACGGCCAGATAGGACGGCACGCGCACGAAGACGCGGGAGTCGACATTGACCCAAATTCCAAGCACGCGATCTTTGCGGCGCGTGCGCAGCGTCTGCCGCGGCCCGGTGACGGTGACGACGATGTCGTAGCCGCCCCGCCGCGGCACCGTCGCGGCATCGCGCTCGACGGTGCCGAACAGCACCAGTTCCTCGCCGACGAAATTCGAGGTGATCGCCACCCGGTGGTTCGACAGCGAAACCACCAGCCGTTCGGCGGCGGCCGGCGCCGCCGCGGCGAGCCAGGCGAGCAGTGCGAGTGCCGGCACGATGAAGCGGCGCGCGGTCATGGCGCGCCCTCCACCAGGCGGATCGAGAACAGGTCGTCGGGCCGCACGCCGAGCGCGAAGGCGAAGCGCAGGCCGACCGCCAGCACCAGCAGGCCGAGCAGCAGGCGCAGCCATTCGCCGCTCATTTTCTGCCCGGCGCGGGCGCCAAACTGTGCGCCGATGACACCGCCGACCATCAGAATGAACGCCAGCACGACATCGACCAGATGGTTGGTCGCGGAATGCATCACCGTCGCCGACGCCATGGTGACGAGTGTGAGCACCATCGTGGTGCCGATCACGGTCGCGGTCGGCACGCGCAGGAAATAGATCAGCATCGGCACCAGCAGGAAGCCGCCGCCGATGCCCATGATGGCGCCGATGAAGCCGATAATGAAGCCGATCACCCAGACCGGAATCGCCGACACATAGACCATCGAGCGCTTGAAGCGCAGCTTGAACGGCAATCCATGCAGCCAGGTGTGGCTGCCCGGCCGCCGCAGCATCACGGGATTGCCCTGCCGCGCGCGCACGATGGCGCGCAGGCTTTCGTAAATCATCAATCCGCCGACAATGTTGAGCAAGGTCACATAGGACAGCCCGATCATGAGATCGAGTTGGTCAAGCGCGCGCAGCGTCGTGAACAGCCACACGCCGGCCGCGGTGCCGACGATGCCGCCGGCCAGCAGCAGATAGGCCAATGCGAGATCGATGGCGCGCTTGCGCCAATAGGAGATCGCGCCGGAAAACGACGACGCCGCGATGTGGCTTGCCACGCTCGCCACCGCGACCGCGGGCGAGATGCCGATGAAGATGAGCAGCGGCGTCATCAGGAAGCCGCCGCCGATGCCGAACATGCCGGAGATGAAGCCGACCGCAATTCCCATCCCCAGAACGAGGAAGATGTTGACGGGCAGCTCGGCGATCGGAAGATAGATTTGCAAAAGAAGTGATCCGGCGGTTCGCGACAAATACTCTATTACCGTCTGTCGCCGGGCCGCAGGTCACCCTTTGGTGGACGCTGCGTCTGGCGAAATCCGCAAGCAGGTCAAGCCAAGACTCGGATCGATTGTATCGACGAACGCGGCCATGGGCACGCTTTGTCGGCGGATTTGGTCAATCATCGGACGCCGGCCCGGTAGGCGCTGCGTCCTTGCTTGCCGGAGGGGGAGGGCGTGCCCGAGCCGGGCCGGTCCCATCCGCCGGACGGGGCCGGGACATTGACGGCCGTGTCGGGCTGCGGTTCGGCCACCCAGGCTTTTACCGCCGCCTGCCCTGCCTTGAGCGCGCCGGCATCGAGCCGGGCGGCCACCTCGTCGCGTTTCTTGGCGGATTCCTTGTCGCCCTGCGCGGCGGCGAGCGCGAACCATTTGTAGGACTCGGTGAAGTTCTTCTCGATGCCGATGCCGCGGGCATAAAGAATGCCCAGGTTGTATTGGCTGTCGGAGACGCCCCGGCTGGCGGCCTTGCGAAACCATTGGGCGGCCGTGCGGTAATCGGGATTGCCGTCGATGCCCTCGGCGTGGAGCACGGCGAGATTGTGCATGGCCTTGGCGTGGCCGTGCTCGGCGGCGGCGGTGTAGAGGCGGCGCGCCTCCTTGAGATCCTTCTTTACGCCCTGGCCCTTCTCGTAAAGGCTGGCAAGCCGGAATTGCGCCGGCGTCACCCCCTGGCTTGCTGCGCGCTCGAACCAGCGCGCCGCTTCTTCGGCGCTTTGCGGCACGCCTTGTCCGTCGGCAAAGCGCACCGCGACCTCGTAGGCGGCGGCGGCATCGCCCGCGACCGCCGCGTCGCGCAAGGCCGCGCCGCCGATCGCGATCGGCAGCCGCCCGGCGGCCGGGCCGGTGGGGGCCGCCAGCGGCGGCGGGAATTCCGTCAGGCCCGGCTTTGCCGCGCCCGGCGTCTTCGGCACCGAACCGGTGATATCGGCTGCCGGCGGTCTGACATAGGGCACGCCATTTGTGAGCGGGAGCATGCTGATCGCGGACTCAGGCACCGTCAGAGCCAACGGCGGCGTTGCCTGCGGATTCAAGATGTTCCCCGGCAAGGCTCCATCGGACTGCGCAGTCACGCTCGCGGTCCTCTCGGTGGCGGGCGTTTTCTTATCCGGCGCATTATTGGCCGCTTTCTGCGCCGGCGCGCCGGGCGTGTCGGCGGTCTCAAGAAATTTGGCGGCGATATGCAGCGACCCGATCGTGATGGCGACAACGCTCGAGGCGACGAAAAGCGATTTCATCCGCTTGGCAATTTTCGAGCCGAACGAAGGTTGATTCTCCGCCGCGGAATCATCCGGATCGGCGCGCGACGGCGCACGCGGGGTGGGGTCTTGCGATGCCGCATGCGCGGCGCGGCGCGCCGCCGCAATGAAGTCCGATTTGCCGCCTGGGTCGGGAATGACCGGCGGTTTGGCCGTCGCGAGTGCCGCCTCGGAAGCGGCGATGCGGGCGGCGGGCGAACCGGCGTGCACGGCGGCTCTGGCTGCTCCGGGCTCAAGCGGATGGTCGGGCGGCAGATCCGGGTCGATCGGTTGGCTTTTTCGCGCCGGCATCATTGCCGGCTTGGGCGCATCGATGGGCGCCGGCTGCGCGACCGGCACTGGAACGGCGATCGGGATGGGCGCTGCCATCGGCGCCGGTCGTTGCGGCGCAGGCCCCGCCGGACGCGGCTGCGGCTCGCCGCGAATGTCCTGTTCGATCATGGCGAGGCGATCGACCACATGGCCAAGCGTGCCGTGCACGGCTTCGAGCGAATCCTGCGTGCGGGCGATGTCGTGCTTGAGCGCATCGACCGTGCCCGGCGGCGCGCCGGCATCGCGGATACCGCCGCTATCCTTGTTGGCGCGAATGTCCTCGATATGCACCAGCAAATCGGCAAGTCCGCGCTCGATCGCTTCGAGATGCCCGAGGCGCGAGTCGGAAGCGTCGAGTTTCTCCACCAGCTTGACGATGCGGTCTTCCAGATGACCGGCCGCCAGCGCATCGCCGCGCGTCAGCTGGATCTGCTCGATCTTGGCGGACAGCGAATGCACCAGAGTTTCGAGCTGCGGCGGCACTGAATTGCCGCTCTGGCTGCGCGCGGCAAGCTCATCGGAAAGCGCCGCGATCCGGTGTTCCAGACTGGCGAGCGCCTCGCCGGCCGCGCCAGAATTCGCGATCTGATCGACCTTTGCGTTGAGCGCGTGCACGTCGCTCGCCAGCCGCCCGACCGTTTCGTCGGAAGCGATATGGGTGGAGATCCCGCGCAGCGTCGTGATCGCGCTTTCGAGCTGCTGCAGCATCTCCGGATATTTTTGCGCGACGATGAGATCGATCTTGTGCGCGAGCCCGGCCACCGCATCGTTGAAACCGACAAGATTTTCCGCCGGGGTGAGCGAGCGCAGCGCATCGCGCACTTCGTTCAAGCCGCGCTCGATGCCGGTCAGCGCGTCGCCGCTGACGCCCGCCTGCTTGCCCTCGGCGATGCGTTTGGTCAGGCTGTGGACTTCCTTCTCGATGGCATCGATGGCGCGGCGCGGCATCGCGTCGGTCAGCGACTGGCCGATCTCGCTCAATTCCTCGCGCAGTGCGTTGATTGCTTCCTCGACGCCCGGCCGCCGCAGCGTTTCGATCTGCGTCGTGATTTCGCGCAACTGCTGTTCAAGGCCGGACAGGTCCTGCGCCGGCAGTGGCGCTCTCGCCTGCATCGGCGGCGCGGCATGCAAGGCCGGCTGCAACGCATGGGCGACGGCGGGGGCGAACCCGCCGTCGAGCGAGCGCTGGCGCGCCGTAATTTCCGACACGGCGCGGTCGATGTCGGACAGGCCGACGACGGCATGGGCGGCGCCGGGCGGCGCATAACGCGCGACCGCCGCCGGAATCTGCGGCATACCCGGAGCATGCGCTGCGATGCTGGAGAGATGATCGATGCGGCGGTCGAGACGGCCGATCAGTTCGGCAAGTTGATCGGGGTCGGCGCGCGCTTTGCGCGGCGCATAGGCGGCGGGACCGCTGCGGCCAAGACGATCGATGCGGCGCGAGAGTTCGTCGAAGCGCTCGTGCACCGAGGACAGGTCGCCGTCGTCGGACGCGTCGGCATAATCGTCAGCGTCGGCGCGCGGCTCGACGCCTTCGTGCGCTGCGGAATTGATGATGACGGAATTGAGCCAGTCGCCGAGCGACAGGCCGGAGCGGCGCGCCGCTTCTCGGGCGCTCTCGCGGGCTTCCGGCCGAATACCTTTCACACTCCACGGGCCGCCAAGTTTCATTGCTCGCACCCACATTCGACGTGGAGGAGCGTGGGCCGGTCGGCCCCTGTGGAACGGCACGTATTAAGGCAGCATGGATGCCGGCGCGGTCCGCAGTCCTCTGACCGACTTTTTAACGTTTAGGGTAAATATGCGGTTAAGGACCGGGCGAAGTGCCAGATTTTACCGGCATTTTCCGCATCCAGGGCCCGGACGGATACGGCTTTAACCGGCCCGTAAAGCATATGCCGCATCCTCCCCGGCATACGGCTGTTGCGGCCTCGTTGGGGAAGGGCATGCGCGCTCTTAAATCCGTCGCAACCGTCGATTAGTTAACGAGTTATTAACGGCGCCACTGCCGGCGCTGCGGCGAAAGCCGAGGAGGGGATGATGCCGACCTACAGAGCCCCCGTGGACGATGCGCTGTTCCTGTTGAACGACGTGTTCCACTTCGACCGCTACGGCAATCTGCCGGGCTTTGCCGACGCTTCGCCCGACACCGTCGAGGCGATCCTGGGCGAAGCCGCGAAGTTCAGCGAGGAAGTGCTGACCCCGCTCAACCGCGTCGGCGACAAGGAAGGCTGCACGCGCCATGCGGACGGCAGCGTCACCACGCCGAAAGGTTTCAAGCAGGCCTACAAGCAGCTCGTCGACGGCGGCTGGGTCGGCATTTCCGCGCCGGCCGAATATGGCGGCCAGGGCTTGCCCACGACATTGACCGGAATGGTCATGGAATTCATGTGCTCGGCCAACATGGCCTTCGCCATGTATCCCGGCCTGACCCAAGGCGCGACCGCGGCGCTCGCCGCGCACGGCTCCGACGCGCTGAAAAAAATCTATCTGCCGAAAATGGTGTCGGGCGAATGGACCGGCACCATGAACCTGACCGAGCCGCATTGCGGCACCGATCTCGGGCTGTTGCGAACCAAAGCGGCGCCGCAACCCGACGGCAGCTACAAGATCACCGGCACGAAAATTTTTATCTCGGCCGGCGAACACGATCTGGCGGAGAATATCGTGCATCTCGTGCTGGCGCGCATCGAAGGCGCGCCCGAGGGCACCAAAGGCATCTCGCTGTTCGTGGTGCCGAAGATTTTTCCGAAGGACGACGGCTCGCTCGGCGAGCGCAATGCGGTGGCCTGCGGCTCGCTCGAAGAGAAGATGGGCATCCACGGCAACTCCACCTGCGTGATGAATTACGACGGCGCGACGGGCTGGCTGATCGGCGAGGCCAACCGCGGGCTGCACGCGATGTTCACGATGATGAACGAGGCGCGGATGGGCGTCGGCATTCAGGGTTTGGCGTTGTCCGAAGTCGCTTATCAAAACGCCGCGGCTTATGCCAAGGAGCGGCTGCAAGGCCGTTCGCTCTCCGGCGGCAAGTACAAGGACAAGCCGGCCGATCCGATCATCGTGCATCCCGACCTCCGCCGCACGCTGCTCACCATCAAGGCGTTCAACGAGGCGGCGCGCGCGCTGGTGACCTGGACCGCGCTGCAAGGCGACGTTGCGCACCGCTCCGGCGACGACAAGCAGCGCCAGGCTGCCGACGACCATATGGGTCTGCTCACGCCGGTGATCAAAGGCGTGCTCACCGACGGCGGTTTTGCCAACAGCGTGATGGCGCAGCAGGTGTTCGGCGGCCACGGCTACATCGCCGAGCACGGCATGGAACAGTTCGTGCGTGACGCGCGCATCGCGCAAATCTACGAAGGCGCCAACGGCATTCAGGCGCTCGATCTCGTTGGGCGCAAGCTCGGCAAGGACGGCGGCCGCGCCATGATGGCGTTCTTCAACGAGGTCTCCGGCTACATCAAGGAGCGTTCCGGCAGCGAAGCGATGAAGCCTTACGTGACGCCGCTTTCCGCCGCGCTCGGCCATCTGCAACAGGCCTCGATGTGGTTCATGCAGAACGCGATGGGCAAGCCGGACAATGCCGGCGCCGGCGCCACCGACTACATGCATCTCTTTGGGCTGGTCGCGCTCGGCTACATGTGGTGCCGGATCGCGGAAGCAGCCCAGGCGAAGCTGCCGAAAGCCAACGGCTCGTCACCGCGCTACAGCGCCAAGCTCGTCACCGCGCGGTTCTTCATGGAGCGCATGCTGCCGGAGACGGCAACTCACCTCGCGCGCATCCAGGCCGGCGCCGCGAGCACGATGGAATCGCCGGACGAGGCGTTCTGACCCCTTCGGGCGGATGTGAACGCCTCTCGCCCCCTGCGGTGACGGGCCTTATGTTGGGTATCCAGGTGATTCGCTTCACTAAGGGCTCGACATGGACGCGTTCAACCTGCCCCGCCCGGTGTGGATGACCGAGGACCTGGTCCTGTTGGAGGAACAGGCGCGGCGTTTCATCGCGTCCGAATTCACCCCGCATCTCGACCGCTGGCACGAGGCCGGCATCTACGATCGCGCGGTCTGGACCAAAGCCGGCGAAGCGGGGCTGCTGTGCGCTTCGATGCCGGAGGAATATGGCGGCTCCGGCGGCAGCTTCGCGCATGAGGCGGTGATCAACCGTGAACTCAGCCTCGGCGGTTTCGACACTTTCGGCGCGCCGCTGCATTCCGGCATCGTCGCGCCCTATATTTTGCATTACGGCACCGAAGAGCAGAAAAGACGCTGGCTGCCGAAGCTCGCCACCGGCGAACTGGTCGGCGCCATCGCCATGACCGAGCCCGGCACCGGCTCCGATTTGCAGGACGTACGCACCAGCGCGAAAAAATCCGGCAACGGCTATGTGCTCAACGGCTCGAAGACTTTCATCACCAACGGCCAGCACGCCAATCTCGTCATCGTCGTCGCCAAGACCGATCCGAAACAGGGCGCCAAGGGCGTCTCGCTGATGGCGGTGGAGACCGACGACGCGCAAGGCTTCCGCCGCGGCCGCAAGCTCAAGAAGCTCGGCTTGGATGCCGCCGACACCTCGGAATTGTTTTTCGATGACGTGCAGCTTCCGGCCGAAGCGCTGCTGGGGCCGGAAGAAGGCCAGGGATTCGTCCAGTTGATGAAGGAACTGCCGCAGGAGCGGCTGATCGTCGCCGTGCACGCCGTCGCCATGATGGAGCGCGCGGTCGCGCTCACCGTCGATTACGTCAAGCAGCGCAAGGCTTTCGGCAAGGCGATCATCGAATTCCAGAACACGCAATTCGAATTGGCGGAATGCAAGACCGAGGCGACCATCGCCAAGGTGTTCCTCGACCATTGCATCGAGCGCCATGTCAAAGGCGAACTCGACACCGTCACCGCCTCGATGGCGAAATACCGGCTCACCGACACGCAAGGCAATGTGATCGACCGCTGCCTGCAATTGTTCGGCGGCTATGGCTATATGGATGAATATCCGATCTCGCGCATGTACCGCGATGCGCGCGTGCTGCGCATCTACGCGGGCACCAACGAGATCATGAAGCTGTTGATCGCGCGGAGTTTGTAAAAAAGTTTTACCTCCCCCTGAAAGGGGGAGGTCGGCGAGCGAAGCGAGCCGGGTGGGGGTCGCTGGAAAAGTTGATCCCTCCCCGAACCACCTTCGGTGGTCCAACCCTCCCTTTTCAAGGGAGGGTGAAGGAACAGGAGACACGGGATGCCGGAAGCCTTCATCTACGATCACGTGCGCACCCCGCGCGGGCGCGGCAAGGTCGACGGTGCGTTGCATGAAGTCACGGCGCTCAATCTCGCGACGCAGGCGCTGAAAGCGATCCGCACCCGCAACAAGCTCGATCCCGCTTTGGTGGACGATGTGGTGATGGGCTGCGTCGATCCGGTCGGCGAAGCCGGCGGCGACATCGCGCGCGTGGCGGCGCTATGCGCGGACTACGGCAACGGCGTGCCGGGTATTCAGATCAACCGCTTCTGCGCTTCCGGGCTCGATGCGGTGAATTTCGCGGCGGCCGAGATCATGTCCGGCCAGCACGACATGGCGATCGGCGGCGGCGTCGAATCCATGAGCCGCGTCGGCATCGGCGCCTCCGGCGGCGCCTGGCCGGTCGATCCCGCCATCGCGATCCGCTCGTATTTCATGCCGCAGGGCATTTCCGCCGATCTCATCGCCACCAAATACGGCATCACGCGCGACGACGTGGACGCCTATGCGGTGGAAAGCCAGCAGCGCGCGGCGAAAGCCTGGGACGAGGGCCGCTTCAAGCAATCGGTGCTGCCGGTGAAAGACGTCAACGGCCTGACGATTTTGGCGAAGGACGAGCACATGCGCCCGGCCACCAGCATGCAATCGCTGGCGCAATTACAGCCGGCATTCGTGCAGATGGGCGAGCTTGCCGGCTTCGACGCGGTCGCCGTGCAGGCGCATCCGGAGATCGAAGCGGTCAACCACGTGCATCACGCCGGCAATTCATCCGGCATCGTCGATGGCGCCGCCGCCGTGCTACTCGGCAGCAAGCAAGCCGGCGCGGCGGCCCAGCTGAAACCCCGCGCGCGCATCCGCGCCTTCGCCAATATCGGCTCGGAGCCGGCAATGATGCTCACCGGGCCGATCGACGTCACCCACAAGGTGCTCAAGCGCGCCGGCATGACGCTCGGCGACATCGACCTGATCGAGGTCAACGAGGCGTTTGCATCGGTCGTCGTCGCCTGGTCACGTGAGCTGCAACCGGACATGGACAAGGTCAACGTGAACGGTGGCG
>CAMAWF010000025.1 GCA_945861895.1 Rhizobium sp. Q54
GCGATCTCCGCAACATGCGCACACATCAACACGATTGTCGTGATCGTCAGCAAGGCGGTGACGCGGAGGAAAACGTGCAATTCGTCGGTCGCCGCCGCGGTATGGCGCGTGACGATCACGATCAATCCGGTCATCACCGCATGGATGCCGAAATTGAGGATGCTGACCGCGCCGCCAAAAATAAGCTGACTCAACATGGTGGTTCGACGGCGCTCCGTTGGCCTTGGAGGTGCAGTTCAGCGTATCCCCGCCGTGAAAGCAAATTATCGCGCCACCAGATCGGGCGTCGCTTCGGCAAGCGTCGGCGTGCCGGACAACTGCATGGCGCGCACGAGTTCTTCGCGCAAATGATCGAGCACCGCCTGCACGCCGGCAGCGCCGTTGACGCTCAAGCCCCAGAGGATCGGCCGCCCGATCATCACCGCGCGTGCGCCGAGCGCCAGCGCCTTGAGAAAATCCGTGCCGCGCCGGATGCCGCCATCGACATCAACTTCACCTTTGCCGGCCACCGCCGCGACCACCTCGGGCAGTGCCGCGGCGGTCGTCACCGTGGTATCGAGGTGGCGGCCGCCGTGGTTGGAGACGATCACCGCCTTGGCGCCGGCATCGATGCAGCGTGACGCATCGTCGCCGCGCAGCACACCCTTGACCATGATGTCGAGCGGCGTGCGTTTTACCAACCATTCGAGATCGCGCCAGGTGAGCGGGAACATCACCTTGCCCTTGAACGCCGTATCGTAGGAGGTGCGCGCCATCGGCGAGCCGGGCATGTTGATGTTGCGGACATCCGGCGACGGATGATGCGGGATGCGCGCGGCGCGCGGGCTCCAGCCATAGACCGGCGAGTCCACCGTCAGCATCACCGCGCGAAAGCCGGCCGCCGCCACGCGGTCGAGCAGCACCTCGACCTCGCTCCGGTTCGGCCACAGGTAAAGCTGGAACCATTGCGGGGCGCTGCCGCGCGCAGCCGCGACATCCTCGATCGGCATATTGGCGTTGGTCGCCAGCGCAAAGGCCGCACCCGCGGCGGCGGCGGCGCGCGCGGTTTCGCATTCGCCTTCGGCATGAAACATCTTGTGCCGGCCCATCGGCGCCACGACGATGGGAGCCGCCACTTGCGCCCCAAGCAGACTGATGCTGGTATCGATTTTTGTGATGTCGCGCAGAATTCGCGGACGCAGGCGCAGCTGCCGCCAGGCCGCGATGTTTTCCACCGCGGAGATTTCGTCGTCGGCGCCGGTGGCACAAAAAGCGAACGATGCCGGCGGCATTTTTGCGCGCGCCTGCTGTTCGAGCGCATCGAAATCGAGGCTATCCACGTCCGTCCCCCGCGGTGGCGTTTTGCGCGTGCCAGATGTGCGTAGCCGAAGGGTGGCTTGCCGCGCAAGAACTGGCTAGCTTTCCGCCTTGCCTGGAGATTGCCATGCCCACCACCGCCGACAAACGCCGAACCTTCCGCAAGCTGCACGAGAGCGGCTGCTTCGTGATTCCCAATCCGTGGGACGTGGGCAGCACGCGCTATTTGCAGCATCTCGGCTTTAAGGCGCTGGCTTCCACCAGCGCCGGATTTGCCTTCACGCAAGGGCTGGCCGATGGCGCGGTGAGTTGCGAGCGGATGCTGACGCATCTCGCCGAGATTGCCGCCGCCGCCGATCTGCCGGTGAATGCCGATTTCGAGGGCGGCTTTGCCCACGATCCGGCCGGCGTCGCCGAAAACGTGCGGCTGTGCGTCGCGACCGGAGTGGCAGGACTCTCGATTGAGGATTCGACTGGCGACAAGAACAAGCCGCTTTACGACCTCGACGATGCGGTTGCCCGCATGCGCGCGGCGCGTGGCGCAATCGACAAGGCCGGCGGCGAGGTGCTGCTCACGGGCCGCGCGGAATGTTTCCTGGTGGGCCGGCCCGATCTCGACGAGACGATCAAGCGGTTGCGCGCTTATGCCGATGCCGGAGCCGATTGTCTGTATGCGCCGGCAATCCGCACGCGCGAGCAGATCGAAGCGGTGGTGAAGGCGGTGGCGCCGAAGCCGGTCAACCTGCTGATGTCGAGCGCCAGCGGGCTCACCGTGAAAGACATCGCCGGCATGGGCGTGCGCCGCATTAGCGTCGGCGGCACGCTCGCGCGCGTGACCTGGACCGCGTTTATGCACGCGGCGCGCGAAATCGCAGAGCACGGAAAATTCGACAGCTTCGCCACAACGATGCCGAACGCGGAACTCAACGCATTCTTCCGTGAGGACCTCGCCCGCCGGCCGAAAGCGTGAACTCCGTTCCGCATCCGCAGACCGGGCAGCCGGTCGGGCCGGAAGCCGACGCAACGCCCGCGCAGCGGCCGGGAGTCGTGACGCTGCATGGCCACTTCGGCCGGGTGGAAAAGCTCGTTCCCAGTCGTCACGCTAGCGATCTGTGGAAGGCCGTCAGCGGCCACGACGATTTGTGGGCCTATATGTCCTACGGTCCATTCGCGGACGCGGCTGCATTCGCCCACTGGCTTGCCGCCCATGTCGCGCAGGACGATCCGTGCGCCTATGCGATCGTCGATACTGCCAGCCGCGCGGTCGGGATCGCGACGCTCTTGAATATTCGTCCCGCCATGCGCGCCTGCGAGGTCGGCCACATCGTTTATTCGCCGGCCTTGCGGCGCACGCCGCTCGGCACCGAGGCGCAGTATCTGCTCGCCCGCTACGCGTTCGAGACGCTCGGCTATCGCCGCTACGAATGGAGCTGTAATTCGCTCAACGCGGCGTCGCGCCGCGCGGCATTGCGCTACGGCTTCACCTTCGAAGGCATCATGCGGCAACACCGGGTCGTCAAAGGCCGCAACCGCGACACTGCGTGGTTCGCCATGCTGGACGGCGAGTGGCCTGCACGCAAAGCCGCGTTCGAACGCTGGCTCGCGCCCGGCAATTTCGATGCCGCCGGCCGGCAGAAAACCAGCCTCGGTCAGATGCCGGCGGGAACCTGAGCGTGAGTGGGACTTCGGCGGGGACTGCGATGCATATCCTGATGACCGGGGCGGCGGGGATGATTGGCCGCAAGTTGACCGCGCGGCTGGTCAAGGACGGGCATCTCAACGGCCAGCCAATCGAGAAGCTCACGCTCACCGATGTGGTGGCGCCCGCAGTCCCGCAGGGATTTTCCGGCAAGATCGACCTCACGGTCTCCGATCTGCCCGCGCCGGGCGAAGCCGGCAAGGCCATCGCAGAAAAGCCCGATGCGATTTTTTATCTGGCGGGCGTGGTCTCCGGCGAAGCGGAAACCGATTTCGACAAGGGCTATCGCGTCAATCTCGAAGGCACGCAGCAATTGCTGGCCGCGATCCGCAAGACCGGCGGCGGTTACAAGCCGAAATTCATCTTCACCTCGTCGATGGCGGTTTTCGGCGCGCCGTTCCCGCCGGCGGTGCACGACGAATTCCACCTCACGCCGCTCACTTCCTACGGCACACAAAAAGCGATCTGCGAGCTACTGCTGGCCGACCACACGCGGCGCGGATTTCTCGAGGGCGTCGGCATCAGGTTGCCGAGCATCGTTGTGCGGCCAGGCAAGCCGAACAAGGCGGCGTCGGGATTCTTCTCCTCCATCATCCGCGAACCGCTGGCGGGGCAGGAGACCGTGCTGCCGGTCGACGACAGCATTTTGCACACCCACGCCAGCCCGCGCTCCGCCATCGGTTTCCTGATCCATGCGGCGGGGCTCACGCGCGCGCAACTTGGCGACCGCATCAACATCAACATGCCGGGCGTGTGCTGCACCGTGGCCGAGCAGATTGCCGCGCTCCGGCGCGTCGCGGGCGACAAGGCGGCCGCGCGCATCCACCGCGAACCGGACGAACTTGTCATGCGCATCGTCGCCGGCTGGCCGAGCCGCTTCGACGCGCGGCGAGCGGGCGCGCTCGGCTTCAAGGCGGAAGCATCGTTCGACGACATCATCCGCGCCCATATCGAAGACGAACTGGGCGGAAAAATCGCAGCCTGATGCGCTTCCCAGTCCCGCTCGTTCCCGCAACGCTTGTCCGCCGCTACAAGCGCTTCCTCGCCGACGTGACGATGCCGGGCGATGAGCAGCTGACCGCGCATGTGGCCAATCCCGGCGCGATGATCGGGCTCGCCACTCCCGGCGCGCGCGTGTGGCTGTCGAAATCGGACAGTCCCAGCCGCAAGCTGCCCTATTCGTGGGAGCTGGTGGAGGCCAACTTCGGCGACGGCCCGGAACTGGTCGGCGTCAATACCGGACATCCGAATACGCTGGTGGCCGAGGCGCTCGCCGCGCAGACGATCCCCGAATTGCGCGGCTACGGTCCGGCGCGGCGCGAAGTGAAATACGGCACGAACTCACGCGTGGATTTCCTGCTGGAGGCCGACGGCCGCCCGCCCTGCTATGTCGAGATCAAGAACGTGCATCTGATGCGCAAGCCGGGGCTCGCCGAGTTCCCCGACAGCGTCACCGCGCGCGGAGCCAAGCATCTCGACGAGCTTGGCAACATGGTCGCGGCTGGCGCCCGCGCGGTGATGCTCTACGTCGTCCAGATCGGCTCATCCGGCCGCTTTGCACTCGCCCGCGATATCGACCCCGCCTATGGCGCGGCTTTCGAGCGGGCGCGATCGCGCGGCGTCGAAGCGATCGCTTGGAAATGCTCGATTTCGCGCGAGGCAATCGAGATCGCAGCCCCGGTGCCGATCGAGGATTGAGCGCGCTTGCGTTGTAATTTTCATTCCTTACATTGCATTGCATGACCTACATCGACGCGGCCGTCGCGCCGCAACGCAAGACCGGCCAGATCAAGATCCACGGCCCCAATGCCTTCGACGGCATGCGCAAGGCGGGGAAACTCGTCGCGCGCTGCCTCGACATGCTGGTGGACGCGGTCAAGCCCGGCGTGCCGACGGAAAGGCTCGACCGGCTGGTCTATGAATTTGCGCTCGACCATAAGGCGCTGCCGGCGACGCTGATGTATCGCGGCTACAAGAAAGCCACCTGCACCTCGCTCAACCATGTGGTCTGCCACGGCATCCCCGGCGACAAGCCGCTGAAGGACGGCGACATCGTCAATATCGACGTGACGCTGATCCTCGACGGCTGGCACGGCGATTCCAGCCGGATGTTCACGGTCGGCGAAATTCCGCGCCGCGCCGAGCGGCTGATCGAGGTCACTTACGAGGCAATGATGCGCGGCATCGCCACCGTGCGGCCGGGCAGCACCACGGGCGATATCGGCGCCGCCATTCAGACTTTCGTCGAGGCGCAACACATGAGCGTGGTGCGCGATTTCTGCGGCCACGGCCTCGGACGCCTGTTCCACGACGAGCCCAACATCGTGCATGTCGGCCGGGCGGGCGAGGGCATCGTGCTTAAGCCGGGCATGTTCTTCACCATCGAGCCGATGATTAATCTCGGCCGCCCGCACGTGAAGGTGTTGTCCGACGGCTGGACCGCGGTGACGCGCGACCGCTCGCTTTCCGCCCAGTTCGAGCACAGCATCGGCGTCACCGACAAAGGCGTGGAAGTTTTCACCTTGTCGCCGGGCAAGCTCGACAAGCCGCCCTACCGCGCCTGAGCGGCAAGCTTCGCGATTGCAAAAGCCGGGAATAGCGTCATCCTGAGGCGGTGGCGCGGCGTGAAAAGTCCTGGGTGATGTCCGGCAACGGAAAAAACGGCAAAAAGCGGAAAGGCCTTGCGGAAGCAAGTCCGCATTATCACGGCCACCGCGAGCGGCTGCGGACGCGATTCCGCGATGCCGGCAGCGAGGCCGTCACCGACTATGAATTGCTGGAACTGCTGCTGTTCCGCGCGCTGCCGCGGCGCGACGTGAAGCCGCTGGCCAAGGCGCTGCTCGCCAAGTTCGGCTCCTTCGCGGAAGTGATCGCTGCCCCGCCGACGCGATTGGCCGAGGTCAAGGGGCTGGGCGATTCCGCCATCACCGAATTCAAGCTGGTGTTTGCCGCCGCCAGCCGGCTTGCCCGCGGCCAGGTGACCAAGCGGCCGATGCTGTCGTCATGGTCGACGGTGCTGGATTATTGCCGCACCGCCATGGCGTTCGCCGACAAGGAGCAGTTCCGCGTGCTGTTCCTCGACAAGCGCAACCAGCTTATCGCCGACGAGGTGCAGCAGGTCGGCACCGTCGATCACACCCCGGTCTATCCGCGCGAAGTGGTCAAGCGCGCGCTGGAGCTGTCCGCCACCGCGATCATCCTGGTGCACAATCATCCGTCCGGAGATCCGACGCCGTCGCGCGCCGACATCCAGATGACCCAGGCGATTGTCGAAGTGGCGCACTCGCTCGGCATTTCCGTGCACGACCACATCATCGTCGGCAAGGAAGGCCATGCGAGCTTCAAGGGGTTGAAGCTGATTTGAAAATTATTAAAAGATCAGATTGAATCAAATGCGCTTTAGTTACAAGAATATTTCGGAGGCCGGGACGCGCTTCGCGAAGGGGCATAGCCCAAAACATGTATTTGTCTTTGGTGCAGGCCTCTCGGTTCCTGCCGGCGCACCGTCTGCTACTCATCTTCTAAAAAGGGCCATCTTGTGGAATCTTGCCGCGCGGAAATCGATAAACACAAATCTCGTCGATTCATTCTGCGACTACTTCTACCCCAGCCTTACAAGAGCTAAAGCCGAGTTTCCCGACGCTGAAGATATGCTCGGACTGATGGATGCTGCCCAGGAATACGACAGCATTCGTGGGAGAGGTCGCGGTTACAAATGGCGCGCTGGCTATTTATTGGACGCGCGCAGACAATTAGTTCGCCTGCTTGGTGAATTTCTTTGGTCATTTCAGAACGAGGGTACATTCAAAAAGATTTTATTTATCAGAAACGTAGTTCGTAAATATCCCTCGAATACCGTTTTCGTAACTTTCAATTATGATTTGTTATTGGAAACGGCGTTGACGCAAGAGAATATCGAATTTTCTTACGCCGTGGATAAAAATAATAGCAGCAGAAATGTCGTGCTAAAACCTCATGGCTCGATTAATTGGTTCGATCCAGCTGAACACACGAAAGCAAAAAAATGGCAGCAGGAAAAATGTGTTGAGTTCCTAAAGCGCATTTGGATTTTTACGGAAGCCTATCCCACGTTTCTCAATGACGGGATCAATCCACCGTATATTCTAATCGCACCGACGCCGCACAAGCAGATTGAACTTGAATTCTTAAAACGCCAATGGACTTCCTTTTCATCTTCAATTCACAGTTGCCCTAACATCACAATCGTGGGCTACTCACTCCCTGCCGCGGACAGACTGGCGCGCATAGTTCTCCGCCGCGGAGGTTCTCCGCACAATACGAAGAGACGTATAACTGTAATAGATCCGAATCCAGATCTTGCTGAACACTATCAGAAAAATATCTCGCCTCGAATTAATTATGCTCAGGACTACTCGAAAACTATTTCGCGTAGTCCTACTGCTTCACCAGCGTGTATGGATTGGCGCCTTCCGGGATGCGCCGCCAGGTCGCCGCGTCGGTCTCCTCGAAGCGCCAGCTGTTGCCGCGCGCCGGAAGCAGCACCAGTTCGCCGCGGTCCATGCTCCAGAAGGCAAGCCCTAGGCGCGCGATCGTCTGATCGCAATTGGGCTTCACGACGAGCGTGAAGCCGTCGCGCACCGCGGTGCCGTCAAGCGTCAGCGCGCACAGCACCTTGCCGCCGCGCACGATCGCCCAGTCGCCGAACACGGTGTCGGCGGCGCGCGGTGGCGGACCGCCCGCGCCTGCCACCTGCAAGAACAACAGTCCGACGCCCGGCGTCGGCGCCTCGAAGATTCCCGTTTCCACTTCGCTGAATTCGATCAGCGGTTTTCCCTTGCCATCGAGCAGGCGAAGCAGATCGTTGTCGGGAAATTTCCAGCCCGCGATATCCTTCACCAGCGGAAACAGGTTGGCGCAGTTGGTATCGAATTCCAGCCGGTATCCGGCTGGGGTGGCTTCGGGCTTGAATGTCACCGTGCAGACTTTATCGCGGTCGGCGTTGGAAAATTCCCAAGCCTCGCCCAGCATCTTCGCCGCATCGCCCGCCGGCGCCTGCGCCAAAGCCTGGCTGCAAGCCAGCGCCAGCATCGCCGCAAGCAGTGTTGCGCGCACGATCATTTTTTCGGCGGCCACGGCGTTTCCGGTACCGGCGTGAGCGGCGGCTTGCCGGCGGCCCAGGCCAGAAGATTATCGACCACAAGCCGATCCATGGCTTTGCGCGTGTAGACCGAGCCGGAGCCGAGATGCGGGAACAGCACGATGTGCTCCATCTCGATAAGTTCCTTCGGCACCTGCGGTTCCTTCACGAACACGTCGAGGCCGGCGGACAATATCGTGCGCGCCTTGAGCGCCTCGATCAGCGCCGGTTCGTCCACCACCGAGCCGCGCGCCATGTTGATGAGAATGCCGTTCGGTCCGAGCGCTTCGAGCACTTCCTTATTTATGAGATTTTGCGTCGCCGCCCCGCCGGGAACGATCACCATCAGCGTATCGACGTCGCGCGCCATATCGACAAGCTTGGGATAATATTTGTAAGCGACGCCCGCCTGCGGCTTGCGGCTGTGATACACGACCGGCACGCCGAACGCCTCCAGCCGGCGCGCGATCGCCTTGCCGATGCGCCCCATGCCGACCATGCCGACGGTGCGGTCGCGCAACGTCGCCTTGCTGAGCGGATAGGCGGCGGACGGCCATTTACCGGCGCGCAGATAACGCTCGGCTTGCGGAAATTCGCGCACCGTGCAGAGCAGAAGCCCGAGCGCGGTGTCGGCGACCTCTTCGTTGAGCACTTCGGGCGTATTTGTGACGGTAATGCCGTGCGCGCCGGCCCATTTGGCGTCGACATGGTCGTAGCCGACGCCGAAGGTCGAAACCTGTTCGAGCTTGGGAAAGCGCTGCATGAAATCCGGACCGATGCGCTCACTGGTGTAGGTCACCGCGATCGCGCGCACCTTGCCGGCGACCGCGGCAAGCAAGGCTTCGCGGTCTTTCGCCTCGATCAGCTTGTGCAGCACGACGTGCGGCGACAATCCATCGACAATCACCGGTTTGGCATTGCCGACCAGCAGCACGTCCGGCTTTTCACCAGCCATTTCATTAGCTCCTTTATTTTCGATTGATCCAGGCGAGCACGATGCCCATCAGCACGACGCGGACGGTGTCGTACCCGATCTGCTTGAGCGCGACCACAAGCGCGACCGGCGTGACCACATGATAGATCAGATACATCGGAATCACGGTCACGCACGCCATCGCGATGCCGTAGCGCAAGCCTTGCGCCAGCCACGGCTTGTCTTCCTTGCCCTGCACATAAACCCAGGCAAAAGCGGCGCCGAATAACGCGTGCGCCAGGAACATATAGGGCAGCAGCGCTTGCGCCTCGGCCGGCGGCCGCATGCCGGCGGTGACGGAGTAATCGGCGAAAAGCAGAACGCCGTGCACGAAGAAACTCAGCGCCCAGGCCATAACGAACATAACGATTGCGGAAACGATGCACTTGTTCATGTTTGTCCTCCCTGCCGGGCGCGTCAGACCAACGCGGTGACCGGCTTCTCGATGAAATCCTTGAAAGCCGCGAGCAGTTCCGCGCCGAGCACGCCATCCACCACGCGATGGTCGCATGACAAGGTGACGGTCATCATGCTGGCGAACGCCACGCCGCCGTCATCCTTTTCCACCACCTGCCGCCGCACGCCGCCGGCCGCCAGAATAGTGGCGTGCGGCGGGTTGATGATGGCCGCGAATTCGCGCACGCCGTACATGCCCAAATTCGAGATCGCGCTGGCGCCGCCCTGATATTCGTTCGGCTTGAGTTTGCGCGCGCGGGCGCGTTCGACAAGATCGCGCATCTCAGCGGAAATCGCCGTGAGCGATTTCGCCTCGACCTGGCGGATCACCGGCGTAAGCAAGCCGCCCTCGACCGCCACCGCCACGCCGATGTCGGAGTGTTTGAAGCGCAAGATGCGGTCTTCCGCCCACACCGCGTTGGCGGCGGGGACGCGCTGCAAAGCCGCGGCCCAGGCCTTGATGAGAAAATCGTTGAGCGAGAGCTTGAACGCCGGATTTCCATCGGCGTCTTCCGGCGCGGCGGCATTCGCCTCCGCGCTCATCGCGGTCAGCCGGCCGATGTCGGCATCGGCGGTCAGATAGAAATGCGGAATGGTCTGCTTGGCCTCGATCAATCGCCTGGCGATCGTACGGCGCATATTGTCGAGCGGCACTTCTTGGTAAGGCGTGCCGGCATAGAGCGCCATGATTTGCGCGGCGGAGGAACCGGCCACCGGGCGTGCGCCGCCGGCCATCGCCGCCTGCACATCGCGGGCAACGACGCGCCCGTGCGGGCCGGAGCCGCTGACACTCGCCGGATCGATGCCGCGCTCGCCGGCCAGCCGCCGCGCCAGCGGTGTCGACGTTGCGCCGCTCGCCAATTTTGCCGGGCCGTAATTGCGCTCGGGCGTGCGTACTTCGTGCCAAGGATCCAGCGTGGCCGGCGGCGCCTTCGCCGCAGTGGGCATCACAGGTGATTTCGCCGCCGCCTGCGGAGCGGAGGCCGCGCCGCTTCCCGCGATCACCGCCACCACCGCTCCTACCGGGGCCACCGCGCCGGCCGTTACGCGGATTTCCGCCAGCGTGCCCGCCGATGTCGCCGGCACTTCCATCGAGGTCTTGTCGGTCTCGATCTCGAACAGGTTGTCGCCGGGCGCGATCTTGTCGCCAACCGACTTGAACCATTTCGTGACCTTGCCCTCAGCAACGGTCTCGCCGAGCTGCGGCATCAGGACGTCCACGGGATTTGCCCCTTCCTTGTCATCACCGGGCCGCCGCGCAGCGGCGTGACCCGGTGATCCCGAACATCATGGCACGGCTTTGCTTCCCTGAGCGGGATTGCCGGGTCAAGCCCGGCAATGACAAAGTTGCCTCACCAATTCAACGACACATACTGCGTCTCGAGAAATTCCATCATGCCTTCGTGCCCGCCTTCGCGCCCGATGCCGGACTGCTTCATGCCGCCGAACGGCGCCGCCGGATCGGACACCAGCCCGCGGTTGAGCCCGATCATGCCGAAGTCGAGCTTCTCCGAAACGCGCATGCCGCGGTTCATGTCCTTGGTGTAAAGATAAGCTACCAGACCGTATTCGGTGTCGTTGGCGCGCTTGATCGCCTCGTCTTCGGACTTGAAGCTTTGTATCGCGGCGACCGGCCCGAAAATCTCGTCGTTGAGCATGGCGGCGGAGTCCGGCACGTTGGTGAGCACGGTCGCCGGATAGAAAAAGCCGGGGCCGTCCGGCACCTTGCCGCCGGTGAGCACCTTGGCGCCCTTCTTCACCGCGTCGTCGACCAGGCTCATGACCTTGTCGCGGCCTTCCGCGTTCACCAGCGGACCAAGCGCTACGCCGTCGTCAAGGCCGTTGCCCATCTTCAGCGCGTTCATCTTGGCGGTGAGTTTCTTGGCAAACTCGTCGTGCACCTTTTCGTGCACATAGAAGCGATTGGCGGCGGTGCAGGCCTCGCCCATGTTGCGCATCTTGGCGATCATGGCGCCGTCGATCGCCGCGTCGATGTCGGCGTCCTCGAAAACCAAAAATGGCGCATTGCCGCCCAATTCCATCGCCGGCTTGACCACATTGTCCGCCGCCTCGCGCAGCAGCTTGCGGCCGACTTCGGTCGAACCGGTAAAGGAGACGACGCGCACGCGCGGATCGTGCAGCATCGCGCTCACCACCTTGCCGGAGGAGCGAGAGGGAATCACATTGACCACGCCAGCCGGCACGCCGGCTTCTTCCAGGATCGGCATCAGCGCCAGCATGGTGAGCGGCGTGTCGGAGGCGGGCTTGAGCACCACCGTGCAACCGGCGGCGAGCGCCGGCGCGATCTTGCGCGTCGCCATGGCGGCGGGAAAATTCCACGGCGTCACCAGAACGGCAATGCCGGCCGGCTTGTGCTGCACGAGGATGCGGGCGCCGGAGGAAGGCGCGCGCGACACTTGGCCGAGATTGCGCACCGCCTCCTCCGCGTTCCAGCGGAAAAACTCAGCGGCATAGGCCACCTCGCCGCGCGAATCAGACAGCGCCTTGCCGTTTTCCAGCGTAATAAGCTTCGCCAGCCGTTCGGCATCGCGCATCGTGAGCTCGTAGGCCTTGCGCAGAATTTCGCCGCGCTCGCGCGGCTTTTTCGCGCCCCAGGCCTCGAACGCGTCGCTGGCGGCGTCGACCGCGGCCTTGGCATCGTCGACGGTCGCGCTGGCGACCGAAGCGATCTTTTTCTCGGTCGCCGGGTCAATGACGTCGAAGCGCGCATTGTCGCTAGCTTTGCGCCACTTGCCGCCGATCCACAGGTCGGTCGGAACGTTGGCGAGCAGATTGTCGTACATGGGACTTTATCCTTTTATCTCGTTACACAACCGTCATGGCCGGGCTTGTTCCGGCCATCCCGGCAAGGCGGGCACATTGCCCTTCTAAGCGGGATCACCGGGACAAGCCCGGCGATGACAACAAACTAACTTTCCAGCGACCGCTTCACCGTCTCCACAATACGCTCCGCGGTCGGGAGCACCATGTCTTCCAGAATGTCCGCCGCCGGCAGCGGGATATGCGGCGTGGTGATCCGCACCGGCGGACCGTCCAACTCATAAAACGCCTCGTCCGCCACGATGGAAACGATCTCCGCACCCCAGCCGCACAGCCGCGGATTTTCCTCGACCGTGAACAGCCGGTGCGTCTTGGCCACCGAACCGAGAATCGTCTGCGTGTCGAGCGGCACCAACGAGCGCACGTCAATCACTTCGCAGTCGATGCCATGTTCCGATTGCAGCGTCTCGGCCGCGGCTAGCGCGCGCGACACCATCAGCGCCAGCGCGATAATGGTGCAGTCCTTGCCGGGGCGCACGATCTTGGCGGTGCCGAGCCGATCCACGATCTCGCCGTCCGGCACTTCGCCCTTCGTCGCGTAAAGCGATTTGTGCTCGAAGAAGATCACCGGATCGGGATCGCGCACCGCCGCCGCCATCAGGCCGATCACGTCGCGCGGGGTGGAAGGCGCGACCACCTTGAGGCCGGGGATCATCATGCACCAGTTCTCGACGCTCTGAGAATGCTGCGCGCCGAAGCGCGAACCGGCGCCGTTGCCGGTGCGCACCACCAGCGGGCACTTGGTCTGCCCGTTCGACATGTAGCGGCTTTTGGGAAACTCGTTGGCGATGTAGTCGAAGCACACCGCGAAAAAGTCCGAGAACATGATTTCGGCGATCGGCTTGAGGCCGGTCATCGCCGCGCCCATCGCGGCGCCCAGGATCGCCTGTTCGGAGATCGGCGTGTCGCGCACGCGCAACGGCCCGAACTGTTCGTACAGGCCTACGGTCGCCTTGAACACGCCGCCGGCTTTCGCCACGTCCTCGCCGAGAAACACCACGTCGGGGTCGCGCGCCATTTCCTGCGCGATGCCGCGGGCAACGGCTTCCCTGTATGTCAGTTCCGCCATGCCCAGCCTCCATCGGCATAGACATCGGTGGTGAGGATATCGAGCGACGGCGGCGGCGCGGCTTTGCACGTCTCGGTGGCGTCATCGACGACCTTGCGGACTTCAGTCTCGATACCGGCAATCACTTTCTCGGCGACGCCGAATTGCAGCAGCCGTTCGCGGTAAATCTTGACCGGGTCGCGCAGTTTCCACTTCTCCAGTTCGCCCTCGGGGCGATATTTCGCCGGATCGGCGCGCGAATGCCCGCTGTGGCGATAGGTCATGCATTCGATCAGCGACGGTCCCCGCCCGGCGCGCGCCTTGTCATAGGCCGTGCGCGCGGTGCGGTAGACCGCATCGGCATCGTTGCCGTCAATGACGATGCGCTCCAGGCCATAAGACGCCGCGCGGTCGGCGGCCGGATGTTGCACCGCCGTCACCTCGCCGATCGGCGTGTATTCCATGTAGAGATTGTTCTCGCACACGAAAATCACCGGCAGCTTCCACACCGCCGCGAAGTTGAGCGCCTCGTGGAACGCGCCGATATTGGTGGTGCCGTCGCCGAAGAAGCACACCGACACGTCCTTGTGGCCCTTGTATTGCGCGCGCCACGCGGAGCCACAGGCAATGGGCAAATGCGCGCCGATGATGGCATAGGAGCCCATCACGCCGTGCTCTTCCGACGTCAGGTGCATCGAACCGCCCTTGCCGCGCATCAGGCCGTTATCGCGCTGCATCAGCTCGCCCAGCACTTTCTCGACCGGGACGCCGCGGGCGAGCGTGTGCGAATGCCCGCGATAGGTGCAAAAGCTCAAATCGCCCGGCTGCATCGCCTCGGCGAAGCCGGCCGCCACCGCTTCCTGGCCGAGCGACAGGTGGCTGGTGC
The DNA here is from genome assembly GCA_945861895.1 of Rhizobium sp. Q54. Lineage (GTDB taxonomy): Bacteria > Pseudomonadota > Alphaproteobacteria > Rhizobiales > Xanthobacteraceae > Pseudolabrys. Next base: position 14,319 of record CAMAWF010000025.1, read on the forward strand.
CCTTCACCAGATTTTGCAGGAACAAGTCGAATGCGCGCTGCTCCGCCTCGCGGATGACCACCTGGCTGCGGTAGAGCGCCAGCCGCTTGTCCTCGCCGATATCGTCGTTCAAGCCGGAACCGGCCGCACCCGGCGCCCGGTCGCTCACACGTGCCATGAAAGGTCCTCGAAAAGTAATACGCTTTAAGCCGGCGGAACTTAGCCCCGATGCGGAAGGCTGGGCAACTCTCCAATTGTTTCGCGTTTCGCAGCATTGAGCATTCTGCGCTGGCTGCTATAGTCGCGCCACAGGGGAAATAGCAGCCTCCCCTCGAGATGGCAGCCATCCATCCAAGTGCTGGTCACTTCTGTTATGGAGCGACCCATGGATGGCATCACAATCGCGCTTTTCCTCATATCTACATTTTTCGGGGGGTTGACCACCGGGCTCGCGGGCTTCGCGGCAGGACTCGTCGTGTCGGGCGTCTGGTTGCACATCATCACGCCCTTGCAGACGGCCGTGCTGATCGCCGCCTATGGCGTCGTGAACCAGGCCTACGGGATCTGGAAAGCGCGCCACGCGCTGCAATGGCGGCGGCTATTGCCGTTCGTCATCGGCGGCGCCGTCGGGGTTCCGCTGGGCGCTTATTTGCTCACCTATATCAATCCGGCTCACATCCGCACCGGCGTCGGCGTATTGCTGGTGGCTTACAGCACGTACAACCTCGCGTGTCCGGCATTCAAGCCGATCGAGTCGAACCAGCCAATCGATACCGGCATGGGTTTCCTGAACGGCCTCCTTGGCGGTTTGACCGGGCTCGGCGGCGTCATCGTCACGATTTGGTGCCAGCTTGGCGGCGGATCAAAGGACGCGCAGCGCGCCGTGTTTCAGCCCGTGATTTTCATCACAATGGCGACAACGACGCTGACATTCGCCGCGGCAGGCCATCTGTTCAACGCCGACGTGATCAAATTATTCCTGCTTGGACTGCCGGCGCTACTGCTCGGTTTGTGGGCGGGCATGACGCTCTATGGAAAACTCGACGATGCGGCGTTCCGCAAGGTCATCCTGGTGCTGTTGTTGCTCTCCGGAATTTTTCTCATCGTTCCCGCCGTAGTGTCCCGATGAAAAACATGACCGCGAGCTATTTCATCTCACCTGAACAGCTTTGGCGGCTGATGGCACGGCGGGCGCGCCGCAGGTTATCGACGTGCGCCGCCGCGACGCCTACGCAACGGCAGCAGGCTTGCTTCCCGGCGCGATCCGGCGCGAACCGGAAGACGTTGGCGAATGGGCCGCGTCGTGCGATCCCATCCGCGCAATCGTCGTCGTCTGCAAAGCCGGCCATGAGGTGAGCCAAACTGTCACCGCCGAACTTCGCGCGCAGAACTTGCAAGCGAGCGTGCTCGCCGGCGGCTATGCCGGCTGGGGCGAGGCCGGCCTGCCATTGATCGACAAGCCGGCGCTTGAACGGTTCGCGCCGAAGCGGCCCAGCATTTGGGTGACCCGCCGCCGGCCGAAGATCGACCGCGTCGCGTGCCCCTGGCTGATCCGGCGGTTTCTCGACCCGGAAGCGAAAATCCTGTTCGTCGATCCGCCGGAAGTTCCTAAGGCCGCGCAGGAGAGCGGCGGCATTCCTTTCGACATCGAGGGCGTCGAGCTTTCGCACGAAGGCGAGCGTTGCAGCTTCGACACCATGCTGAAAATCTTCGGCCTTGAGAGCGAGCCGTCGTTGGCGCGGCTGGCGCTGATCGTGCGCGGCGCCGATACCGCACGCCCCGATATTGCGCCCGAGGCGGCGGGGTTGCACGCCGTATCCCTTGGGCTATCGGCGCTGGCCGGCGACGACGATCATGGGCTGCTCTGCCGCGGGTTCATCGTCTACGATGCGCTGTTCGCATGGTTGCGCTTTGCGGGCGAAGAGCGCCACAACTGGCCGGCCAAAGCCGCATGATGACCGATATCCAACCAAGAAAAACCACGCCGACATTCTCCGAGGCCTTCAAGGTCTGGCTCAAGATCGGCTGCCTCTCCTTCGGCGGGCCGGCCGGGCAGATCGCGCTCATGCACCGCACGCTGGTCGAGGAAAGAAAGTGGGTGGACGAGCCGCGTTTCCTGCACGCGCTCAATTTCTGCATGCTGCTGCCCGGCCCGGAAGCGCAGCAGTTGGCAACCTATATCGGCTGGCTGCTGCACGGCGTGCGCGGCGGATTGACGGCGGGAATTCTGTTCATTCTGCCGGGCGCATTCGTGATGTTGGGACTGAGCCTGCTCTATGCGCTTGGGCGCGGCATCTCGCTGGTGGATGGCGCGCTGTTCGGCATCAAGGCCGCCGTGCTGGTGATCGTGGTCGAGGCGCTCATCCGCATTGGCCGGCGGGCATTGAAATCTTCGCTGCTCATCGCCGTCGCGGCGCTGGCTTTCATCGGCATCTTCTTCTTCGCGCTTCCCTTCCCGCTGATCGTGATTGGCGCGGCAGCGATCGGATATTTCGTGGCGCGCGCAAATCCGGCGTTGCTGGGGATCGCCGTAAAGGCCGAAACCCTGACGCCGCCGAAAAGCGGACGCTGGCGGCAGGCGGCAATTGCCACGGTGACCGGCCTCATCCTGTGGTGGGCGCCGGTCGTGCTCGTGCTCGTCACGCTCGGCGCCAACCATATCCTTGTCGACATCGGTACGTTCTTCTCGAAACTCGCGGTCGTGAGCTTCGGCGGCGCCTATGCGCTGCTTGCCTATATGGCGCAGCAGGTGGTGGAGACGAATGGCTGGCTGACTGCGCCCGAGATGGTGGACGGGCTCGGCCTTGCCGAAACCACGCCGGGGCCGCTTATTTTAGTGACGCAATTTGTCGGCTTTCTTGCTGCATTCCGCGATGCCGCGCCGTTTTCGGCGCTGACGGCGGGAATGCTCGGCGCGGCGATGACGACATGGGTCACTTTCGTGCCCTCGATGCTGTGGATCTTCGCCGGCGCGCCCTACATCGAGGAATTGCGCGGCAACCGGCGCCTGTCGGGAGCGCTGGCCGCAATCACCGCGGCGGTGGTCGGCGTTATTCTGAATTTGTCGGTGTGGTTCGCGCTGCATGTGCTGTTCGGCCAGGTGGAGGAAATGCACGCCGGCCCGTTGCGCTGGTTCGCGTTCGATTTCGCCGCGCTCGATCTGACGGTGACGGCGCTGGCGGGCATCGCCGCTGTGTTAGCCTTCGCCCTGCATCGCAGCCTGATCGAAGTGGTCGTCGTGATGGCCGCACTTGGGATCGCCGTACGCACTCTGCTTTAGCGCTCCTGCTTCACCGCGCTTTCGTGCCAATGGCGCAGCGCCAGATGGTTGAACGCGGAAAGCGCGAAGAAAATAACGATGCCGGCGATCGACAACAGCAACAGCGCGGCGAACATGCGCGGAATATTGAGCCGGTAGCCCGACTCGGCGATGCGATAAGCCAGCCCCGATCCGGCGCCCGCCGAACCGGCGGCGATTTCCGCCACCACCGCGCCGATCAGCGCCAGCCCGCCGGCAATGCGCAAGCCGGCGAGGATATGCGGCAGCGCCGCCGGCAGTTTCAGGTTCCACAAAATTTGCGCGCGCGAGGCGCCGTAAAGCTGAAACAGCGCGGCCAGATTATGATCGACCGAACTCAACCCAAGCGTGGTGTTGGCCAGCACCGGGAAGAACGCCACGATCCAGGCGCAGGCCAGCACCGCGGCATGTTGCGGCAGATAGATCAGCAGCAGCGGCGCGATGGCGACCACCGGCGTCACCTGCAAGATCACTGCATAGGGGTAGAGCGAATATTCGATCAGCCGCGACTGATTGAACGTCACGGCAAGCGCGATGCCGCCGATTGCCGCCAGCAAAAAGCCCTCGAAGGTCGTGAGCAGCGTGACCGCCAGCGAGCCCGACAAAATTTCCCAATCGGAAATCAAGGTGGACAGCACCAGACCCGGACCGGGCAGGATATACGGCGGAAGCGCGCCGATACGCACGACCAGGTCCCAGGCCATGACAACCAGCGCCAGGACGATCGCCGGAAGCACAATGCGCAGTGCGCGTTCGCTCATGCTGCGCCTCCCGCGCTCATCGCGCCCGCCAGCGCTTCCGATGCGCGGCGGCAGAAACCGGCATAATCGGCCGAGGTGCGAAAGCTTTCGTCGCGCGGAAACGGCGCATCGACGGCAAGCTCCTTGAACACGCGGCCCGGCCGCGACGTCATCACGACGATGCGCTGCGAGAGATAAACCGATTCGAACACCGAATGGGTGACGAAGATCACGGTCTTACCCAGAGCGCTCCAGAGCGCGAGCAGATCGTTGTTGAGCTTGAAGCGCGTGATTTCATCGAGCGCCGCGAACGGCTCGTCCATCAATAGCAGTTTAGGCTCGGTGACGAGCGCACGCGCAATCGAAACGCGCATTTTCATCCCGCCGGACAATTCGCGCGGATAGGCGCCGGAAAAACTCGTGAGGCCGACGCTATCGAGCGCCAGCGCGACGCGCTCGCGGCTTTGCGCTTCGCTCAAGCCTTGTAGTTTGAGCGGCAGGCGCACATTGGCCGCGACATCCGCCCACGGCATCAATGTCGGTTCCTGAAAAACGAAACCCAGCTTGCGCGGTCCGGCATCGCCCGGCCATTCGACGACGCCGCGCGAGGGCTCGCTCAGGCCAGCCACGATGCGCAAGGCGGTGGATTTGCCGCAGCCGGACGGGCCGAGCAGGGTGACGAACTCGCCTTCGCGCACGTTGAGATCGAGGCTCTCAAGCGCAACGACGCCATTGGCGAATGTCTTGCCGACGCCGCGCAGGGCGACGACGGGCGTCTTGGCTGAGTTCGCTCCGGCCATGCTCGCGTACATTTCCTTCGTCATTCCGGTCGCCCGCGCAGCGCGCGGGCCGGAATCCATACTCCCGATCGGTGGTTATGGATTCCGGGCTCGCGGGCTTCGCCCGCGCCCCGGAATGACAGCATAAAGGACGTGCAAGGCTCTGTCAGTTCTTCGGCCGCAAATTCACGCCGATACCCTTGTTGACGAATTGCAGGGTATAGGCGGCCCGGTAATCGATCGATCCCTTGACCACGCCGGCGCGCACCATCTTGTCGAAGAAATCCTTCATGCGCGCGTCGCTCATCGCGCCGATGCCAAGCTTCACCGTGTCGCCGGAATCGACGATGCCGTATTCCTTCATCCTGGCGATGGAATAGGCGAGCGCCGCGTCGGTCATTTCCGGATTGTGTTTTTTGATCAGCGAATTGCCCGGCCGGCTGTCGCCGTAAATATAATTATACCAGCCGATCGCCGAGGCATCGACAAAGCGCCGCACCAGATCGGGCTTTTTCTCGACCAGTTCGCGACGGGTCTCGATCAGTGTGGAATAAGCGTTGAAACCGTGATCGGCGAGCAGGAAAATCTTCGGGCGGAAGCCGCCCTGCTTTTCGACCGCGTAAGGCTCCGATGTGACGTAGCCCTGCATCGCGCTGTTCTTGTCGGCGAGGAACGGCTGCGCATTGAAGGTGTAGGGTCTCACCCGCCGCTCGTCGAACCCGAAGTCGGCCTTGAGCCACTGGAAATAAGTGGCGATGCCCTCCTTGGAAACGAACAGCGTCAGTTTTTTCAAGTCCTCTAACTTCTCCACCCCCTGCCCCGGATGCGCGATCAGCACCTGCGGCTCCTTCTGGAAGCTGGCGGCAACGACGATGGTCGGAATTTTTTGCTCGACCGCGTCGAACGACTGCAAGCTGTTCGCGCTCATGTAGAAATCGAGCCGGCCGACCGGCAGCAGCAGGCGGTTGTTCACGTTCGGGCCGCCCGGCACGATGCTGACGTCGAGACCGTAAGTCTTGTAGGTGCCGTCGGCCAGCGCCTGATAAAAGCCGCCGTGCTCGGCCTGCGCCACCCAATTGGTGCCGAAGGAGACCTTATCGAGCGGTTGCGCGAGGCCAGCCGACAACGCCAATGCGGCGGCGAGCCCTGCGCAAGCAAAACCACCGCAAACATTCGCAACTCGCATTCTTTTGTCCTGTTTTTATGGTGGCCCGGGGACGTTAGCCGAGCCCCCATGGCTTGCCCAGGCAGCACTTTTTGGCGTTACGCACTACAATACGGCCGGCTTATGCCGGGGGGAAAAGATGGACGCGGACATCAAGACCGAAAGCTCAAACAAGAGACTCAACGATCTCGTCGCCATCACCGTGGTTATCCTGTCGGTATTCATGGCGGTGTCGAAGATCAAGGACGACAATATCGTGCAGGCGATGCAAAAGGCAAAATCGGAATCTGTGGATGCTTGGGCGGAGTACCAGGCAGCGCGCATCAAGTTGCATGTGGATGAAAACGGGTTGGCGCAATTGCGGCTGATCGAAACCGCGGGGAATTTCGACAAGGCATTGGCGACCAAGCAAGCCGCGGGATACGAAGCCGACATCAAGAAGTATGAAGCGCGCTCGAAGGAAACCCGCGCCAAGGCCGAAGGCCTCGAAAAGGAATACGACCGGCTCAATTTTCGCGACGACCAGTTCGACTTATCGGACGCATTTTTGTCGATCGGAATCGCAATGGCCGCCGTTGCCGCGCTCGTCAACCTCTATTGGTTGCTCTGTCTGGCCTGGGCCTCCGGCGCTCTCGGCATAACGTTCGGAGTTGCAGGGTTCCTTGGGCTTAACTTGCGCCCCGAATGGCTGGCGCAATTGCTGGGGACCTGACCGCATTGCAATAACGGCGGCCTGGACCACCGAAACAAGCCAACACGGCGGTTGAACCTTTCCGGCGCCTCCCGCGACCAAGGGATATGCGGCCATGCCGGCCGCCCCTGTTCAACGGATGGAGATTGCCATGTCGACCAAGACCAAAATCGCCGCGGCCGCGCTTGCCGCCCTCACTTTGACCACCGCCATTGCCGCCACCGGCGGCGAAGCCCAGGCGCGCTCCCGCGGCCTTGGCGTCGGCCTCGGCTTTGCAGCCGGTGCGCTGATCGGCGCGGCGGCTGCTTCCAACGCCTATGCCGGCCCGGTCTATGTGACCGGCCCCGCCTATCGCGAATGCCGCTACGTCGAGCGCTTCGACCGCTGGGGCAACCTGCGGGTCATGAAAGTCTGCGACGTGGTCCCGTACTGAAACATCAAGACCTGCGATCGGCGCGATCCCCCCCGTCCATCCTGCGCCGATCCCATCGACCCGCCCGGTTTAGTCCTCGCCGGGCGGGTCACTTTTTTGCGCTGCCGGTCTAAAGCTCCGCGCGCACGATTTTGGCGCCTTCCACCATCGCCTGCATTTTTCCGAACGCCACGTCGCGCGGCAGATATTTCATGCCGCAATCGGGCGCGACGACGATCCGCTCCGGCGCCACAAAGGGAAGCGCCTTGCGGATGCGCGCGGCCACGATCTCAGGCGTTTCGACCTTCATGTCGGCGAGATTGATAACGCCGAGGATGATGGTTTTCGACGGCAACTGCCTGAGCACTTTGAGATCGAGATCGGGTTGCGCCGCCTCGATTGAAATTTGATCGGCCTTCGAGCCTTCCAGTTCCGGCAGGAACGAATAGCCCGGCGGCTTTTCATGCACGACCGCGGCATAGCCGAAGCACAGATGCACGGCGATCGTGCCGGTGACGCCGTCGAGCGCGCGGTCGAGCGCCTTCAAGCCGTAGGCGCGCGCCTTGTCCGGGTGCTGTTGCATCCACGGCTCGTCGATCTGCACCACGTCGGCGCCGGCCGCGAACAGGTCCTTGATTTCGGCGTTGACGGCGGCGGCGTAATCCATCGCCATCGCTTCTTCGTCCTTATAGAAATCGTCCTGCGCCTGCTTGGCCATGGTGAACGGGCCCGGCACGGTCATTTTCACTTTGTGTTTGGTATTGGCGCGCAGGAACTGCATGTCGCGCACTTCGACCGCATGCCTGCGGCGGATTTTTCCGGTGACGCGCGGCACCGGGATCGGCTTGCCGCTGCGGTTGATGGTGGTGCCGGGATTTTCGATGTCGATGCCTTCAAGCGCGGTGGCAAAACGGTTGGAATAGCTTTCGCGCCGCTGCTCGCCGTCGGTGAGGATGTCGAGCCCGGCGCGTTCCTGCTCGCGGATCGCCAGCAGCGTCGCTTCGTTCTGCTTGGCTTCGAGTTGCGCCGGTTCGACCAGCCAGAGATCATGCATGCGCACGCGCGGCACCTGCTTGGAGAGTTTTTCCCGGTCGATCAGCCATTCCGGCTGCGGATAGGAACCGACGAGGCAGGTGGGAAGCAGCTTGACGGGCATGCGTTGGTCCTTAAGTCTTAAGCTCCCCGCGCACGATCTTGGCGCCTTCGACCATCGCGCACATCTTTCCAAACGCCACGTCGCGCGGCAAGTATTTCATTCCGCAATCGGGCGCCACGATAATGCGCTCGGCCGGCACATGCGGCAGCGCGCGGCGGATGCGCGCGGCTACCGTCTCCGGCGTTTCCACCTTCATGTCGGAGAGGTCGATCACGCCGAGGATGATGGTCTTCGACGGCAACTTGTCGAGCACCGCGCAATCGAGCGAGGACTGCGCCGTTTCGATCGACACCTGCTTGACGGCGGCGCCTTCCAGTTCCGGCAAAAACGAATAGCCCTCCGGCCGCACATGGATGACGGCGGCGTAGCCGAAGCAGATATGCACCGCGGTCGTGCCGGTGACGCCTTTGAGCGCGGCATTGAGCGCCTTGAGGCCGTATTTGCGCGCCTTCTCCGGCCGCGCCTGCATGTATGGCTCGTCGATCTGCACGATGTCGGCGCCGGCCGTGAACAGGTCCTTGATCTCGGCGTTGACGGCCGCCGCGTAGTCGAGCGCCATTTCTTCCTCGTCTTTGTAAAAATCGTTCTGCGCCTGCTGCGACATGGTGAACGGGCCGGGCACCGTCATCTTGATCATGCGGGAGGTCGCGGCGCGCAGGAATTTCACGTCGCCGACTTCGACCGCATGCTTGCGGCGCACTTTGCCCGCTACGCGCGGCACCGGGTTCGGGTGGCCAGAGCGGTCGAGCGCGGTGCCGGGATTGTCGATATCGACGCCTTCGAGCGCGGTGGCGAAGCGGTTTGAATAGCTTTCGCGCCGCATCTCGCCGTCGGTGATGATGTCGAGCCCGGCGCGCTCCTGATCGCGGATCGCCAGCAAGGTGGCGTCGTTCTGCGCCTGTTCCAGCCATTCCGGCGCCACGCGCCAGAGTTCCTTCGCGCGCACGCGCGGCGGAAAGCGGCCGGCGAGCTTCTTGCGGTCGATCAGCCAATCCGGCTGCGGGTAGGAGCCGACGAGGCAGGTGGGGAGAAGGGGCAGCGGCATAGGATGGTCCTGTTACGACAACGCCATCCTAGCAACTGCCCGCTCTCATGGCACCCGTTTCATCAACGCCACGCATATCGCGCTGATGATACCGGCGGCCGAGACGTAAGCGGCGATGAACCACGGCTGGTTGTTGTTGGCCTGCAGCAATGCGGTCGCCACGAGCGGCGTAAGCGAGACCGAAAATATCGCACCGATCTGGTAGATCAGGGAGATACCGGTGTAGCGCACGCGAGTGTCGAACAGATCGCAGAACATCGCAGCTTGAGGCCCGTAGACAAAGGCCCAAATGATACCAAGGACGATGACGATACATGCCGAAGCGACCAAGGCGCTGCCGGAGTATTGCATCAGCCAGAGCGCCGGGAAGGTCACGAAGCCGTTGATCAGCGAGAAGATGATGTAGAGCCGCTTGCGGCTCATCCGGTCGGCAAGCCGGGCGGCATAGGGGATTGTAAAGATCAGCACGAAAGCCGCGGCCGTAATGGCCATAAGCACGGTGGTCCGTGGAATCTTCGCCACGTTAACCAGATACGTCAGCGGAAAGATCGCGTAGATCGTGAACACGATGCCGTCGATCAGCCGCGCGCCCCAACCAAGCAAGATCGTTCCGGGATAGTCGCGCAGCACTTCCAGCATCGGCACACGGGCGACTTCGTTGCGGGCCTGCGCCTTGGCGAATTCCGGCGTTTCCAGCAGGCGCAAGCGGATGAACAGGCCAACCGCCAGCAGAACGATGCTGAGCATGAACGCCACGCGCCAGCCCCAGGACACGAAGTCCCGCTCGCTCAGCGCATAGGAGAGGAACGTCACCACGCCGGTGCTGCAACACAGCCCGATCGCGAGTCCAATCTGCGGGAACGATGCGTAATAGGCGCGCTGCTCCGGTTTGGCATATTCATATGACATCAGCACCGCGCCGCCCCACTTCCCGCCCAACGCGATGCCCTGAATGAGCCGCAGCGCCAGCAGCATGATCGGCGCCCAGATTCCGACCTGGTCGTAGGTCGGCAACAGGCCGATCAGGAAGGTCGCAACGCCCATGATCATCAGCGTGAGCACGAGCAGCGGCTTGCGGCCGATGCGGTCGCCGAAATGCCCGAACAGCAGCCCGCCGAACGGTCGGATCAGAAATCCGGCGGCGAATGTCCCATAGGCCAGCATCGTGCTAACGAACTCGTCGCCTTTCGGGAAAAAATACTGATTGAAAATGACGCCGGCCATCGTGGCGTAGATCAGGAAGTCATACCATTCGATGGTGGTGCCAACGAGGCTCGCCATCGCAACGCGCCGCACATCACGTTCGCTACCGGAAGCCGCGGATGACTTGGGAGAAGATTTTTCAATCGTCGTCATGGCCCCTTACCCCTTTTGCTTGCTGCCCGTTAGTTCGATGACCCGCGTAGGCGGATAATCGACGCGGTGCGGTCGTCCAATTCCTCGTTCGCCGTATCGGTCGTGATCTTCGGCTCGGTGCGCGCTGCGTCGCCACGAAATCGAATTGGCTCGAGCGGCGTGCGATTGACTTCGAGAGTGAAGATGTCGAAGCGGTTATAGTGGCCAAGGATGTCGTGATACTGTTTGGGCTCGATGCATCGATTGAGATCGATGTCGGCATAAACGATACCTTCCCGGTCGATAATCGGCTCGCCGACCAGTCGGCCGTCGGGGCCGTAAATGCCCGAAAACGCGTTCGGCGTGCCGGTCAGCATCTTCTCCTGCTGAGGCGTCGGCTTGAGCGTCGCAACCAGCTCGGGACTCATGGCCGAGCAGGCCACGATCGTGAAGATTTTTCCCTCGAACGAATGCGCGCCGGCGCGAATACGGATCGCTTCCGGCATGTCGTAGTTCGCCACGAACGGGAATGCGATGTAGTTGGCAATATGGATCAGCTCGCCCTGCGCGAGCAGCGTGTAGCGGGCGAGCGTGTTGGTGTTTTCTCCGCAGGCCAAAACGCCGAGCGGGCCGAATTTCGTTTCGTGCACGCGCAGGCTGCTGCCGTCGCCGCTCGCCCAGGTCAGCTTTTCCGCGAAGGTCGGCACCAGTTTGCGGTGGCGCGCGATCAGACCTTCGGGTCCGATGATCAGATTGGTGTTGAAGACGGTGCCGAGGCTGTAGGTGACGCTCTCATTGACGCCGATCACGATATAGACGCCGAGCCGAGCCGCCACCTGACAGAGCCGGTCAACCTCCGGACCCGGAACATTGATGGAGCTTTGTTGCAGCCGTGCAAACCACGGACTGCCCTCCAGCGGAGAGAGATACCAGTTCCAGTACGGGTACCCGGCCACGAAGACTTCCGGGAAAACCACCAGCTCGGCGCCGGCGGCGGCGGCTTCGCGCGTCAGGACGCAAGCTTTTTCGACGGTGGCGGCAGTATCGAGAAAAACCGGAGCGGCCTGAACCGCGGCGACTTTGAACGGTGTGAACTGCACGGCATTGCCCCCGGGTTTCACGCAAATGCTAGCCGGGCGGGTGCGATGTCCGGAGCTAATTTGGCGATACTTGTTCCGCAATCCGGAACGGGGAATAATGGTTTTTGGAGTAGTTTCCGAGTATGACGTGGCAACGTTTCGCATTGCGATATGATGAAAACCCTCAAAGCAGGTGACAAAACAGGCGATAAGCCTGCCGGGATCAAGGCCATCGTGGTCGCCGGCCGCATCCTCGACGTGCTGGCGCGCGCCGAAAAACCGGTCGCGCTGCGCGATCTCGCGGTCGCCGGCCACATGTCTCCCGGCAAGGCGCATCGCTATCTCGTGAGCTTTCTTGCGAGCGGCCTCGCACGCCAGGATCCCGACACGCGCCGCTATGCGCTCGGCCCGCTTGCGATGCGGCTCGGGCTCGCGGCGCTGAACGCCCACCAACCGTTGCGCGACGCCATTGTGCTCCAGCGCGAATTGCGCAACCGCCTCGACGAGACGCTGGTGCTTTCCGTTTGGGGCGCGCAGGGGCCGACGGTGGTGCATGTGGAAGAGAGCAGCCAGCCGATCATAATGACGATGCGGATTGGCGCGGTGCTGCCCATGCTCGCAACCGCGACTGGCCTGGTGTTCGCCGCGTTCCTGCCGCGGCACTTCACCAACCCATTGATTTCGGCCGCGCTGAAGACGTTCGACGGCTCCAACTTGTTCGCGCGCGATCGCGACGGCATCGAACAGCTCATTCAGCAGGTGCGCGCACAGGGCTACGCCTACAATCAGGGCCACCTCATGCAGGGCGTGAGCGCGGCCGCGTTTCCCCTGATCGATCGCTCATCGACATTGGTGGCGGTCATGGCGGTGATGGGGCGCGATGAGCAACTCAATCTGCGCGACGGCGCCCAAACAATCTCGCAACTCAAGGAAGCCGCAAGCAGCTTCAGCCGGTGATGCCTGAGCCTCCCGGCCTTGCGCTCGCCGCCGCAACACTCATGGCCAGCACGCGCGCGACGTGGGCAGCGTCGCGTCCGCTGCCGTCCTTGATCTGGTGGCGGCAGGAGGTGCCGTCGGCGACGATCAGGGTATCGTCCGCCGCCTTGCGCACCGCCGGCAGCAGCGAGAGTTCACCCATCGCCAGCGACACGTCGATGGTGCCGGCGGCATAGCCAAACGAACCCGCCATGCCGCAACAACTCGACTCGACTGTCTCAACCGCGAGACCGGGCACCAGCCTGAGCACGGCTTCAACCGCGCCCATCGCCGCGAACGCCTTCTGGTGGCAGTGGCCATGCAGCAAGGCGCGTTGCGCGATGCGGCCGAGCGGCAGGCTCAAGCGCTCTTCCTGCTGCTCGCGCGCAAGAAATTCCTCGAACAAAAACGACTGCGCGGCAAGCTGGCGCGCGTCTTCGCTGCGCATCAATGCCGGTAATTCGTCGCGGAAAGTCAGCAGGCAACTCGGCTCAAGCCCGATCACCGGCACGCCGCGCCGGACATAGGGCGAGAGTGCGGCCAGCACACGCTCGCCCTCGCGCCGCGCCTCATCGACAGCCCCGACCGACAAGAATGTCCGCCCGCAACACAGTGGGCGCGCCAGCGCGTCGGCGGGCGCCGCCATATGCACGCGATAGCCGCCGGCCACCAGCACGGTCAGCGCGGCGTCGAGATTCTCGCGCTCGAAATAGCGATTGAAGGTATCGGCAAACAACACGACTTCGCGCTGCGCTTCCCCGCCTTTGCGGAGCGGAGAATCGGCGCGGTCGCGGAACACATCGGCGCGCCACTTTGGCAGGCTGCGGCGGGCGGAAAATCCCGCGACCATTTCCGACGCCCGGCGCAATACCCCAATGCGATCGCGCAGATTGAACAGCCACGGCGCTTTCGCCGCATAAGGTGCATAGCGCGGCAGCCAGCCGACCAGGCGATCGTGCAGCGAAAAGCCGCGCTTGGCCGCGCGCGCCGCCTGCACTTCGATTTTCATCCGCGCCATATCGACGCCGGTCGGACATTCGCGCCGGCAAGCTTTGCACGACACGCAAAGCTTGAGCGTCTCGGCCATTTCGTCGGAGGCGAGCGCATCGGGCCCAAGCTGGCCGGTGACCGCAAGCCGCAGCGTATTGGCGCGGCCGCGCGTGACGTCGCGCTCGTCGCGGGTAACGCGATAGCTCGGGCACATGGCGCCGCCCGCCATCTTCCGGCAGGCGCCGTTGTTGTTGCACATCTCAACCGCGCCCTGGAAACCGCCGCCGGCGCCCGGATAGGCCGACCAGTCGAGACGGGTGGTGAAGTCTTCGCCGCGATAGCCGGGGCCGTAGCGAAAATTATTACGGTCGTCGAATTTCGGCGCGCGCACGATCTTGCCGGGATTGAACAGTCCTTCGGGATCGAAACGGTCTTTGACCTCCTCGAATGCGCGCACAAGTTTTGTGCCGAACATCTTTTCGTGAAATTCCGAGCGCACCAGACCGTCGCCGTGTTCGCCGGAATGCGAGCCCTTGTATTCCCGCACCATGGCGAACGCCTCTTCGGCGATCTCGCGCATCGCGTGCACGTCCTTGTCCTGCCGCAGATTGAGCACCGGGCGCACATGCAGGCAGCCGGAGCCGGCGTGCGCATACCAGGTGCCGCGGGTGCCGTGTTTTTCAAAAATTTGCGTCAAGCGGGCGGTGTATGCGGCAAGATGTTCGAGCGGCACCGCGCAATCCTCGACGAAGGAGACCGGCTTTCCCTCCTCCTTCATCGACATCATGATATTGAGGCCCGACGTGCGCACGTCCGCGATCTCCGCTTGCAGCTCGGGATTGAGCACTTCGACGACGCCGCCCCATTTTGCGCCGCCGTTGTCCCAGTTAAAGCCGAGATCGCCCATCAGTTCCTTCAGCCGCCGCAGCCGGCGCAGATTTTCCTCGTGATCCTGCTCGCCGAACTCGACCAGCAATATGGCGTCGGGCGTCTCGCGCACGAAGCGTTCCAGCGTCGGGCGGAACATCGAAATGTCGCGCGCCAGCTCGATCATGGTGCGGTCGACCAGCTCGACCGCAATGGGCGCGAGCCGCACGATGTGCTGCGCCGAATTCATCGCCTCGAAGAAGCTGCCGAAGTGGCAAGCCCCGACCGCCCGGCGGCCGAGCAGCGGGGAGAGCTTCAGCTCGATGCGCGTGGAGAACGCCAGCGTGCCTTCGCCGCCGACGAGAATATGCGCGAGGTTGATGTCGTTCTTGCCGGGGACAAGCGCGTCGAGATTGTAGCCGCCGACCCGGCGCTGAACTTTCGGGAAGCGCGCGGCGATCTCGTCTTTCTCGCGCGCGCCGAGCGCGAGCAATTGCTGCGCCAGCGCCCGCAACGGGGAACCATGCGGGAGCTGCGAGAGATCAGCGCCGACCGGCCCAAAATGCGCGAGTTGGCCGTCGGCCATCAATGCTTCGATCGAGATCACGTTGTCGCGCATGGTGCCGTAGCGCAGCGAGCGCCCGCCGCAGGAATTGTTGCCGGCCATGCCGCCGATGGTGGCGCGCGAGGCGGTGGAAATATCGACCGGAAACCACAAGCCGTGCGGCTTGAGCGCGCGATTGAGGTCGTCGAGCACGATGCCGGGTTCCACCGTGCAGCGCGCATGCTTGACGTCGAGGTCGAGCACGCGGGTGAGATGCTGCGAGCAATCGATCACCAGCGATTGGTTGACCGTCTGCCCGGATTGCGATGTGCCGCCGCCGCGCGGCAGCACGCTGACGCCTTCGGCGCGCGCCAGCGCGATGGCGCGCTCGGCCTCCTCGACCGTTCGCGGGCTGACGACGCCGACCGGCATCATCTGGTAATGCGATGCGTCGGTCGCATAGCGGCCACGCGTAAAACGGTCGAACGCTACCGCGCCGGTTATTTCGGCCTTCAGCCGCCGTTCCAGACCGGGCATTATTCGTTCCGCCACACCGTTCTCCGCGGTCGTTTTTGCCGCCATCTTCGGGGCAATCCCGGCCATGGCGCTGAATCGACTTGACCGGACTGTTACATCCGGTGTTCATCCCGGCAAGTTTTCGAGCTTTTAGCCGGAGTTTCCAATGGCCAAGAATTCTTCCCGCACGGTCGGGCGCCATGCTTTGCACATCCCGGGGCCGACGCCGCTTCCGGATCGCGTGTTGCGGGCCATGGACACGCCGATCATCGACCACCGCGGGCCGGAATTTTCCAAGCTCGCCAAGCGCTGCCTCGACGGCATCAAGACCATCTTCAAGACCAGCAATCCGGTGATCATCTACACCGCCACCGGCACCGGCGCCTGGGAAGGCGCGCTGGTCAACACGCTCTCGCCCGGCGACCGCGTGCTGATGGTGGAGACCGGCCAGTTCGCCGCGCTGTGGAAAAAGATGGCGGAAAAGCTCGGCCTCAAGCCGGAGTTCATCGCCACCGACTGGCGCACCGGCGTCGATGCCGCAGCGGTCGAAGCCAAGCTGCGCGAAGACAAGAAACACGAAATCAAAGCGGTGTGCTTCCTGCACAACGAAACCTCGACCGGCTGCCTGTCGCCGGTACCGGAGGTGCGCAAGGCGATCGACGCCGCCGGCCACCCGGCGCTCCTCCTGGTCGATACCATCTCCTCGCTCGCCTCGACCGATTACCGCCACGACGAATGGGGCGTCGACGTCACCGTCGGCGGCGCGCAGAAGGGATTGATGCTGCCGCCCGGCATGTCGTTCAACGCGGTGAGCGACAAGGCGCTTGCCGCCAACAAGAATTCCAAACTGCCGAAATCGTTCTGGGCGTGGGACGAGATGATCGCCATGAACAAGATCGGCTTCTTCCCCTATACGCCGGCGACGCAAATGCTGCACGGTCTCGCCGCCTCGATCGAAATGCTGCACGAGGAAGGGCTCGACAATGTGTTCGCGCGTCACGACCGGCTGGCGGAAGCCACCCGCCGCGCGGTCAAACATTGGGGGCTGGAGATCATCTGCCGCGATGCAAAATATTACTCACCGACCTTGACCGCCGTGCTGCTGCCCGACGGCCACGACGCCGACGCGTTTCGGGCGCTTGCGCTCGATCATTTCAATATTTCCTACGGCGCGAGCTTCGGCCGCTTCCAGGGCAAGATGTTCCGCATCGGCCATCTCGGCGACACCAACGACACCATGCTGATGGGCGCGCTCGCCGCCACCGAAATGGCGCTCACGCTTGCCGGTGTGCCGATCAAAAAGGGCGGCGCGCAGGCGGCGATGGATTATGTCGCCTCGCAACTGGGAAGCTCCACGCGCAAGGCGGCGGAGTAGTTTTCAAACATCGCGGGCAATCAATCCGTCGCCCTTCGAGGCTCGCGCTACGCGCTCGCACCTCAGAGCCTGGCCGAAAAAGAGGTGAGTGATTTCAGCCCTTTGTGATTCCGTCGGATTTGCGAGATTCGATGGAGGACACATGTCTTGGACCGAAATCACCCGGGCGCAATATCGGCGCGAGCATCTGCGCTATGCAAGCGACATGACGAATGCGGAATGGCTTTTGCTCTCTTTTTTCCTGCCTGCATCGTGCCGCATCGGACGTCCGCGGGAAGTTGACCTGCGGGCGGTGATGAATTCCATCCTTTATATCCTGGCGACCGGCTGCCAATGGCGGGCGCTGCCGAAGGACTTTCCGCCGCGCTCCACCGTTCAGTACTACTTCTACCTCTGGCGAGACCAGCGCATCTGGCGGCGGATCAATCTGGCGCTGGTCAGGCGCGCCCGCCAGGCGGTGGGACGCAACGCCGTTCCCTCTGCCGGCGTCATCGACAGCCAGAGCGCCAAGACCACGGAAAGTGGCGGCCCGCGCGGGTTTGACGCCGCCAAGCGGGTCAAAGGACGCAAGCGCCACATGGTCACCGATACGCAGGGCTTTCTGCTCGCCGTGCTGGTGCACGCGGCCAACATCCAGGACAATCACGGCGCGGTGCCGCTGCTCGCCTCGCTGCGAGGAAGCTTCCCGAAGCTGCGCCACATCTTCGCTGATCGCGTCTACCGCGGCGACAAGCTGCGCAATGCGGTCGCCGAGTTCGGCAGGTGGACGATCGAGATCGTCACCCGATCCGAGCGGATCGGCACATTCAAGCCCGAACCCAAACGCTGGGTCATCGAACGCACATTCGCCTGGTTCGGACGCAACCGCCGCCTCGCCAAAGACTTCGAGCGAACCATCGCCAGCGCCGAGGCCTGGTTCCTGATCGCCAGCGTCCGCCTTCTCTCGCGCCGTCTCGCAAGGGCCTGAAAACATGGATATCATTTTGAGTCAGACTCTCAGGATGACGGCTCAGTAATCGCCAACGCCGCATTCACTCGAAGGAATTGCGAATACTGGATCGCCCGCTTTCGCGGGCGATGACGGTTTGATTGAGGCGCAAGCTACGCCGCGATCTTCACATATTCAAAGTCACCCGGCTTGTTGTCGATGCCGAGCTTGGGCGGCGAAATCCAGCCGGCGAACTTGCCGGCCTCCGCCACCGGCTGCATCAGCGAGGCGATGAAGTCGCCGTCGTCTTTCGACGGCAGCCATTCGTCCCTGCGCTTTTGCCACGTCGCCTCGTCGAGCAATTCGCCGTTCGCGCTCGCCTGAATGTCGCGGAATTCGCCGATCTGGCGGTGGAACGCCACATGCGGCAGCGCGAGGCGGAAATTGACGCCGGTTTTTTCGATCAGCTTGTTCCAGCGCTCGACGCCCTTTTCGCAATCGCGCGTGTAGTCGTCGCGCAGCCGCATATTGAGCGCGGTGAGCGCGGGCTCATCCACCAGCTTGATCACGCCATTGACCAGCTTGAGCACCGGATAGATATCTTTCTCCAGGCGATGGTCGTCCTGAATGCGCGTTTCCTGGAAGCGACCTTTGACGCCGGCGTTGAACGCGTTGGCGGCGTTGGTCGACACCTCGGAGCCGAACAGATCGAGCGAGAGCGTATAATGCAGGTTGAGCTTCTTCTGGATGGTCGGCAGATCGATGACGCCGAGTGCGCGCACCTTGGCGACATTGGTCGGGTCGTTAATGCCGGCTGCGATCATCGCCTCGCAGGTGCGCTGCACGGTGCGGCCGATGCCGGTCTCGCCGACGAACATGTGGTGCGCTTCTTCCGTCAGCATGAAGCGGCAGGTGCGGGAGAGCGGATCGAAGCCGGATTGCGCCAGGCTTTCGAGTTGCATCTTGCCGTCGCGGTCGGTGAAGAACGTGAACATGAAGAACGACAACCAGTCCGGCGTCGCTTCGTTGAAGGCGCCCAGCATGCGCGGCTTGTCGGCGCTGCCTGACGTGCGGCGCAGCAACTCGTCGGCCTCCTCGCGGCCGTCGCGGCCGAAATACTTCTGCAGCAGATAAACCATCGCCCAGAGGTGACGCCCCTCCTCGACGTTGACCTGAAACAGATTGCGCAGGTCGTAGAGCGAAGGCGCGGTCTTGCCGAGGTGGCGCTGCTGCTCGACCGAGGCCGGCTCGGTATCTCCCTGGATGACGATGAGGCGGCGCAACATGGCGCGATGCTCGCCCGGCACTTCCTGCCAGACCGGCTCGCCGTAATGCTCGCCGAACGGAATCTTGCGGTCTTGCTCCGCGGGGGCGAGCAGGATGCCCCAGCGATATTCCGGCATTTTGACATAATCGAATTTCGCCCAGCCCTTGGGATCGACCGACACCGCCGTGCGCAGATAGACCAGCGATTCCTGAAACCCTACCGGCCCCATGTTTTTCCACCAGTTGAGATAGCCGGGATGCCAGGTCTCCAGCGCCTTGAGCACGCGCGCGTCCTCGGCAAGCCCGACATTGTTCGGGATGCGCGTGGTGTAATCGACGTTCATGATATTCATGGCGTGCTCCCTAATCCTCGCTGCATGTTCGCTCTTGATCCGTCATCCTGAGGTGGCCGGCGCAGCCGGCCCTCGAAGGATGAACGGCCCGGGCCGTCGCCCTTCGAGGCCCGCCTTCGGCGGGCACCTCATGGTGACGGAAAAACTTTTGCGTGCGCATCACACCCTCTTGGTGTCGAACGCGGCCTTCTGGCCGGTGCCGTAGCGGCGCAGCGCGCCTTCCTCGCCGACCGCGTTGGGCCGCTGGAATATCCAGTTTTGCCAGGCGGTGAGCCGCGCGAAAATTTTTGTTTCCATCGTCTCCGGTCCGCCGAAACGCAGATTGGCCTCCATTCCCGTAAGGCTATCCGGCGAGAAGCTTGCGCGCTCCTCCAGGAAAATGCGGATTTCGTCGTCCCAATCCACCTCGTCATAGGCAAACGTCACGAGGCCCAATTCCTCGGCCGCCTCGGCGTCGAGCGCCGCGCCGATTTTTGCCTGCGCATTTTTCACGGTGGCGGCGTCGTCGAGGAAACGGCTTTCGAGCCGGGTGAGGCCGTTGCTCATGGGATAGGAGCCGAAATTGGCTTGCGTGAGCGCGATTGCCGCGGGCGGAAGATTGCCGCCAGCGAGCTGGCCCACCAGCATGTAGGAGCGGTCGGCCGCCAACACGATTTCGGCCAGCGTGCCGGCAAAGCAGGAGCCGGGCTCGATAATGGCAACGAGACTGCGCGAGGTGAGATCCACGCGTTTGAGCACCCGCTTCCACAGCAGGCGCACTTCGCGCGCCAGCCAATGGCCACGATGCTTTTCCAGCAAGGCGTCGTAGGCGGCGACCTGCTCGCGCTCGCCGGAGGATTTGAACACGATCGCCGCCACGTCGAATTCGTTGGCGCGGATATGCAGGATGGCGTCGTCGAGTTCGCGCGCGATCTGCAAGGGCCAGAACGCCGCGCCTTGCGCGAGTATTGCATTCACGTCCGCCGGCGGCGGCGTCTCCGGCCCGCGCAGCGTGACGGTTGCAAGCCGCCCCGCGCGGTCGAAGGCGACGGACACAAAACCGTATTCGACGCCGTCGGGCGAAAACTTGCGGTCGAGCGGCGCAAGCTTGATGCCCTTGGCGTCCTTCGCGCCACTCGACTTCGCCGCGAATTCCTTCGCGCGCGTCTTCACCACCTCTTCGAGCTTGCTGTTGGGCACAACCTCATCCACCAGCCGCCAGTCGGCCGCGCGCTTGCCCTTGATGCCTTCCTCGGTGGTGCAGAACACATCGGCGCGGTCGCGGCGCACCTTGCGCTTGTCGATGACGCGGGTGAGCCCGCCGGTGCCGGGCAGCACCGCCAGCAGCGGCAGTTCCGGCAGCGACACCGTCGAAGAGCCGTCATCCACCAGAATGATGTGATCGGCGGCCAGCGCCAGCTCGTAGCCGCCGCCGGCGCAGGAGCCGGTGACCACGCAGATCATGCGCTGGCCGGAATTCTCGCTGGCGTCTTCGATGCTGTTGCGCGTTTCGTTGGTGAATTTGCAGAAATTGACTTTATGGGCGTGGCTCGCGCCCGCCAGCATGCGGATATTGGCGCCGGCGCAAAACACCCGCGGTTTGCCCGAACGCAGCAGCACCACGCGTACCGCGGGATGCTCGAACCGCAGGCGCGCCAGCGCATCGGCCAATTCAATATCGACGCCGAGGTCGTAGGAATTGAGCTTGAGTTCGTAGCCCTCGAACAGGCTGCCCTTTTCATCGACGTCCATGGTCAGCGTCGCCACGTCGCCGTCGGCGGCAAGCTTCCAGTGCCGGTAGCGCGCGGGATCGGTCTGGAAATCGATCCGGGTTGCGCCATTTGCCAATTTGCGGTCGATGTCAGCCATTATATGCCTCGTGTGCCGCATAGACCGCCGCGCCTTGCCGGTCGCGCAGCAGCGGATTGGCAAAATCAGCAATCGCCTTGAGTGTCGCTTCCGGCGCGTCGCGTTGCGGGGAATGCCGCGCCTTCGGCAGCAGCACGACCTCCACCGGGCAATAGCACTCCTCCCGCACGGCCTCGATCTGCCGCATGCTGCCGCATCGATCGTCCTCACCCTGCGCGATCAGGATTGGCACGCGGACATAGGCCAGCTCCTCGGTGATATCCCATTTGCGGAAATCGGGATCGAGCCAGACCCCGCTCCAGCCTTTAAAGGCGTTGTCGATGTCGTTATGCCAGCGCGCGAGCTTGGCGCGCAGACCGGCGGTCTCATAGGCCTTGCGGATTTCTTCGATCGCCTTGAGCCCGGATTCCTCGATGAAGAAATGCGGCGCGATCAGCACCAGCCCGTTTAACCGATGGTCCTGGTGACTGCCGGCATAGATTGTGACGATGGAAGCGCCGTCGTCGTGGCCGACCAGCAGACCGCACTTGAAGCCGATCGCGTCGAGCACGCGCGGCAAGGTTTCACGCGCTTCGTCGTGCATATAGGAAAGCGGCCGCGGCAGCTTGACCGGGCTCGACTTTCCATAGCCCGCGCGCGAATAGACGAAAACGCCGTTGCCGGTCGCGGCTTGCAACGTGTCGGGAAAATCGCCCCACCGCTCGACGCAGCCAAGCCCCTCATGCAGCAGCACCAGCGTCGGCGCGTCGCCGGGACGCGGGCCGATCATGCGGTATTCGAGCCGCTGCGCGCCGATGGTGAGGAAGCCGGAATCGGCTAGCTTCATCGGCCCGCCTCCCCGACATAAGGCGCGACCAGCTTGCTAAGTTGCGCGAAGCTCGCGTCAACTTTGCGGCCGGCGGTATCGAGCGTTGCCTGCGCGCGCGCGTAATCGCCGCCGCGCGCTTCCAGGATGGCGCGCAGATCCGCCATCGCCTCGCGGTTTTGCGCCATCGGGCGGAAATCGCCCTGCTCCATCACGCGCGCCATGTGCTCGTCGGGCCGCGCCTTGATCCAGACCGTGTGCGTGCGCCGCAGCAGCAGCGCGTAAGTCTCCGGACTGGCGACGATGCCTCCCGCCGTCGCAATCACCGCCGCGTCATGTTCGGCGATGACGCGTTCCAGACACGTGCGCTCATAGCGCCGGAAAGTGCCGACGCCCGACATTTCGATCAGCATGGGGACGCTGGCGCCGTATTCCTGCTCGACCACGCGGTCAAGCTCGATAAAGGGACAGCCGAGATGTTGCGCCAGCAAATGACCGAGCGTCGATTTGCCGGCGCCGCGCAATCCGACCAGCGCGATGCGCCGGCCGCGGTCGGATGCCGGCGCGCCGGTAAGACGCCGCTCCACCAGTTCGGCGATGGCAGCGAGTTCGGCCGCCGGCAGGCGGCCGAGCAGATCGCCGATTTTCGTCAGCGCGCCGTTGCGCGCATTCATGCGCGGCAG
>CAMAWF010000026.1 GCA_945861895.1 Rhizobium sp. Q54
TCATTCGGCACCCCATGACCGGTGATGACGAAGAAACCGACATGCTCGCACGCGTGCTTCACCGCCTCGAAGACGATTTGGCGTCCCGCTGTCCCGCCATTCGAGAACGGTGCAATGTCGATGACGGGGACCGCCGCGTCCGAGTCAGCGACGCGATCGCGATCCGGCGTGAAATCTGACGTCGTTTCGTGAGACATGATGCCTCTCGCCACAATTCGCTGACGCAGAACCCGAAAGCATTCGCCTACGGCAGGGTGTGCGCCTTGTCACGGGTTCCTATTTTGTATACTAAAATGGGGTCAATTCAATAGGCAGTTTGCAGTCGCATCGACGATGTGGGAACTGCCGAAGTGAAGAAGTAAAGATGTCGGGACAACGAGAGGAGATAGAGATGAATCGCAGCAGCATCAAATCTGGACTACTGATCCTGGCGACCATCTGCGCAATCGGTTTCGGTCCGCGCCTTGCTGTGGCGGCCGACAAGGTCACCTTCGTAACCGATTTCGGTTACAACGGTCGCCACGCCTACTATTTCGTCGCGCTGGAAAATGGCTACTACGCCAAGCAAAATCTCGACGTCGAAATCGTTCGCGGGCAAGGATCGGCGGATGCGGTCAAGCAGGTCGCGGCCGGCACCGCGCAGCTCGGGTTCGCCGATACCGCCGCAGTCATTCTCGGGCGCGGCAATGACCAGATTCCGACGAAGCTCGTCGCTATCGTCTACGCCAAGCCGCCGCACGCGATCTACGTGCTCAAGGATTCGGGCATCACCAAGCCGAAGGACCTCGAGGGAAAGAAGCTGGCGGACACGGCCTTCAGCGCTGTGCCGAAACTGTTCGCCGCCTACGCCAAGGCCGCGAACATCGATGCGAGCAAGGTCACTTGGCTCGTTGCGTCGGTCGATACGCTTCCGGCTCTGCTGACGACGGGCCGTGCCGACGGCATCGGCCAGTTCACAGTGGGCGAGCCGCTGCTCGCCAAGGCGGCGGCGCCCAAGCAGATCTATGCATTGACTTACGCGGACGCCGGTCTCGATCTCTATGGCAACGGCATCATCGCATCCGACAACATCATCAAGTCGAACCCGGACCTCGTCCGCCGGTTTGTCGCCGCGACAATGCAGGGTCTTAAGGACGCCATCGCCAATCCGAAGGAAGCCGGCGAAATTATGCACAAGTATCATCGTCAGGTTGATGCCGACATCGCGACCGGCGAGACAAAGATCGTCGGCACGCTGATCGGGCAGGCGGGACTGCCGCTTGGCGCCATCGATCCGGCTCGCGTGCAGAAAGCCCTCGATATCGTCGGCAGCGCCTATACGCTCAAGAATCCCGTGAAGCCGGAGGATATCTACGCGCCGGGATTCGTGGCGAAATGAGCGTTGTCCCTTGTGTGTACCAAAACCTCATCCGGCGGTGATTTCGGCTTTGGCAGGTGAAATTCCCTGTTAGCAGGGAACGCGGGTAGAGCAGGGGACCATCTGCACTGCGTGCGGTTGAGATGAAACTTAACGGACTTGTCCATACCGCCGCTCGAAAGCAGCGGCTGCGCGTGCGAAGCAGCCCATATGAGCGCGGACCAAGCCCGCGCCGATCTGGCCGCCGTTTCGGCCGGCAATGCCAATATCCATGATCGGCGTGATTCCGGTTTCAATCACTTTGAACACATCGATGCCGGTGGGAGTGCCGCGGTAGCTGAAAAAGGGAATTTTGAAATCCGGATGCTCGCCTACGACGATCTCGTACATCTTCAGATTGTTGGCGATCATCGCCTCGGGAGATCCGCCTTGATAGCTCTGCAGGGGGAAGGAAGCGGCCTGGGCGAGGCCACCGAGGCCAATAGTTTCGATGATGATGCTTTCGCCGCCCATCCAGGCAATTTCGTCGTGCGTGTGGCCCTTGAACAATTTAGCCTCCACGATCGGATGCGGGCCGGTGAACCATTCATCTCCGAGGCCGCTGACGCGGATCGCGAATTCACGGCAGTTGAAGCTCATCGCACTGACTACCGAAGAATGTTCGATGCCGTGGGCCGCGTCCGCCGTCGCCTTTGCGGCGGCCATGGATAAACGCAAGAAAAAGTAATGATCGGCCGTCAATGCCTGGACGGCGGCTTCGACGCGGTCGCGGCCGGTTTCCGCGATATGCAACAGATAGGGAAACAGCTCGCGCGTGAAAAGCAGCGATGCTGCCGTATTGCGGCTGTGCAACTCGTCGCCCATGTGTAGCGCGCGCTGCATCAGCGGCTTGAGTGAAATCCCGCCGGCGGCTCGCACGGCCTCGCCGATTACAGGCGCCACCACGTCCTGGACATGGAGCAGGCGTTCCCTGACGCCGTTGTCGTATACGCCGTAATTAAGTCGCCGCGGGTTGCTGCCTTCGTAGAAGTTGCAGAAAGCAATATTACCGCGGTCTGCATTTTTGACCACCAGCACCGGCATCGATGCGGTGTAGATTCCCGCGATCGAGCCCACGCAGTTAAATTGATGACATGGCTCGATCTCGATTTCGCCGTTCCGAATCCGGGCTTCGGCATGCGCCTCGTCTTCGGCCAATCCTTCGAAAAGAATGCCCCCGATGATGGCGGCGCGTTGGCCCCCGTCATATTGTTCCCAGGATAGTCGCGGACCTGAGGTCAAAATCGTCGTGGGCCGGAAGCCAGGCATCGCCTCGCCAGCCGGCAGCACGTCGACAAGCACAGGATCGGCGGCACAGAGTCTGCGATAGGCTTCT
This sequence comes from Rhizobium sp. Q54, assembly GCA_945861895.1. Lineage (GTDB taxonomy): Bacteria > Pseudomonadota > Alphaproteobacteria > Rhizobiales > Xanthobacteraceae > Pseudolabrys. The sequence continues at coordinate 2,733 of CAMAWF010000026.1, forward strand.
GCATTGCTTTCAATGACAATCATTAGCTTGCCCTTTGCGTATTCTCTTTTTAATTGACTAATTAATTAATATCCATCAGGTTTATCGCTCGCTGGCGGCATCGTGGCGCCGAGGACTGCATGCAAGAAACACGCAAGGTCGGTTCCGGCCCAAAACACGATCCGGCACGCTCGAAGTCTGCCGCTGCAGTCTCTCCGATCGACGCGGCGGCGATCAAGGCCGACCTGCAAGCCAAAGGCGTCAAGTATTGTCTGCCGGCCTACGTCGATGTGCACGGCATTGCAAAGAGCAAAAGCGTTCCCATAGCCCATTTCGAGCGCGCCTTACGCGGCTCCGAACTCTTTACCGGCGCCGCGTTGGAGGGGTTGGGCCAGGACACGCATGAAGACGAGCTCGCGCTCCATCCGGATCCGTCGGCGATCACCCAATTGCCGTGGCGGCCGACGATCGCGTGGATGCCCGGAAACTTGAAGTTTCATGACGAGCCTTGGCCGATGTGTTCGCGCACTGTGCTGCAGCGGCAGCTCGATCGTGCCGCGAAGCTAGGCTTCCGCTTTAATCTCGGCATCGAGTGCGAATTCTATCTGGTGCGCAGGGACGGTACGCGGGTCGTTCCGGTCAATCCCCGCGATACTTTGGCTAAGGCGGCCTACGATGTAACCGGATTGCTTGAAGAGATGGCGTGGCTGGACGAGGTGATCGGCTATATGAATCAGCTTGGTTGGAACGTGCATTGCTTCGACCACGAAGACGCCAACAGCCAGTTTGAGATTGATTTTGAATATTCGGACGCGTTGACCACGGCGGACCGCTACACGTTGTTTCGCCTCATGACCAAGGACATTGCGCGCAAGCATGGCTGCGAAGTGACCTTCATGGCCAAGCCATTTGCCGACCGCACCGGCAGTGCCGCGCACTTCAATATGTCTCTGGCCTCGTTGAAGACCGGCGAGAATCTGTTCGGTGACGGGTCCGATCGTCGCGGTATCGGAATTTCCAAACTCGCTTATCAATTCATCGCCGGTATTCTTAATCATGGCGAGGCGGTGGTCGCGACCGCCTGCTCGACGGTGAACTCCTATAAACGGTTGATCAAGACCGGCTCGCGGACAGGCTCGACCTGGGCGCCGGTATATATCTCTTACGGCAACAACAACCGGACTCACATGATACGCGTTCCGCGTGTTAACCCGAAGGTCGAGGGCGACGATCCGGAACGGATCAAATCGCTCTCCAGCATGCGCGTCGAATGCCGTGCGGTCGATCCGACCATGAATCCCTATCTCACCGCGGCCATGATGCTGGGGGCGGGACTCGATGGGATCGAAAAGAATCACGATCCCGGCGATCCGATCGGCATGAACATGTACAACCTCACCGATGCCGAACTTAACGAGCGCGGCGTGCGCACGCTTCCCAGAACGCTGAGTGAGGCAATCGAGGCCTTCGCCGCTGACGATTTGTCGCGTCAGGTTATGGGTGACGATCTGTTTCGATCCTTCGTCGATCTCAAGCGTCAGGAATGGTGGGACTACCACACGAATGTTTCCGAGTGGGAAATCGAAAAATATTTGACCAAGTTTTGAGTGCGTGGATCGAAAAGCTACTGAGTATAGGCGGCGGGTGGTGAACTTGCCTGCCGCAGTCCAATGGTCGAATTCATGAAGAAGCTCGAGAAATGAGCACGGCAAGAAAATCCGGACGTGCGGGGGGTGGCCGCCGCGCAGCACGCAGGGAGCCCGCCCGCGTCCATCTTCACATCGAAAATACCGGGAGCCTGGGGCCGATCTTTCAGGTCACAAAGAAGCGGCTTCGGGACGCGTTGAGCCGTCATCCGGGTGTCGCCGGCAAAGTGAAGATCACGCTCGGTACCGACGGCGATATCTACGATCGGGCGATAAAAACCGCCGATGCGTTGTTCGGCTGGAGTTTCGACCGCAAAGGATTGGCACAGCGCGCGCCGCGATTGCGATGGGTCCACGCGCACGGAGCCGGCGTGAACCATCTTTTCCCGCTTGATTGGCTTCCGAAGGGCGCCGTTCTCACCAATAGCCGCGGCGTTCACAGCGACCGCGCGAGCGAATACGCTATGATGGCGATCCTGGCTCTCAACAACAGGCTGCCGGAGATCGTAACAAATCAAATGAAGGCGCGCTGGGAGCAACTGTACAACACCGGGATCTGCGGAAAGACTTTACTGATCGTTGGCGTCGGGTCGGTGGGTGGCGGAACGGCAACGTTCGCGAAGAAATTCGGTATCCACGTCATCGGCGTGCGTCGCTCCGGAAAGGCGCATCCGGCCGTCGACGCGATGTTCCGGCCGCGTGATTTGATGCGGCTGATTCCAAAAGCGGACTTCATTCTGATCACGGCGCCGTACACCAAGGACACGCATTACCTCATGGGCGCACAGCAGCTTCGCCTGATGAAAAAAGGCGCGGGTCTGATCAATTACAGCAGAGCCAACCTGGTCGACTACGACGCGCTGCGGAAAAAGCTGAAGCGTGGTGAAATCACGGCAATTCTGGACGTTTTCGATCCCGAACCTTTGCCTTCGTCGTCGCCTCTGTGGCGTACGCCCAATCTGCTCATCACGCCGCATTCCTCATCCGACGATACAGAGCGATACACACCCGATACGCTCGATCTTGTGTTTCGCAACATGGCGCGGTTCATGAAGGGACAATCGCTTCTCAATCGAGTCCATGCCGATCTCGGATATTAGGCGGTGCGTTCAGGGAACCGGTCGAAACGGAATGCGTGAGCAAGGGGGTACACATGACGTTTAACATTCTCGAGCCAAGCCTCTACGAAAAGGCGCGACTGCCTCTGGCCCAAGCCGAAACGCTTCCGCGCTGGTGCTACACATCGGCGGAATTTGCGGACGCGGAAGTGCGGGAAATCTTTCGCAAAACCTGGAATTTCGTCGGGCGGGTTGATGAGGTTCCCTCCAGTGGAGCCTATTTCACGGTCGATCTGTTTGGCGAATCCATCATCGTTGTCCGCGACCGCGCCAATGGCATCCACGCGTTCGCCAATACGTGCCGTCATCGCGGCACGCGGCTTGTGAATGGAACCGGACGCTGCAGTGCCTTCGCGTGCCCATATCATAGTTGGACATATGCCCTGAGCGGCGAACTGATCGGTGCGCCGGGCATGGAGGGCGTCGCGGGCTTTGCCAAGGCGGATTACGGCCTGATCCCGGTGCGCCTGGAGACCTGGGGCGGATTCATGTTCGTCAATCTTGATCGCAACGGCAAGCCGCTGCTTGAGCACCTCGGTAATGCCGTCGATACGTTTGCGCCGTACAACTTCGAAAACATGGTCGTCACGCGCAAGAAGGAATACGACCTCGCGTGCAATTGGAAAATTTACGTCGAGAACGCAATGGAAGACTACCATACGGCAACGGTCCATCGTGTTTCCATCGGGACTCAGGTTTGCACACGCGAAGAGAGCATCGGAGAATGGGATGCGGTCCACATGCTTGCCGCCACGACAGTGGCGATTCTGCCCGGGGAGGTTTCTCCGTTTCCGTATATCCCGACCTTGAAAGGAAAGTCCGCCGGAGGGACGTATTTCTCGGTCGTCTATCCAAACTGGTTTTTTGCATCGACGCAGGACTGCATGTGGTGGCTGCACGTCGCGCCGCGCGGGCCGAAGCGATGTCTGGTGACTCAAGGCTCGGTCTTTTCTCGCGAGACCAGCGAACGTCCCGACTTCAAGCAAGTGGTCCAAAAATATTACCAGCGTTGGGACAAGTCGATTCCGGAAGACAATGCGATTGCAGAGATGCAGCAAGCGGGGCTGGAATCTTCATTCAGCCAGCCGGGCCGGTTATCGCTGCATGAGCCGGTCGTCCACGCCATGGCGCAGTGGGTGCTGGATCGGGTTCTCAGTGGCAATGGGCGCAGGTTGACCAATGGACGCGGGACCAAATGATGCAATAACGGTCGTTTGCTCATGCTCGGATACCCGGAAAAGCCTTTAGCGAGTGTCCGATGAATTCGAGAATAAACGGGCCTGGCGGCGACAATAAGAAAATCCGGGATGGCCGTGATGAATAACCAGCGTCTGAGGAAACGTGCGTCGGGCCAAGGCGCAAGAAAAGGCTCGGAGTATTCCGCCGAGAAATTAATGCGTGCGGCACTCGACTTATTTTCGCGCAGTGATTACAGCACTGTTACCATCAAAGATATTGCCAATGCATCCGCGGTAAACACGGCGCTGATCTATTATTATTACGACAGTAAGGAAGACCTTTTCAGGGCTGCCATCGAATTTCCAATCAACAGGGCGCTTGAGCGCTTTTCCGAGCTCCGCGAAAAACACACCGAACCGGTCTACCTGATCAACGAGTGGTTCCACAGCAATCTAAAAAGCGCGAATCTGATTCGTCAGCTCGTGAAGATCATGTTGGACTATTCGGGTTCAGCAAACCGCATTGCTTCCGTCGAGAAACTGATCAAAAAATTCTATAAGGTCGAAGAGGAACACATTCTCGCAAACAGCATTGAACGGGGCATTGCACTTGGCGTATTCAAGAAAGTCGATCCGATAACTACGGCCCGCTTTGTGTCCGTGCATCTTGACGGCATCATGGTCGCCTCGATGATCCGCGCTAATTTCAATATCAAGACGGCAATCCTCGATCTACAGGAAATTCTCTGGTGTTATCTGGAATACGACGCCGCCAAGCATCTGGCTTCTCGCGCTCGTAAAAAATAAGCAAATGCGAATGTTGCTGACGCCTTGCTTCAGTTTTTCGACCGCTTCTCTGAGGGTGGATCAGGCCATGGGCTTGCTGTAAATCTTGCCCTCGAAATATATCAGTAATACATTAGAGCATATGGCCTGTGCGGGAGACTGGACAATGCCCAAGAGCCTCTCAAATGCCGCAATAGAAGCCTATCGCCGGGATGGATATTACTTCCCAGTCCCCGCGCTTTCACCGGCAGAGGTCGGACACTTCCGCAGTTGCCTCGAAGCGCACGAGGCCAAGACCGGCGAGCCGCTGCAAGGCAATTTTCGCCATAAGGCTCATCTTCTTTTCACCTGGGTCGATGAGCTTGTACACCACCCCAAGATTGTCGATGCAGCCGAAGACATACTCGGCCCGAATCTACTCTGCTGGACGACGAATTTTTTCATCAAGGAAGCGAACAGTCCGGGATATGTGTCCTGGCATCAGGACGCATTCTATTGGGGTCTCAGCAAAGATGACGTCGTGACCGCCTGGGTTGCGCTTTCACCCGCAAACCTTCAAAGCGGCTGCATGAAATTCGTGCCTGGCTCGCAGACACAGGACCACCTCCAGCACGTCGATACTTTTCATAAAGACAATCTCCTATCCCGTGGACAGGAAATCGCCGTCAAAGTCGATAATGAGAAGACGGTCGATTGCGTTCTCAATACGGGCGAGATGTCGCTTCATCACGTCAAATTGGTGCATGGCTCGGAACCGAACCGCTCTAACGACCGGCGCATCGGGCTCGCGATCCGCTACATTTCAACCGATGTGCGGCAGTTGAAGGTCCGCGACTCGGCAACTCTCGTGCGGGGTATCGATCGCGACCAAAACTTTGACCACGAGCCGCGCCCGAAGAAGGATATGGACGAACGCGCGCTCGCTGCGCATGCGGATGCTGTGGGTCGACAGGTGAAAGCCCTCTATTCGGGCACCGAGAAACAGGAATTCAGGGCGTAAGAATGCTTGTTGCTCCATGTGCCGCGTATATAGCGTTGCCGCAGGCACACCGCCGTCCCGCATTCTCGATTGCGGATGGTCTCCGGGCTTGGCTTACGGCCGAAGAATTGAGCCTTGAGTACCCCTTTTCAACGGTGTTTTCGGTCAAATCGGGCCTATAGCGCGTACCCATGTACGAGGAACTGGTACTAGCGAACTTCCACGCTCTGGTTCTGTCGAGACATGGCGTAGGCTGGTATTAAAAGCAGAAGGAATTGGTTCTCAGCGGGCCGCTGTTTGCAGCATTCAAAGACGCGCGAAAGAAAAACGATCTTCCCCTATGCCGAGGAGACAGAGCGATGTTGAAGAAAAATGAGTTCTGGTCGCGGGTGTTTACCTTCGTACCCACCGCCACCAAGGCTGATGGCGAAGAGATCGACGAAAAGGCGTTTTGCAACGCGATCGACTATCAGATCGAAAACGGCGTGGACGGCGTATGCATCTTCGGCAGCACCGGCGGGACTGGTTCCTTCAGCGACGACGAGATGAAGAAGGCAACCGCGATCGCCGCCAAGCACATCGACGGGCGCATCTCGCTGGTGGCGGGAACCGGTGCGCGCACCACCTCGGCCTGTATCGCGTTATCGAAAAACGCCGAGGATGTCGGCTGCGACGGTGTGATGGTCTTGCCGGTTTCCTATTGGCCGCTTTCGACCGACGAGGTGTTCGAGCATTACGAGCGCGTTTCGAAATCGATCAAGATTCCGATTTGCATCTACAATAACCCGTGGACGACCGGCGTGGATATGAAGCCGGAATTCCTGGCGCGGCTGACCAAGCTCGACAATTGCAATTGCATTAAGGAAAGCACCGGCGACCTTACCCGCATCACCGCTATCCGGCTGCTGACCAAGGATCAGGTCACGTTGATCGCGGGATGGGAATCGACCAGCCTGCAGGCTTTCATGGCCGGCGCCACCGGCTGGGCGCCGGTCTGCACGAACTTCCTGCCGCGCGATGCAATGAAATTTTTCGATGCGGCGGTAGAAAAGCGCGATGCGTCAACGGCACAAAGCATCTGGGACAAGCTGTTCCCGATCTGCGACATCATTTGCAGCAAGTCGCATATCCGCGTCGCACATACCGGACTCGACATTCTGCGGCGCCCGGTTGGTTCGCCGCGGCGGCCGCTGCGCATGCTCAATGCCGAGGATCGTGCGCGGCTCAAAACCGTGCTGACCGAAGCCGGCGCCGTGGCCGCCTGACCGGCGGCTCACGGGCGATCAGAACGAAGCCGCTGCGAGCTAAAGCGTTTCGCCGATAATTTGGCGGACGGTGGTGTCGCGGCGCGCTTCGTCAAGGCTTCCGCCAAAGACGATTTCACCGCGCTCCATCACGTAAATGCGATCGGCGTATTCCGGCACGTGCTGTAATTCGGATTCGGCAATCAGCACCGTCAGGCCAAGACGCACGATCTCATGGATCGAATTCCGGATTCCCGGAATGATTGACGGCGACAAACCTTCGAACGGCTCGTCCAGCAACAGCAAGTCGGCATCGAGCGCGAGGGTTCGCGCAATCGATAGCATTTTGCGCTCGCCGCCCGACAAGTGCGTTCCGGGTCGCGCTTCGTAACGGCGAAGATTGGGAAAAAACCGGTAAGCCAGATCGATTCGCTCGGCGGGCGATTTTTCAGTTTGGCGAGTCCAGGTCGGCAAGGCGATATTTTCGGCAACCGTCAACTCGCCGAAGACTTCGCTGGCTTCCGGCGAATAGCCGATGCCGAGGCGCGCGCGTTCGAGCGTCGATTTCCCGATCAAATCCATATCGGCAAGCCGGATCGTACCGCTGCGCGGTGTGATATAGCCCATCACGGTACGCAACGTCGTGGTCTTACCGGCGCCGTTACGCCCGACCAGGCAAACCAGTTCGCCGGCGGCAACCTTAAAGCCGACGTTGCGGAGAATTTCGCTGTTTTGAATTTCCACGGCGAGTGCTGCAACTTCGAGCATGTTGTCACTGTCTCCCGACGACCGTAGCCATGACATCGGTTTGCGCGCGGATCGCTTCAGGGCTGCCATCGGCGAGGATGCGCCCATTATGGACCGCGATAATCCGGCTCGAATAGCCGAACACGATATCCATGTCATGCTCGACCTGGATAATTGCCTTGATTCCAGTTTGCTTGGCGGCCTGTACCAGCACCTGCATGATCGTCGATTTTTCCGTGGTGCTCACCCCGCTGGTCGGCTCGTCGAGCAGAATGATTTCCGGCTTGAGCGCGAAGGCGCTCGCGACGTCGAGCAGTTTCTTGTCGCCTTGCGACAAGCTTTTCGCCGGCTGATCAAGCTTGCCGGAGAATCCAAACAGACTGCCCACCCGTTCGACGATTTCCCAGACTGCGCGGTTTTTGCGCAAGCCCGCAAACATGCGTCCGCCGATACCGAGATGAGAGATCGCCGCGACCGCAATGGTCTCTCTAACGCTGAGTTGCGGAAAGATGTTGACCAGCTGGAACGAGCGCGCCATTCCAAGCCGTGACAGCCGCAGCGGATCCAGACGGCCAACATCATGCCCCTTGAAAGAGACCGTGCCGGCGCTCGGCGGCACCAGGCCGGTAAGCACGTTGACCAGTGTGGTCTTGCCGGCGCCGTTCGGGCCAATAATCGAAACGTGCTCACCCTCGCCGATCGCGAGGCTCACGTCATCGAGCGCGCAAAACGCCCCGTAGAATTTTCGTACGCCGACAGCCTGCAGGATCGTCATGTTGACCACCACCGCCGCGGATCGATGATGCCCATGAGGCCGTTAGGGAAAAAGATGACGATGACCGCGAGCAAAACGCCGAAGGTCAGTCGCCAGTATTCGGTGTAGGACATCAACTGATCCTGGAAGAAAATGAACACGATTGATCCGAGGATCGGGCCGAAAAAACTGGTGTAGCCGCCGAGCAGCAGCATAAAAATCAGATTGCCGGATTGTACCCAGTAAGCCAGGCTCGGATCGGCTAGACCGACCGGAATCCCGACGATGACGCCACCGAGCGCGCCATAGACGGCCGCGATGACAAATCCAATGAGCCGGTAGCGCTGGACGTTGACACCGAGATATTGCGCTTTCTGTTCGTTCTCGCGGATCGCGCGCAGGCCAAGACCGAACGTCGAGGCGGTGATGCGCCACATCAAAAACGTGAGCACGATCAACATGCCGAAGACATAATAATACATCGGGCCGGTGAGAGCCGCGAGCGTACCGAGATTGGACATGTCGAACAGCAATGGCGACGGCAGTTTGATGCGTATGCCCTCGTCGCCGCCGGTGATCAGATAAAATTTGAACAAAAACGAATACAGCAGCATGCTGAACGCCAGCGTCAGCATGCTGAAATAGATTTTGACATAACGAATGCACAGCAGGCCGATTGGAAGCGCAACCACGATCGCGACCGCCACCGAGGTCAGCAGGATCAATTCGAGTGTCATGATCTTCGCGGACGTCAAATAGGCCGCGGTATAAGCGCCAATCGCCAGAAACATTGCGTGTCCGAGACTCAACAAGCCGGTGTAGCCGAGCAGCAGATTGAGTCCAAGCAACGCGATGGCAAACCCCATCGCCGAGAACATCAGGATCGTGTAGTGCGGCCCGGCGGCATAGGGGAACGCCGCGATCACGATAAAGCCGATGACCGGCGCCAAATAGGCCAGTTTCACAAAACTTCTGGTCGAATCTACGCGAACAGTCGTTGGGTTGGCGGTGGTCATATGGTCTTCCCGAGCAGGCCGCGTGGCCGAAAAATCAGCACCGCTATGACGATGACGTAGATCGCAAGCATTTCAAATTCGGGATAGAGCCAGATTGCCACAGCGCGGACGAGCCCGACCACCAATGCGCCGACGAGCGCCCCGGGCATGCTGCCCAGTCCGCCGATGACTACAACTGCGAATGCATCGACGATCAATTCAACGCCCATGTCGAGCGAGGCCGCTGTTGCAGGCACCACGAGTGCGCCGCCCATGGTTCCAAGAGCGACGCCGAGCGTGAATACGGCCACGTAGACTTTCGAGATGTCAATGCAAAGCGCTTCACACATGGCCGCGTTTTCGGCCGTGGCGCGAATGATCTTGCCGAACCGCGTAGTTTGCAGGAACCAGCCGAGACCCAGGCTGAGCGCGATCGCTACTGCGATGACAATAAGATTATACGCCGGGATGGTGATGCTTGGTGTGAGTTGAAACTGGCCGAAGGCGAGGTAGACGTTTCCGGTCTGGAGCGGCGATGCCCCCCAAAATATCCGGATAATATCCTCGAATATCAAGACGAACGCGAAGGTGAGCAGAATCTGAAAGTGCTCGTCGCGATGGTATATGAACCTCAGCAGCCGCTCGACCACCGGGCCGAGCACGAGCGCCAGCAGCAATCCACTGCCAAGCAGGATCGGAATGAACGCGACGACCGGCAATTGAAGTTTGAACGCCAACGCCAGCGCGGTGATGCCGAAATAGGCGCCGATGGCGTAGAACGAGCCGCAAGCCAGGTTGACGATTTTCTGGACGCCGAACACGATTTGTAAACCGGCGGCGACCAGAAAAAGGACGGCGGCGTGAAATACGCCGCCGACCAGAATGTTGACGCTGGATAGCAACCTTGGACCCTCGATGCGCGCTAGAGATCTTTAAACTTCTTGGTTTCGATCCACTTGTAAAAGTCGGCGCCGGCCGGCTTTTGATATTCGCGCGTATCGAGTGTTTCGACCGGATTGATGGTCACAATGTCGTAGGGATTTTTGTGCGTCGTAAGTCCCATGTAAAAGTTGCAATCCGGGATATGGTCGGCCCGCCAGGAGAAATATCCGCCAAGCGACTGGATGGTGATGCCTACCATAGATTTGGCGACCTGTTCCTTCGATGGCCATTTGCCGCCGTTCTGTTTCGCCGCCTTCTCGACGCCGGCTTTCCATGATTCGGCGGCCGAGTAAGCGCGCTCCGCCTCGAAATGCGGGAACAGTTTTGTCTTCTCGCGATAGAACTTCACGAACTCCTTCAGCAGCGGCGAGGCATTGGGCTGCTCGAAATACATCGAGTTGTGGCCGAGGATCATGCCTTCCGGGGTGAACTCCTTCTTGAGTTCGTTGAGCTGGAATCCGGCGGCCGGCATCACGAATTTCGAGCTCTTGGTGAGGCCCGCCGCGTGCGCCTGTTTCATGAAGATGAAGGCGTCGGTGAACAGCAGCGACGCCATGATCAAGTCCGGCTTGGCTTGCTGGAGCGAGGCCACAAATGGCGTGAGATCCGTGGTGCCGACCTTGACCCAGAGATCGGCCACTGGCGTGACGTTCATGTCGTATTTCTTCATCATGGCCATGAACGTGTCCCACATGTTCCGGCCATAGGAGTAGTCAGTCCCAAGGTTGGCGACGGTTTTGATCTTGCCCTTGAAATGCTTGACCGTCAGCAGCGAGGCCATCAAACCCTCGATCTCGTTATCGGTACTGCGGAACGAGTAGATCGGGTTTGGCAGCGTCTCCGTCACGTCCTTCTGAGTAGTCGCATCCCAAGATGTCCAGATCATCTTGAGTTCCTCGGCGATCGGGCCAATCGACAGGCCGTTGCCGGTGGAAATCAAACCGGTGATCATTTCCACATTGTCGCGCAGCGCGAGCTTGCGGAATCGCTCGACCGTGTCTTTCGCATTACCCTCTTCTTCAACGACAAGCTCAACCTTACGGCCGAGAATGCCGCCGGACTTGTTGACGCGCTCCGCCCACCACTGAACGGTGGTCAACGCGCATTCGCCGATGCTGGCGAGCACGCCCGACCGGGACGCAAGGACGCCGACCTTGATGGGCGCGGCCTGGGCAAATGACGGCACGCCCGCCAACGAACTTGCCGCGAGCGCGCCGCCGGAGATCTTTAGAAAGTCTCTGCGGTTTCGCACTGACATGTATTCCTCCCTTTCGCATTTGTCGCTGTTGTTTTGAGTATCGTACAGTTCTTACGTTCCCATCGCGACGTCAAAATGACGCATGCAGTCCATCGGATCAGGCGGCTACCTCCGCTTATTATTCCGCCGCATGTTGACGCCCCGAACCATTGAGCACACCCAAGTCTTGCAGAATTGTCACAAGTTTCGCCCGTTGCTCGGCGTCGAGCATGCGGATCGGCCGGCGCGGAAGCCCAATCGAGCGCCCCATGAGTTCGAGCGCTGAATGGACGACGCGGATATAACCGGTATCGCCCATCAGCTTGCAGATCGGGAATATGCGGTCGAATAGCTCCTGTCCTCCACGCAAATCCTTCTTCTCGACGCACAGATCGAACAATTGGACGCATTCGCGCGGCAGAATGTTCGGCAGGCCCGGGCACCAACCTTCAGCGCCGGCGCAGAACCCTTGCAGAGTGATCGGCTCCCATCCGTGGAAGACCGTCATCTTGCCTTTTGTGAGCATTCGAATCTGCGTAATCCGCGACAGATCGCCGGAGCTTTCCTTGACGCCCCGGATATTGTCGATCTCGGCGAGCCGTGCGAGCAGCGGCGGTTTGATGTCCACCCCGGTGGTGCCCGGATTGTTGTAGATCACAACCGGAATTTTGATCGCCTTGGCGATCCGGCTGTAGTGCTCGTAGACCTCGTTGTCGGTCAACGGCCAATAGGTGATCGGAACCACGATCACCGCGTCGGCGCCCACGTCTTCGGCAAACCGCGACATGCGAACGGCTTCGTCGGTTGTCATCGAGCCGGTACCGGCCATGACCGGAACGCGGCCGTTGATGTGCTTGGTCGCGACCTTGATGAGTTCTTCGCGCTCTTTCTCGGTGAAGGAACCGTTCGCGCCAGTGCTGCCGAGCACGGCGATTCCGTGCACGCCGTTTTCGATCTGCCAATCCAGATGCGGACGCATGCGGTCGAGATCGATCGTAGCGCCGTCATCGCGTGTCGGGGTCGCGGTGAAGGAGAAAACTCCCCTCAGTCGCTTCTTTTGCATCGGCTCCTCCTTGCAGCTCGCCAAACCGGCACCCTGGAACCAGCAGCCTTCCGTGCCATCGCAGCGGGCAGGCCAGTTGGGACCAGTTGCCATGCATGATATCAAGCAGATAAGAATTACAGGAGTGCGGAAAGCACCGGAGGTCGAAAAAACGACGGTACCAGTCGGGGGAGGCAGCGCAGTTGCTGCAATGCAAGATGAGTGATGTAAAAGTCGTTCCGGAAGTCCAATCGCCGCCAATCAGTCAAGCCGCCGACATTACCGCCCCAGCCGCAATCCGCGGCCCGTCCGCAGTTCAAATACCCCTCCAGCTTGAAGCAGGCCGCGACCGCCCGCTGCACGAGCAGATCAGCGAACAAATCCGCCTGCTGATTGCCGATGGAAGATTGCGGCCCGGCAGCTACATTCCAAGTTCACGGCAACTGGCCGACCAGCTCGGCGTCTCCCGGAATACCGTTTTGCTCGCATTCAACCGGCTGACGAGCGAAGGTTATATCGAAGCCGCCAAGGGCTCGCACACCTTCGTCAGCCAGGCCTACGCAAAATCGTCGCCGCCGCGCGGCAACGTGCGCGCAACGGTGGAACCGGCCAAATCAATTCGCCGCCCGCCCGTCCTGTTTCGTGGCGAGGCGCAGCAATTGGTGCGCCCCGGCCGAAAACCGATATTCAATTTTTTCGTCGGCCGTCCCTGCCCGCGCTGCTTTCCGCATCGAATCTGGCGCAGGCTTTTGCTCAAACGTCTTGCGTCCGCCGGTTCGTCGCTGTCCGAGTATCCGCCCCCGGCGGGGCTCTTGGAATTGCGCCACGCCGTTGCCGACCACCTCGGTGCGGCACGCGGCATGAACGTGCGCGCGGCGCAGATTCTCATCGTCAACGGTATTCAGGAGGCGCTTAACATCATCGCGAGGCTGTTCGTGCGCCCCGGCACCCCGGTCGCCATCGAAGACCCCTGCTATCGCGGCGCGTTATCCACATTCGAAAGTTACGGCGCGGAGATGGTGCCGGTCCCGGTCGATAAGGACGGCATTTGTGTCGACCGGCTTCCGGAACGGGCAGTGAGCCTCGTCTATGTTACGCCCTCGCACCAATTTCCAACCGGAGAAACGCTGCCCACCGAACGGCGCGTGGAACTTCTGAAATGGGCGAACCGTGTCGGCGCCTATGTGGTCGAAGACGATTATGACAGCGACTTCCGCTTCGACGGCCCGCCGCTGACCGCGCTGGCCGGCCTGGATAATTCGGCAAGCGTAATCTATCTCGGTACGTTTTCGAAATCGATCGGCGCCGGGCTGCGCGTCGGCTATCTTGCCGTGCCGATGGAACTGGCCGAGACCGCCATCACCGTCAAATCCATCCTCAATGCCGGCCAAAGCTGGATCGACCAGGCGGTGCTCGCCGATTTCATTACCAGCGGGTCGTTTGCGCGCCACCTCAATCAGGTGCGAATGGTCTATCGTGCGCGCCGGAATTGTCTGTTGAGCACACTGCGCGAACACTTTGGCGAGGTGAATGTCTCCGGCCATCAGGGCGGAATGCATGTGATGTGGCATCTGCCCGATTCATTGCCCGACGCCTTGGTCGTCGAGGCAACCGCGCTCAATCACGGCGTCGGGGTCTATTCACTGCGCTCTGCCGTTGCGTTCGATTTCACGCAAACGCCCTATAGCAACCGTGCGCTGGTACTGGGCTATCCGGCCTTGTCTGAAGAGCAGATACGTGAAGGCATCGTGCGCGTCGCCCGCGCGCTGGCTTAGAGCATGATCCCGAATAAGCCTGCCCCGGACATGATCCGGGGTGGGAACTTGTGTCCCGTCGGAGCCTGTGCTCGGGCCGGCCAAAGGCCGGACCCGCGTGCGAAGCCGGTTTCGGCGGGCGAAGGACGACCGGAAAAATTCCTGCTCAGACAAAGAGTCTGATTTATCGTTTTTTGATAATGCCTTTTTTCACTCCCGCCTCGGGGAAAATCCACATCGCCACGATAAAAAATACAGCGATGAACAGCACAAATTTGTCGAAGTCCGGCCGGATCGGTGACCCGCTCCAGTAGACAAAGCCGAGCGCCACCAGGAGCACCACCACCGAAACGATCGCTTTAACGTCGGTCGGCATGTCCAATCTCCGCCTGTCGCATCAGCCGTTCAATTGGTGACGACAGGTTGTGCCGCCGCCTCCACCGGACCCTTCGGCTGGGCGCGCAAATTGCGCTTGAGGTAGCGCGTGTCGTAGCCGTTGAACAGCTGGCCAAGCAGGCCGCGGTCGAGATCGGACGTGCCAAACAGCCAGTCGGCGATTGGGAATGTCAGGTTCATGTTCACTTCCATCATCAGCCGCGCATTGTGGTGGGCCGTGTGATGGCGCCGCAGCGTATTCACCAGCGGGCAATATTTGACGAACCAGCCCTCGTCCACGTGGCAGCAGAAGTGCATGAATTCATATACCAGGTACATGCCGGTGGTCACGCACATGAAAAGCCAGCCGACATTCGGCGAAAACATCAGGCCGAGAATGGCGGCGAACGGGATCGACATCAGCGTGAAAGCAACCAGTGCATAGGGCGGAAACACCGTCACGCGCCAATCCTTGTCGTCCCGGAAGCGCATTTCCTCATCGCTGAAAAATTGATGGTGGTTGAGCGTGTGGCGCTCATAGACCGCACGCAGGCCCTTAATATTCACCGGCCGGTGCATGACGAATTTATGCACCGCCCATTCGAAGATATTGGTGAAGATGAAAGTGAGCGGGACCGTGAGCCATTCAAGCCATGTCACATAATTGATATGCGAGACGTAAACATAGAGAACCGCCGCGCCCATCGCGTAAATCAGCGCGATATGGAAATAGCCGTTGTACCAGCCAATGATGCGGGACCGGTATTCGTTGCGGAAGTCGATCTGCCGTTGCGTGATCATTGCCGACCCACCCTTTGATCCGTAGCGCCAGCGAACGCCCCCGCCGCGCCTTGGCTAATATATCACAAGTTTATCACACCCGGGCGGCGTTGCAAATCGCCCCGGCCGTTCACCTCGCCTCCAGACTGCGAACCGCCGCCTCGACCTCGGCGCCGTTGAGCCGCCAGTCGTTGTCAAAATTAGCCACGACCTTTGTCATGAACGGTTTCGAGAGCTCGATGGCCTTGCCGCTATCTCCCAGATAATCCATCAGAATCGCCAACGCGAGCTGCTGCGGGCTTTCGCCCTCATAGGTCCATTCGAAGCCAAATTTGGTGAAGCGCTTGACCTCGTAATGTTCGCTGAGTTTCCGCCCATCCACGGTCACAACCAGACCGTCGATGGTGCGTTTGCCTTCATAGGTCTTCATAACGAACGTCCTCTTTCACAAGGAACTGCCCCTAAACTTAGACCGATACCGTGGCGCGGGTGAAACTTTCCACATAGTCCATCAGCTTGTCGGTCGCGGTGGCGGCCAGCATTGCATCGCCATTGGCGATTGCGCGCGACTGTTCGGCATGCAAGCGCGCGCACAAAGGAAGATCTGCCGCCTTGCGGTAGTGCATGTACCAGAACCGGCGCGAGAGTCCGCTCAACAGCCGCATCGAGCGTGCAGCGTAATCGTTGTGCGCGGCGCCGATCATCATATGGTTGAGTTCGCGGTCGAGCCGCATGAAGGCGATGTCGTTATTGTTGTTCGCCGCGTGCTCCATACCTTGTGCGATCTTGAGGAAATTCGTCTTCTGAGCTGCCGTTGCGCGCTCGGCGCTGGCACGGCCCAGCAATCTTTCGAGTTCGCGGCGCACTTCCAGCACCAGGAGTTGCTGGCGTGGATTTATATCGGACACCAGAACGCCCTTGCGCGGTAAGATGATTACCAGGCCTTCGTTCGCCAACCTCTGCAGCGCCTCGCGCACCGGCGTGCGCCCTAGCTTAAATCGGTCGGCAAGCAGCTGCTCCGAAAGGACAGTGCCTGGCCGTAGCCGCAGCGTGACGATATCCTCCTCGATCTCGCGATATGCCTGCTCGGCGAGCGGCTCGACCGCTCGCTCTGCACGCGCATTGGATGCCGGCCGTCTTTTGGCGGCGCCGATAGTCCGGCGGTCGGCGCGCATTTTTCGTTTTTGCCTGGGCATGATTGCCTGGCGCCGCCGCCTAGATCTGCCTGCGCTTGGCGACCATTGCCGAAAATTTTTCATATTCGGCGTCATTGACCGTGTAGGAATGATCGTCGTCAGGAAACTGACCGGCTTTGACCTCGGCGATATATTGCTTGATGCCGGCGACCGCCACTTCGGTCAGTTTGGAATAGCGCTTGGTGAATTTTGGCTTGAAATCGGTAAATACGCCCAGCAGATCGTAGCACAATAAAATCTGCCCATCGCAGCCAACTCCGGCGCCGATGCCGATTGTGGGAATGGTGAGCTGCTCGGATATGAGCTTGGCGATCTTGGCCGGCACCGCCTCGAATTCCAGCATAAAGCAACCGGCGTCCTCGATTGCCAGCGCGTCCTCGAGAATTTTCATTGCAGCATCGGCGGTGCGTCCTTGAATCTTGAAGCCACCGAACATTGCTATTGTATGCGGGGTGAGCCCGATGTGCGAGGCGGTCGGGATGCCGGCATCCACCAGCGCGCGCAAGATCGCGGCCTGCGATTTTCCGCCTTGGGGCTTGACTGCATCGCAGAGCGCTTCTTGCATGAAGCGCGTGGCGTTGATGAGGGCGCGATCGACTGTGTTGTAGCTCTGATAGGGCATGCAGCCGAGGGTGAAAGTATTCGGCGCGCCGCGGCGAACCGCCTGCGAATGCATGATCATCATGTCCATGCTGGCCGGGATCGTGCTCGGGTGGCCGTGCGCGACCATGGCGAGGCTGTCGCCGATCACCGCGACATCGACACCAGCCATCTCCGCCCATTTGGCCGAGGTGTAGTCGGGGACCGACATGTAGACCATCTTTTCCAGGGTCTTCTTGGAGTCCCGGATTTCGGTGATGGTGCGCTTTTCGCGTTTCGGCGCGGCTTTCGGCTCAGCGGGTGCCGCCTGCGCTGCTGCGCCGGGCATTTGTTCCTTTGACATCGATGGCTCCTCCGCGGCTGCCGGCCGCGCACCTGATATATGACGAGTATATTTGAGGACGCCCGCGCCGTGCGGTCAAGCGCCGGAACGCAATTCCGTTCAGAACAATTTGCGTTATTGAAAGAAGCCCGAACGATCGGCAAGCCTGTCGAAGAGCGGGAGGACTCGCGCAGAGCCGGCTGCAGGCAGCATTCCTTGACGATATCGCTGCGCTGAAGGGTGGAAAGATAGCGCTTCACTTCAACAACGAGCGGCGCGGCCGGCATCCGGATGTTCAGAGCGCTGTTCGCGGCCTGCAGCCGGACGAACGTATTTATTGCTGCGGGCCACCCGGCCTCATGGAAGCTGTCGCCAAGGCCTGCACTTCGGTGCCGGCCGGCAAGGTTCATTTCGAATCGTTCACGGCGCCCATCGCGCCACGCATGCCGGAAGCCGATTCGGATTTCGAGATATTTCTCGCGCAAAGCGGCCGCCATTTTCTGATCCCCGCGGGGCGGTCAATTCTTGAAATACTGGAAGAGAATGGGATTTCGGCGCCATTCGGGTGCCGAAGTGGATTTTGTGGATGTTGTGAAACGCGCCTGGTTGCCGGAGAGCCGGACCATCGCGACTATGTCTTGTCGGAATCCGCTCGTGCGGCCAATCAGTCAATCATGATTTGCGTGTCCAGGGCGCGCAGCCGTTCGTTGACACTGGACATTTGAGTGCCGCTCCCAGGCTTTTGTCCGATGGGGCTTGCCATAGTCATCGCGAACGATATCTTGGGCATCGAAAGCTTGGAATTGTGCATGCACGTAAATGGCGAGTTGCGGCAGCGCGCCAAGATCAGAGATATTAATTCCGATATCCCTGCGCTGATAGCGTCTATTTCGTGTGGCATAACCTTCATGCCGGGCGATGTCATCGCGACCGGCATACCAGCGGGCGTAGGGATCGGATTCAATCCGCCGAAATTCCTCCAACCAGGTGATAACGTCGCGATCCAGATCGACGAAATCGGCGAGCTGAAAATCAAAGTTATGTAATTCTTTCGACCACAAACATCAGCTACGCGGCAGGAGAAATGTCATGAAATATAAAGCGATCGAATGGTCCATCGTTTCATCGCCGCAGTGCCCCGGCGATAATGCCATCGGTATCATCACGCTTAACCGCCCCGAGCATTCAAACGCGCTCGGGCCTCGGATGGGCATGGAGCTGGACCAAGTCATGGATGAGGCCAAGCACTCACATGTTCGCGTCGTCATCATCACCGGGAAAGGCCATAATTTTTGCGCCGGCGGCGACCTGCAAGTCGAAACGGTTCCGATGGAGCGCCCTGAGGATGATTGGGGTCTCAAGGGCGAGTATGGTGAGATCGTCACTTGGTGGATGAACGATTACTTTCATTGGATTTCGCAGCGCGCCTGCACCAAGCTCGAAAATCTCCCACAACCTGTCATCGCGGCCGTTGACGGCATTGCTGTCGGTGTCGGCCTCGAGCTTGCGATCTGCTGCGATCTTCGTATTGCGACGTCGCGTGTCCGATTTGCCGAGCTTGCTGTGCCGGCCGGTTTTATGAGCGAGTGGAGTGCGCCCCGGGTGCTGCCGCAACTCATCGGTCACAGCCGCGCATCGGAGATGATACTCACCGGTCGCATGGTGCATGCCGAAGAAGCGCTTACTTGGGGGCTCGTCAACAAGGTCGTGCCGCCGGAAAAGCTGATGGAAGAGGCGATGAGCATGGCTGGACGGATGGCGTCGTATCCGACCGTTGGGCTGAAATATGCAAAGGAGACGTTGCGTCTCTACCAGCATCTCAATCGCAGCGAAGCCAACACTCGGCTGGAGCTTGAACGAGTGCTGGAAATAACCCGCAACAAGGATTGCGCCGAGGGTTTGCTCGCTTTCATGGAAAAGCGCGCGCCGGTTTATCACCCTGGAAATCCGGTGCGGCGTCCGGGCAAAGACGCGAAGTGAGGGCTTTAAAATGTCGAACTGGAGGGCCGGACCGGGCCATCGGGTTTTCCTCCCGAACACCAACATTGCGCGCGAGGTCGTCGACCGTCACATCAACGCGGGTGGTGGCGACCGGCCTGCGATCGTGTGGGATGGCGGCCAATGGACCTATGCTCAGTTGCGCAGCGAGGCGTTGCGCTTCGCCGCGGGGCTTCGGGCGTTGGGTGTGCTGCGTGGAGCCAAGATTGTCATCCGCAGCCGCAATGCGCCGCAGGCCTGCGTTGCCGTGCTCGCCGCCTACTATCTTGGCGCCGTGGCCGTCTGGGCCAATTCGCTGCTGACCGAGGATGAACTGTCTTACATCGTAGAGAACAGCGAAGCTCGTTTCGCCGTTACGACCTCCCATTTGAGCGAGACGTTGCTCAATCTGAAGCGGCGCGGTCTGCTGGACGAGGTGATTATTCTCGACAGCGGTGAGAGCGAGGCAGATCGCGGTTTCGAGTTCGTCAAAAAGCTGGGACAGGATTCATTTGAGCCGGTCGATACCTCCGCCGAAGATCCTGCCTTCATGCTCTATTCCTCCGGCACGACCGGGCGCCCGAAGGGCATTCTCCATGCTCATCGTTGGGTTGTCGCCGTTGGCGATCCGGTCAAGATCCAGATGGAATATCAGCCGGACCACGTTGTGTTCACGCCGGGTGAGTTCAGTTTCATGGGCACCTTCGGGCATGCATTCATGTTTCCGCTTTATGCCGGATGCACAATAGCGCTTTTTGGCGAGCGGCCTGTTCCGGAACAAGTCATTGCGGCAATCATGAAGCATCGAGTTTCCATCTTTATTTCGGTGCCGACGTTCTATCGCACGTTGCTGGCCAACCCTGGGCTTCGCGATTCCTTTATGGCTGCGAAGCTCCACAGAGTCATCAGTACCGGAGAGCCGCTTGGCGCTGCCGTCTATGAGAAATGGATGGCTGAATACGGAACGCCGCTGTTCGACGTCTATGGCGTGTCCGAGGTCGAGGTATTGATTGGCAATGGCCCTGCAAATCCGGTCAAGCCGGGATCTATGGGCACAAAACTTGTCGGCATGAAAATTACGTTGTTGAACGATCGACTCGAAGAGGTCGCCGTGGGCGAGCCCGGCGTGCTGATGATCCATCGCTCCGATCCGGGTCTCTTTCTGGGTTACTACCGTCAGCCGGAGAAGTGGAAGAACCAGCATCGCGGTGATTGGTTCTACACCGGCGATGTCATGTACCGCGACAAAGACGGATACTATTGGGGCTCAGGCCGTGAGGACGATCTGTTCAAGAGCCGCGGTTATTTCCTGTCCCCGCAGGAGATCGAGGACGCCATCCTGAAACATCCGGTGGTCGCCGAGGCCGCCGTCGTCGGTCTTCCCGATGAAACGCTGGGCAACAAAGTAGCGGCGTACGTTGTTTTGCGCGCCAATGCCAAGTATGAAAATTTCGAGCAGGAGTTGATCGAATTTCTGCGCCCAACGCTGGCGGCGTTCAAGCTGCCGAAAAGCGTAACGATCATGCAGGCTCTTCCGAAGAACCCGGTCGGTAAAATCCTTCGCCGTGCGTTGCGCGAACCTAAATTGTGAACAGCCAGGATGCCCGCAGCGTAGTTAAGATGGTGCCCAATAAATTTGCGGCATGTCCGGTTAGGATGAAAGCCAAAGGCGCCTAAGTCCGGGGCTTTGCTGCTTCGCTACGGCCCCAGAGGATATTGTTGGCGAATTTTGCGATGGCGTCGAGTGTTTGCTTCGGGTTGCTTCTATGCGGCGAGTGATCGACGCCGGGGACAACGACTGTTTCGACTGGGCAACGGCATCTCGTTTCGGCCAAGTGGACTTGAGCCATCGTGCTGTATGGATCGTCTTTGCTCTTAACGATCAACATGGGAACACGAATCAAAGGGAGCTCGGGTGTAATGTCGAAGGATTCGAAGCGTGGGTCGAGCCACATCTGGCTCCAGGCCGAGAACATCGCGTCGACATTGGAATGATGACGCGCTAGTCGCGCACGCAAATCTGTCGATTCATAAGTTGCCACCATCTGCCGTATCGAGTTGAGATTTTTTTCCTCCACATTAAAATGCGGTTCAATCAGAACGATCCCGCTGATGCGGGCGTCCTGTACCCGTCCGGCAAATATTGTGACGATCGATGCGCCATCGCTATGGCCGAGGAGGATTCCTCGCCGGAATCCGATCTCGTTGAGAACCCGTGGCAGTACTTCCTGCGCCTCGCGATGCAGAGCATCGATTGGCCGCGGCAATGTAGCCAGGGAGGAATGGCCGTGCCCTGATCTCGAATAAGCGAACACGCCGGCACCTGTCGCTTCCGCCACCTGCGCCGGGAAATCACGCCACGTGGTCAGCGACCCTAGCCCTTCATGCAGCATCACGATCGTGGGTGCCACCGGTGGCTGTGGCCCGAACCATTTGCCTTCCAGCGTCATCGCATCAATTGTAATCTGCATGGTGCAAGTCACGTCACGGGGGGATATGAGCGGTGAATCGAAAGCCGAATCATCCTAGTCGGAAAGAAATTCCGCTGCCAGAAAATTGATCGATGAACCGGCTCCGCCACCAGCATTCCGATGTCCGACGAAATGAAACGTCGTAAGAATTCCTGGCGGCGGGTTGCGGGAACAGGACCAACCCTGGCCAAAACCGGAGAGATTTGGCGCCTCGGAACTGAAACTTTGCGGTCTTACGGAGCGGCCTGTCGCGATCCTGGCATCTCCCATCTCACTGGAGGCTTTACCGCGTCTGTAATTCGGCAACGTGACAAAGCCTTAAATATCAATTCTAATGAGCCGGCTATATTCAGTTCTCTATCCCGCGCAAACCCACGGCCGTGTAGAGCATCGATGCGGAATCTGTGGAGATCGTGAAACTGCTTGTAATTTCGCGATCATATCTCTAGGTCAACGTTCTGCGGGTGCTTATTGCACGGGCTGATTTGGTGACGTCCTCGATTATGAAACGCCCACTCAAAAAGGCCCGTGTTCCCATTAATCCCCCCCTCAGCGCGCGCGATGTGGAAGAGGCGCTTGAGGAGCGTATAAGCACGGGCAAATATCCCTTAGGCCAGCGGCTGCCGCCGGTCCGCGACATTGCCGCGGAATTTGGCACCAGCCCTTCTACGGTCAGCCGCGCTCTGCAAGAGATGATGCGGAGTGGCTGGCTCGAGGTGTATGAGCGGCGTTTCGTGCGTGTCCGCGATCAGCTTCCGTCGAATGTCGTCCGCAGCGCCGATATTCAGAGATCTGCACGGGCAATTGCTCACAAGTGGAAGCTCAAAGGTGGATCGTATGATGAGCTGATTGCCACACTGAGTGAGATCGTCGCCGACGTCTTCAAATTGCAAACTGAATTCGTATTCACCGAATGCAACCCGAACGACCTGAACTTTATGGCCGCGCAACTGGCGCAGGAGTTACCCGACTCCACGCTGAATTGCCAGCTTATCAAGGAACTCGACAAGGATGAATTGGAGCGGGACGGATCCGTAATTCTCGTCCCTTATTTTCATTATGCCGAGGTCCGTAAACTCGTCGGCGACGCTCTATCAATTGTTCCGATTCACTTCAAACCTAGCGTCGAGACGCTCGACAAGCTGTTGACCATCAGACCTGGCAGCAACATTCTGGTTTTTGGCCGCGATCAGCGTTCGGTCCAGCGATTGTCTCTCATGGTAAGAGAATATGTCGATGCGAAAATTACAGGAATAACTATCGATGAGCGAGAGAAGCTGCCAAAACTGGCAAAATCTGCGGACGCAGTCGTTACGGTTTCCACGGCACTGGAGACGGTGCCAAGACTTCCTCCGATAAAGCAACTTATCGAGGTTCGTTTTGAACTTGAGACATCGTTAGGAAACAGGTTGAAGAACGGACCCGTCAAGTCCGCCGCCCCATGATGAAGTTAGTTCACCGCAAGGCGCGCTGCCGCGTCAGGATGCTTGGTCTTGACAGGCCGCACAACACGCCGAAATTCGCGTAGCCGGCACACCATGCATCACCCCTCGCAAGACACCTGAGATCACATCGATTTCCGCGGGCCGCGTTGATAGCGGCGGTCTGATGACCAGGCCGTTTTGCTCGTCGGCTCCCACCAACAGTCCGCGTTCGCATAGTTTGCGCTTCAACTGTCCTGCCGACGTGCCTGGTTGGAAGCGGACATTCGCCGACAGCACACCGAACCGGATTGCCGCGATCTGCTGGCACGCCGCCTGCACAGCATTCATCCGCTCGCTAAAATATTTCGCGAGATCACGACCGTGCTCGATCAATTGCTGCCGCTCCACCGAAACGACGACACCCTGAACGAGTGCCATGATCCCGGCAGGCACCGATGCCGCCCGAATTTGCAGATTGGACGAACCGCGCTCGACGGCGCGCCTGGACATAAGCAGGGCGCCAAAAGATTCGCCGGCGGCAAGAGTGCTGCCGAGCACGATCAGGTCCGGCTTGCTGCGCCAGGCCGGGCTGACGAGCCACGCGCCCGACCGTCCGATCGTTTCGTCCTCCAGGGCTATCGTAATACCGCCGATGAATTCAGGCTCGCCCGCCGCGGCATTGACAACGCGCGGGCCTTGCCCGTTGCCGCCTATCGTCGCCGCGATTTGCTTTGCGATCGGCACCATCGCCTCTGCGCCCGTATCGAGTGCCACGCACTTATATTCCCGATGCAGTTTCGACAGCGTTCGCATCAAGCCGCGCTTATCGATGGCTTCGGGTGCCGGCCTGTCGTAACCGAGCAGTGCAGTCGCGGGCGAGGCGAGAGCGTCGAGATAAAGAAACCCGTTTTGCATTTGCACGGTGCAGCGCCGCGCTTCAACAATTTGATCGGCGATACTGTGCGCAGCCATTCCGTCATTTAAGAAATGGCGTGTCGCGCTCTCGGTCGGCGCGGTGAAGTTCATAACTTGCTATTGCCTTGCGCTTGGAGTTTGTTATTCTGTCTCAGACAAGGTACAGAATAAAAGCCGGTTGCTGCGGTTTGTCAATGGAGCCATGAATGACCGAACGCCTGGATCTCACGATCAAGAACGGGACTGTCGTGCTGGGTACCGGTCAATACAAGGTGTCCGTCGGCATCAAAGGAGGCAAGATCGCGGCCCTGGCGCCGGATGAGTTTCTTCCTCCCGCAAAAGAGACCATCGATGCAAAGGGCCTGCATGTGCTTCCCGGCATTGTGGATAGCGAGAGTCATCCCGGCTGCTACGTCCCTTTTCGCTATGATATGACGACGGAATCGCGCGCGGCGGCCTGCGCGGGCATCACGACCTGGGGAATTCAGGCGCCTTCGACGCGTCTCGGCACAGAGCCGTTCCAGGAAGTGGTTTCGGCGAAGGACGTCGTATCCTTCAAGAACTGCTTCAATTCGGCGGTCGAAATCATCGAAAATGTCTCGATGGTCGATTGCTATCTCACCTACATGCTCGAGACCGACGAGCAGGCCAACGAGATTCCCTACTATGCGGAGGAGCATGGCGTAACGTCTTACAAGCTTTATCTGCAGACTCGCGGCATGAAGGGTATGCGGGCAGATGAGGACAGCAATTGGCCCTCGCGCCGCGCTGGCCTCGGCACCGGCATTGACGACGGCACGGTCTATCTCGTGATGGAGCACGTTGCCCATCTCGGGTATCCGGCCATCTGCCACATCCATCCGGAGAATTGGGAAATAGCGCGCATCTTCGAGGAGCGGTTGCGTAAGGCGGGGCGCACCGACTTTGGGGCCTGGACCGACCGCTCGCCGGACTTTCTCGAGGCCCAACACGTTCACGCGTACAGCTATCTTGCGCGTCAGACGCCCGGCCACGTGCGACTTTATCTGCAGCACGCAACGACCAAGCTGACCTTCGATGAAATCGCCAAGGCGCGCGCCGAGGGGCTTGAACTCTACGCGCAGACAGGCCCTGCGTGGCTCTGGCTTGAGCCGCAATTCGGCTGGCGCATCAATGTGCCGCTGCGCCGACGTGACAATATTGAGGCGCTCTGGGTGGCGCTTGCCGATGGCACGGTTGATGTCGTTGGTTCCGACCATGTGGTCGGCTGGGAGCCGACTTCTTATGAAGAAATGTACAACCCGAACATCTGGTCCTGCCGCACCGGATTTTCGCGCGTTGAGATGATGCTTCCGGCGCTGCTCTCGGAGGGCGTGAACAAGGGCCGGCTGTCGATCGAGCGCGTCGTGCAGGTCGCCTGCGAGAATCCGGCCAAGACCTCGGGCATCTGGGGCCGAAAAGGCTAGCTGCTGCCGGGCTTCGATGCCGACGTTGTCCTCGTAGACCTGGGCCGCGAAGTTAAAGTGACCAAGGATCACATCAATACGCGATCCGGCTGGTCGCTGATGGAGGGCCACACATTCACGGGCTGGCCGGTCAAGACCATCCTGCGCGGTAAGGTCACGGCCGAATGGGCCGACAACAGCCCTGGCATGCGTCCGGTCGGCGAGCCCAGAGGTAAATATCTAAAACGTCAACTGGGTAAGCATAAACCCGGAAGCATGGAGGTCACGAGCCCGGTGCGCGTCAGCCGTACTGATCGCTGGCTCGCCGATCCTTATCAGCGGCCAGGCTTCTGTGCCGATACCCTGCGCTACACCAAGGCAAGAGGTGCGTGATCATGCCGACGAAGACCGTTGCAAGAAACACCTATGTCTGGGACGACATTCTCCCGGAACGCGATCGCAAGGTATTCGAGGCTGCCGGCTGGGGTCAGCGCGCCGGCTACGGCAAGCGGCCGGCGATCTTTGTGATCGACATCAACTATAATTTTTGCGGTGACAAGCGCGAACCTATTCTCGAGTCGATCAAGCGATGGCACTTCTCGTGTGGCGAGCGCGCATGGGATGGGATCGATGCGGTGCAGAAAATTCTCAAAGTCGCGCGCAGAAAGCGGCTGCCAATCATCTACACGACAAATCCGCGTCGAGAGGACGGGTTCGACCTTGGAATCTGGGGGCTGAAGGGATCGCGCTCCGAGGAGAAGGTTGATGTGCTTGGCCACAAGGGCAACGAGATTGTCGCCGAAGTGGCGCCTGAGCCCGACGATATCTTCATCGAAAAACGCAAGCCCTCGGCTTTCTTCGGCACGCCGCTGATGAGCTACCTCAACAATATGCAGGCGGACTCGCTGATACTTACCGGCACAACCACGAGTGGTTGCGTCCGGGCAACCGCGGTCGACGCTCTCAGCTACGATCTCAAAGTCACGATTCCGGAGGAAGCGGTCTTCGATCGCGGCGAGCTGTCGCACAAGGCGACGCTGTTCGACCTCCACATGAAATACGTGGATGTGACGAATCTAGAGGACGTGCTGACCTACCTCGAAAGACTTGAGGCCGGGCTATTCGACGAGACCTACCCGCCTGCGAGAGCGCGGTCGGTGACTCGCTGAAACCAGGGGGGTGAGAGCCATGGCGATCGTTCGGGAGATCGTTGTTCCCGCCAAGGAGGGGCGCGGCCTGCATATGAAAGCCGGCCAGCTTCTGGACATTGTAGACCTCGATGGTCAGCAGGTCGGCGATCTTGTTGCCTGGCGCCGTGACGATCCGAGCGAATACATGTCGCCGACACATACCGTGTCTTGCAACACCTCGATCATGCTGCGGAAGGGATCGCGACTCTTCACCAACCATCGCAATCCGATCTTTTCGATCGTGCGTGACGACGTCGAGCGGCACGACATTATCGTCCCGTGTTGCGATCATGAACGTTTCGCGCATGATTTCGGAATACACGATCATCCGCATTGCCTGGGCAATCTGATCCAGGCGCGCGATCTTCTCGGTGAAAAGGTCGAGCTTCACGGCGAGTGGGCCTGGAACGTGTTTATGCACAACCACGTTACGCCGGAAGGCAAGGTGGTTACCGACGCCGCAGTTCATCCGGCAGGCTCGACGATCACGCTACGCGCGGAAATGGATGCGGTCGTGTTGCTGTCGGCTTGTCCGCAGGATCTAACGCCGTGCAACGCATTTAACCCAACGCCGATGAAGCTCGTTCTGCGAGACGCCTAAAACACTTTTCGAATCGCATGAATGGAGATTTTGTGTGGAAGTCCGAAAGATATACGCTCAGGTCGAGGAGACATTCAGCGAGGCGGGACAAAAATCTGACGAGCCGTTGCGGAAGGTGGCGGTTGTCGCGGTGCTGAAGAATCCCTTTGCCGGGCGCTATGTCGAGGATTTGAAGCCGCTGACCGACGCGAGCGAAGCGCTCGGCAAGCGGATTGCAGCACTCGCCGCGCAATATATGCATCCGCGTGAGGTAGAGAGTTACGGCAAGGCAGGTCTCGTCGGAACTTCCGGCGAGCAGGAACACGCGGTTGCGATGCTCACGACGGTTTTAGGCAATGTGATGCGCGATGCGGCGGGCGGCGGCAAGGCATGGATTTCCTCAATGACCAAGCGGGTGGCGCCCGGCGCCACGATCGATGTGCCGCTCGCGCACAAGGACGCGCTTTACGTGCGTTCTCATTATGACGGCATCAGCGTGACCCTGCATGATGCACCGCTGCCGGACGAAATCGCGATCATTGTTGGCTATGCCAATCGCGGGCGTCTCAATCACCGTATCGGTGGTCTGGCAAAACAGGACATCAAGAAGCTCGACGGACTGACCTGAAGCGGCAGCCTAAAAGGCGCCTACGTGCTGCAGCCATGCCCAAATACGATCTGACTCGGCGTCGTACCAGTGCTTGCGCGCTTCCAACTCTTTCCTGCTAAAGGAAATCTTCTTATCCGGCGTGAGCCTGTCGAATGTGCAGCGCTCTTCCAGACTCCACATACGCGCCGCGGCCTGACCGAGCGTGCTCCCGACCGTAAGGACTCCATTGCCGCGAAGAATGAGCGCGTCGGACGAGCCAAGGGATTCTCCAGCTCGCGTCCCCATCTCCGGCTTGTGAATCAGATCCGTCTCGTCGAGGACAGCGATCGTTTCCGTGATGCCCCCAAAACCATGCCGGATCGGAGGAACGGACGCTATGCTCTGGATCGCCGATGAAGCCGGCGCGTGCGTGCGGCAGATCGCATGCACATCGCTGCGAGATTTGTATATGCCGAGATGGAGAAATACTTCGATCGGCCGATTTGAGGCTACGCCTGACTGCACGGAGCCGCTGCTATTACAGTGCAATAAATCGGTTGGCTGCTGATGGAGAAAGTGTGGGCGCGTCGGCGTGATCAGCAAGCCGTCTTCGGTACGGACACTGACATGGCCGAAGCCATACATATAACCGAGCCGGGCGAACGCGCGGGCGGCGATCACGATCTCCTCGCGCTGTCGCAAATCGTGCTGACTCATCGCATCCTCGCGAACGATGCGGCCCGCTTGGACCAGCTTGCCCCTTGTCAGGCAATGCAAAAATCATATAGTGTTTTCTGACTGAGACAAGGGGCAATGAGCATGGTCGCGGTTGTGGACAGGGCTCTTCGCATATCGGAGTCGAAGCAAAAAATTCTTCCGCCCTTCCAGTTGGATGAATCCCTGTGTCTTTATTCGCCGCAGGACAATATCGACTCGCTCAAGCACAGGCGGGTTGCTCACTGGCTCAATTTCGTCACCAAACGTTATGTACCCCGGCTGCCTGCCCAAGGCGCCGGTGCGAATTCTGCTTCTGATGCCGTGTACCAAGACAAAACCTTATCCGTTCAGCACAGAGCACAAGCGCATCAATCAGCGTCTTCATGACACCGGATTCCGTCCGGTCGGACGCCATCCGCTGCCGAAAGAATTGATGGATAGGCTGGAGCCCAAATACACGCCGGAAGTTCTCGATCTTTCTCCACTGGGCAATCGTAAGGGCGTCGTCATCCATCGTGTGGTGATTTCCGAGCCGCTTGCTTTCGTGCCGTACGAGCATATCGCGACATACGAAGGCCGGCGTTCGCCGTCGGCCGCATACGACGACCCCGGACTGTTCGAAAATCGCGGCAACGCTGTCTCGCCGTGGCGGTCCGATTTTACGGCGACACGTATCTCCGATACACGCTGGAAATGGGGGAAGTCGGAACTGAAAGCCTATGTGCAAATGCACAACGTGATGGCCGAGAAGCTCGCCGAGGCGATCAAGAATACCGCGAGGTATTATACCCACCGGATCGCCTGGGTCGCGCCCGGTCTCACGCACCGTAGTTTCGTTCTCGGGCGCGGCGAGAGGGCGGCGCATAATGTGAGGGCGACCCGCAAGGCCGGCGATGAAAAGCTCGCTTTCGTCGGCGCCAACGACCGGCTCCCAGATCCATTGAAGATCCAATGCCTACCAAGGCTCGAGGATTGCCAGAAAGCGATCGCGCGGTTGGCAAAGCGCCTGAACAAGCCGAAATCTCGCGTCGGCGGCATCTATTCGCGCGGCGGCGGTGATGCGACCCCGCTCGCGCTTCCAGAACTTCTGGATGTGCTTGTCAGGCACATCCGCTCGTCAAAGAAGCCGAGCGCCAGGACATGAAGGGCAGCGCTGTGCTCTTGATGACTTCGAATTGAGCAATCGATGTCCGAAATAGAGCCTTGCAATGCCAAACTAGCTCTCATAGCCTACTGTCTCTTGTCTAAGACAGAAAATAGTGCCGTCTAACGCAGGAGATCAGGCCCATGTCAGGATTTCTGCAACGCTTATCACTCGCATTGTTCGCCGTTTTGGCGCTCTGCTCGGCCAGTTTCGCGCAAGCCAAGCCGCCGGTGCCCATCAAGTTCAGTTTGGACTGGAAGTTCGAAGGTCCGGCCGCCGGCTTCCTGTTCGCTGCCGAGCGCGGATATTTCAAATCGGAAGGTTTGGACGTGACAATCGACACCGGAAGCGGTTCGACGGGCGCCGTGACCCGCGCCGCCTCCGGCGCGTACGACATTGCATTCGCCGATGTGAATTCGATGATCGAGTTCAACGTCAAGAATCCGGACAAGGCGTTACAGGCTATCTTTATGCTCTACAACCGTCCGCCCTTCGCGTTGATCGCCCTGAAAAAGAGCGGCATCAATGATCCGAAGCAGGTTGTCGGTCGCACGCTCGGTGCCCCGATCTTTGACGCGCCGCGCAAGCTTTTCCCCGCGCTGGCGCAGGCCATCGGCATCGACCCTTCGCAGGTGAAATGGCAGACAATGGATCCGCCGCTGCGCGTTCCGATGCTGGTGCGTGGCGACGTCGATGCGATCACCGGTTTCGACTTCCTGCGGCTTACTCTTCGAGAACTGGGCGAAACACCGGACAAAATCAACGTCTTCCATTATTATGATTATGGACTTGCGCTTTACGGCAATGCGCTGATGGTTTCGGAGAAAGTATCGAAAGAGAAACCCGAGGCGTTGAAGGGTTTCATCCGCGCGGTGATCAAGGGATGGCAGGATGCGATTGCCGATCCGAAGGCCGGGGCTGCGCTTGTTAAGAAGTACGACGCGCTTGTCAACGAACAGGTCGAGCTTGATCGGTTAAACATGGTGCTAAACAATAATATCGTGACCGACGAAACGAAAACCAATGGCATCGGCGGCATTGATAACGCGCGCATGACAAAAGCAATCGATCAGGTCACGCTTGCTTTTGCTCTGCCGAAGAAACTGACGGTGAAGGAGGTGTTCAACGACGCATTTCTTCCGCCGGCAGCTCAGCGCAAAATCAAAAGATAAACCCGAGGAGAAGATGTGCCGACGGTCTTCATCGAGGTCAATGAAGCCAGCTTGGCTTACGGAGAAGACGATCAGCTGGTGCTGGACAAGACGACACTGTCGATCCAGAAAGGCGAATTCGTAGCGATCGTTGGCCCGAGCGGCTGCGGCAAGTCCTCGCTGCTCAAAATGGTCTCAGGTCTGATCTTACCTTCTTCCGGCACCGTCACGGTTGCCGGAGAGAAGGTGGACCGGCCGCTGTCCCAGGTCGGGATGGCATTCCAAAATTCGATCCTGTTGCCGTGGCGCACCGCGCTCGACAACGTCATGCTGCCGTTGGAGATCGTCGCCGGGCATCGGCATCGCGTTCGCGCGGAACGGCCCGCCTATGAACGCAAAGTCTCGGCGCTGCTTGCCGATGTCGGTCTGAAGGGGGTCGAGCATCTCTATCCCTGGCAGCTATCGGGCGGCATGCAACAAAGAGTGAGTCTTTGACGCGCCCTGATTCACTCGCCCGAATTGCTGCTGCTCGACGAGCCTTTCGCGGCTCTCGACGCCTTCACGCGGGAGGAACTGTGGGACAATCTCCAGCAACTCTGGCTCGACAACCGGTTCACCGCGATACTGGTAACCCACGACCTGCGCGAGGCCGCATATCTGGCCAATACGATCTATGTTATGAGCCGGCGCCCGGGACGGCTGATCGCCCGGCGGGAAAACCCGCTTCCACGGCCGCGCACGCAAGAGGCAAGCTTCTCCGCGCCCTTTGTTGAAATCGTCCACGAGCTTCGCGGGCGGATCGAGCGGACGAGAACCACATGACTGCCAAACGCCGAAAGAAAACCGTCTGGCTCTCATCGAAGTTCATCTTGCCCTCGGTCACGACTGTCGCCTTTTTCATACTTTGGGAAACGACCACCGCGGTATTCGAGATTCCATCATTTCTTGTGCCGGCACCGAGCGAGGTGCTGGTGACGACGTGGGTATACCGCGCCCCGATCTGGATGCATGCCTATCAAACTTTATTTACGACGCTGGTCGGGCTCGGCGTTGCGGTGGTCATCGGCATCATACTGGGCGTTGCGATCGGTTCCTCGCAGAAGATGTATGAGGCGCTCAATCCTTTGCTGGTGGGCTTTAACAGCATTCCCAAAGTGGCCTTCGTCCCGGTGTTCGTACTGTGGTTTGGCATCGGTACCGTTCCAGCTATTCTGACGGCGATCGTGATCTCGTTCTTCCCGATTGTCGTAAATGTTGCGGCCGGCCTAGCCACCGTCGAACCCGAATTGCGCGACGTTCTCCGTTCGCTTGGCGCCACCCGGCGCGATATCCTCCTCAAGGTCGGGTTCCCGCGCTCGCTGCCCTATTTCTTTGCGGCGCTGAAGATTTCCGTCACGCTCGCCTTTGTAGGCTCGGTTCTTTCAGAGACCGTCGCCTCCAACAAAGGTATCGGCTATCTCATGATGTCGGCGAGTACTAACCTGAACATGCAATTGGTGTTTGCCGGTTTAATCGTCACCGCCGTGATGGGCATCGCACTATATTTTGCGATTGATTTGTTCGAGCGCCGGTTACTTCATTGGGCGTTGAGAGCAAATAAATAAGCCGAGCTTTAGCTGGGCATTGTCACGTCGATGGGTTTGCCGGCGGCGAGCTCTGGCCGTGAGCGTTAATGATGACCAAGACCAGCCAGCGCGGGCATGCTCCCCGTCCGTGATTGTCCCGCCGGCCATCTGGCGCTATGCCCGTTTCATCTTGAGCTTCCGCGATGTCGAGGATTGCCAGAACGCGGTCGCGACCATCGCGGCTTTATCCGCTGCATAGAATTTCACCGTCAAATCTTGTGCGATTGCACAAAACCGCGCCGATGTATCCCGTCTGATCCAAATTCCTCCGTATAGCCAATGCCTTCACGGTTGGCACGATCTTTGCTGCGATACAGCATAATCGGCCAGGGGCAAGCTACGCACGACCGCGCCTGGCCCAAGCAAAGGAGCTTTGGCGATGGGCATTTTGAAGCCCGCTCGCGGCACCGGCCGCAAGATTTCGCGGCGCGATATTCTTAAACACGGCGCTGCGACTGCCGGCGCGCTC
This sequence comes from Rhizobium sp. Q54, assembly GCA_945861895.1. GTDB lineage: Bacteria > Pseudomonadota > Alphaproteobacteria > Rhizobiales > Xanthobacteraceae > Pseudolabrys. Next base: position 36,083 of record CAMAWF010000026.1, read on the forward strand.
GCCCTTACCGACGCCATCCGCGTCGCCTTTCCGGGCGGCGTTTCAATCGCCGAGGCGGCGACCGGAGGTTACCAAGGCATCGCTCGGCTTTATTGCGCTCACCGATGCGGCCCCGCTTTTTGTCGCCAAGGAAAAAGGCCTCTTCGCCAAATTCGGCATGCCCGATGTCGAGGTGCAGAAGCAGGCGTCATGGGGCACGACGCGCGACAATCTTGTGCTCGGCTCGGAGGGCAACGGCATCGACGGGGCGCATATCCTGACACCGATGCCTTATCTGATCTCGGCCGGCAAGGTGACGCAGAACAACGTGCCGACGCCGATGTACATCCTGGCGCGGCTCAATCTCGACAGCCAATGCATCTCGGTCGGCAAGGAGTACGCCGGTCTCAGGATCGGCCTCGACACCAGGCCCTTCAAGGAAGCGCTGGAAAAGAAGAAGAGGTCAGGCAAGGCCGTGAAAGCCGCGATGACCTTCCCGGGCGGCACGCACGATTTGTGGATTCGCTATTGGCTCGCCGCCGGCGGCATCGACCCCGACAAGGACATCGAGACCATCACCGTGCCGCCGCCGCAAATGGTGGCGAACATGAAGGTGGGAACGATGGATTGCTTCTGCGTGTGCGAACCGTGGAACCTGCAGCTTATCCATCAAGGCATCGGCTACACCGCGATCACCACCGGCGAGCTCTGGAACAAGCATCCGGAAAAGTCGCTCGGCATGCGCGCCGCCTGGGTGGATAAGAATCCGAATGCGGCGAAGGCGCTGTTGATGGCCGTTATGGAGGCCCAGCAATGGTGTGACAAGCCAGAGAATCACGAAGAACTGGCCGTCATCATGGCCAAGCGGCAGTG
>CAMAWF010000027.1 GCA_945861895.1 Rhizobium sp. Q54
GGTCTACATCGACGGCAAACTGGTGGCAGACGTCACCGAGCACCCGGCATTTAGAAATTCGGTCAAGTCGGCGGCGGCGCTTTACGACTTTCAGGCGCGGCCGGAAAACATCGAGCTGATGACCTTTATCCCCAACGGCTCGAACCGGCGGGTCAATCGCGGCTGGCAGATGCCGCGAAATTACAACGAGATGGTGCTGCGCCGCAAAGCATTGCAGACATGGTCGGCGCTTCACTGCGGCTTCATGGGCCGCTCGCCCGATCACGTCGCCTCGACGCTGGTCGGCCAGCGGATGGGGCTCGACGTTTTCCAGAAATACAATCCGGACCGGGCCAAGGCTTTTGCGGATTATTTCGAAGAAGCCAGCCGCAACGACTATTTCCTCACTTACGTCATCATCAATCCGCAGGCGGAAAGGTCGAAGGACTGGGGCCAGCAAGCCGAGGATCTCGTCGCCCGCATCGTCGACGAGGATTCCGCCGGCATCACAATTCGCGGCGCCAAGCTGCTTGGCACCAGCTCGATCATGGCCAACGAGGTGCTGATCGCAAACCTGCAACCGTTAAAGCCGGGCGAGGAGGACTTCGCCTTCTCCTGCGCGCTGCCGATGAACACCAAAGGTATTCGCGTTCTTTCGCGCAAGTCCTACGAGGCCGCTGCGGTTTCCATTTTCGACAATCCGCTATCCTCGCGCTTCGACGAGAACGACGCGCTGATCTATTTCGAGGACGTCAAGGTGCCGTGGGAGCGGGTATTCGTTCACCGCGATACCGATATGTGCCGCGCGCAATTCCACGACACGCCGGGGCACTCCTATCAGAACTATCAGGCGCAGATCCGCCTTTCGGTGAAGATAAAATTCCTCACCGGTCTCGCGCATCGCATCACGGAAGCGATCGGCACCACCAACATGCCGCCGATCCGCGAACAGCTCGGCTACCTTGCGGCGCAGGCCAGCATGGTAAGCGCGATGCTCGCAGGCATGGAAGCCGAGGGTTCGATGCGCGGCGAGTGGTATGTGCCCAACAGGCACCACATGTATTCCGCGCAGGTGTTGACTCAGGATCTCTATCCGCGTGTCATCAATACATTGCGCGAGCTTGCCGGCGGCGCGCTGATCATGTTGCCGTCTTCGATCCACGACTTCTCGGACCCGTATCTCACAAAGATCATCAAGACGACGCAGCGCTCCGCGACCATGACGCCGGAGGAAAAGGTCAAGTTCATGAAAGCGGCCTGGGACGCAGTCGGCTCGGAGTTCGGCTCGCGCCATACCCAGTATGAGATGTTCTATGCCGGCGCGCGCTTCGTGACCGCCGGCCACAGTTACCGCACCTACGATTGGGACGGCGCAACCGGGACAATCGACAGTCTGTTGGCTACATACAACCTCGCGGATGAGCTACCCCATAAACATTGAACCAGCGTCAAGGTGGCGTACCTGACATGAAAATCGTCATCGTCAATCTCGGTCGGATCGTTTCCGGCGATTGGCGCCATCCATTCGTCTCCGGCGACGCAATCGCAATTGAGGGCGACCGGATTTCCTCGGTCGGGACCGCCCCGGCCGCGGCCGTAAACGGCGCCGATGTGGTGATCGATGCCGGCGGCATGACGGCAATTCCGGGCCTGATCGATTCCCATGTGCATGTCACGTTCGGGGATTACACGCCGCGGCAGCGCACCGTCGGCTATCTCGAAAGCTATCTGCACGGCGGCACCACGACGGCGATTTCCGCTTCCGAGGTTCATGTGCCGGGCAGGCCGCGGGATGTCGAAGGCGTCAAGGCGCTGGCGGTCGCCGCGCAGCGTTGTTTCTCCGAATGGCGGCCGGGTGGAATGCGCGTCATTGCCGGCTCTGTGATTCTGGAGCCGGGCCTCAAGCTCGCGGATTTCCAGGAGCTTGCAAAAAAAGGCGTCCGCCTAGCGAAGGCTGGATTCGGCGCGGTCCGCAGCTCTTACGATTACGTTCCGCTGGTCGCCGACGCCAAGGCCGCGGGCCTGCTCACGACCTGTCACACCGGCGGATCGTCGATACCGGGATCGGGCGCTATCACCGGCGACCATCTGCTCAAGATGCACCCGCATGTCTCCTTCCATATCAACGGCGGGCCGACGGCCATGCCCGACGCCGATTTCGAGCGCGTCATTCTCGAGTCGAAAATCGCATTGCAGGTTTGCACGGCGGGAAATCTGCGCACCACTCTGCTGTGCGCGAAGCTCGCGCTGGCGCATGACGCGTTCGATCGCTTCATCATCGCAACCGATACCCCCACCGGAAGCGGCATCATGCCGCTCGGCATGCTCTACACCATCGCGCATCTCGCCAGCCTGACCGACATGCCGCCGGAGCAATTCATCTGCGCCGCCAGCGGCAGCAACGCCCGGATATATGGATTGGACAGCGGATTTATCGCGCCGGGCAAGGCCGCCGATATCGTATTGATCGACGCCCCCGACGGCGGCACCCAGCCGACGGCGCTCGCGGCCATCAAGCACGGCGACATCGCGGCGATCGGCGCGGTCATCACCGCCGGCATTCCGCGCTTCGTCGGCCGCAGCCGGAATACGCCCGCGACGACGCGCAAGGCGCATGTGGCGGCATCGCGCGTCATGCAAGACTTTTCCGCAGCGGCGCACTAGCGCGCGAAACCGGCATGCACACCACACATTCCACGGCAAGCCAACCGGTGACGCGGTGGAGCGCGGTCGCCGTGGCCTTGCTCGCAGGGGTGATCGCCGCCGGCCATGTCGGAAAATTACCGCCGGCCTTGCCGGCAATCCGCGCAGAGCTTGCCCTCGACATTGTCACGGCCGGGTGGCTGGCCTCGATGTTCAGCGCGACAGGAATGTTGATCGCGATTTTTCTTGGCGCCATTGCCGACCGCCTCGATCATTGGCGGCTGTCCATTGCCGGGCTCGCATTGATGGCGGCCAGCGGATTTTATGGCAGCCTGGTATCGAGCGCCCCGCAGCTCATTTTCAGCCGCTTTCTGGAAGGCGTCGGCTTTCTTGCGGTTGTGGTGGCGGCGCCCGCGATCATCGCCCGGGCGGCAAGCGGCCGCGACCGCAGCATGGCGCTCGGATTCTGGCCGGGATACATGCCAAGCGGTGTTTCATTAATGATCCTGGCGGCGCCCTTCGCGTTGCAGGCGGGGGGCTGGCGCTCTCTGTGGATCGATGTCGCGATGCTCGCCGCGGCCGGGGCCGCCGTCATGTGGGCATTCGGACGCGGCGCGCGCGGCCATCGCACGCCGGATAGCGGCGTACCGCTGTGGCAAAACATCCGCTCCGGCATCTCGCGATCGGGGCCTTGGCTCGTCGGCGGCTGCTTTGCGCTCTATGGGGCGCAACTTTACGCCATCATCACATGGATGCCGACCTTCATGATCGAGGAGCGCGGCATCGGCGCCGCGGCGGCGGCGGCGTTGACGGCCCTCGTCGTCGCCGGCAACGGCGTCTGCAATTTTTTTGGCGGCTGGCTCCTGCATCGTGGCGCTACGCCGTGGGCGATGATCGCGCTCTCCGGCGCCGTCATGGCCGTCTGCGCGTTCGGCACTTTCACGATCTACATTCCCGACCTCGCTCGCTATATTTCCAGCCTCGTCCTGTGCGGCGCGGGCGGCATCATCGCGTCGGCGGCGTTTGCCATTGCTCCGTCATTCGCGAAATCGTCTGCGCAAATCGGCATCGTCAACGGCGTTCTGGTTCAGGCTTCCAATCTCGCGCAATTCGTCGGCCCAACCGCGCTGGCCGCGGAAGTTTCCAGAACCGGCCGCTGGGAGAGCGCCTTATGGGCGATGGTGGGCATCAATGTCCTGCTCATATTGCTCGCCATGCTGGTGCATCGGCAGGAATTGCTCGTGCAAAGCCCTGCGAAGAAACTGCCGGTCTGAGGAGGTTGCGATTATGGTTGCGACAAATCGCCGATTGCCGGGCATGCCGGGCCGTCAAGCGGCTGTTGCGACGGGCGTTTCGAGCAGCCTATGATACAAAAAAATATAGCCGCAGCAGCCTCGGGGGAGCGTCGTACCGTGCAGGGAGTTTCAGGCCACAGAATTCCAGGCCACAAAGTTCTAGGCCACAAAGTTCTAGGCCTTTGTGCGCCTCCTGCCCCCAAGCCATTGCCGATTGAGCTGCCGCCGAACGACGGCGCGCGTTAGGCCCCGAGTCCAGCACCCCATGATTTACCAGCAATTGATCAACGGCTTGATGCTCGGGGCGTCCTATTCGCTGGTGGCGATCGGCTACACGCTGATTTTCGGCGTGCTCAACCTGCTCTATTTCGCGCATGGCGAAGTTTTCATGGTCGGCGCGTTTGTCGGGCTCTATCTGGTCATCTACGCCGGCGTCGACATCTATGGCGCTTTATTGGGCGCCATGATCGCATGCGGCGCACTCGGGATTGTCGCCGTATTTGTCGCCGTGCGTCCGGTGAGCAAAGATCGCCCGCTGGCGCCGTTGATCAGCACGATCGGGCTCACCATCGTTCTGCAAAACCTCGCTGTCTATCTCATCGGCGGCCGGCAACTGGCGTTTCCCGAGACAATCAAGCAGCAGCTCTACCATTTCGGACCGGTGACCATTAGTTCGGTGCAAATTTTCATTCTGGCAGTCGCCGTGACGCTGATGGTGTTGCTCTGGCTGTTCATTGAGCGCAGCAAGACCGGCCGCGCCATTCGCGCCACCGCCGAAAATCACGAAACCGCCGCCCTGCTCGGGGTCGATGTCAACCGGGTGGTGCTGATCACCTTCGTCATCGGCTCCGGCATCGCCGGCATCGCCGGCGTTCTCGACGGCCTCAAAAACAGCAGCATCTCGCCGTTCATGGGCCTCGGCGCGGCGGTGAAGGGGCTCATCGTCATGCTGCTGGGCGGGCTCGGCAACGTGCCGGGTGCGATGGTCGCCGGCCTGATGCTCGGCATGATCGAAATCCTTTCGGCCGCCTATATCGGCACCACCGAGCGCGACTTCTTTTCGTTCCTCATTCTCATCCTCATTCTGCTCTACAAGCCGACCGGCCTGTTCGGCACCCGCACCATCGACCAAAGGTAGCGCCGGGCATGCTCGACGGGTACACGCAGTCCATTCTTATTTTCACCGGCATCAATATCATTGCCGCCTACAGCTTCTATGCGCCGTTCAAGACCGGCCAGGTGTCGCTCGGGCAAGCCGGCTTCATGGCGGTCGGCGCCTATGCGTCCGCTATACTGACGCAGAAGTTCGGCCTGCCGTTTCCCGTCGCGCTTGCGATCGGCGGCGTGGTGGCCGGCATTGTCGGTGTCGTCGTCGGATTTCCGGCGTTGCGTATCAAGGGCGTTTATCTGCTGCTGCTGACGCTGGGATTTTCCGAAATTGTCCAGGTCATCGTGCTGAGTTGGGAATATGTCGGCGGCGCGCAGGGCTTCCGGTATATTTCGTTCAATCCGCACACGCTGACATACACAGCCATCATCATCGTCGCGCTGATCTTGTTTTTTGCCCGGATCGAACGATCGAGCCTCGGCCGCGCGATGGATTCAATCCACCAGGACGAGGTGGCCGCCGAGGTGATGGGCGTCGACGTGGTGCGCATCAAGCTTCTCGCCTTCGGCATCGGCGCGATGATCGCGGGCCTCGCCGGCGGGCTGTATGCCCATCATGCGACGTTCATGGACTCCACCACGTTCAACATCATGCTCGCGGTCGAAATTCTCACCTTCGTCGTGGTCGGCGGCGGCAGCACCTATTGGGGCCCGGCGCTCGGCGCCACGGTACTCACTTTGCTGCCGGAATTTTTGCGCACGCTGCGCGAATGGCTGGAATTGCTGCCGGTGGCGTGGACTAATTTCTTCCCCGTCAATCGCGTTTACGATTTCCTGCATGCTTTCCTCGATTTCGAAAACGCCAAGCGGCTGATCGTCTATGGCATCATTCTCATCGTGATGATGATCGTGCGGCCGGACGGGCTGCTCACGCGCGATAGCCTGCGCCGCCTGCCGTTCACGCGCTGGAAGCCCGGCCATGCTTGAGCAGACCGCCAACGGCGTTTGCCTTGCGATCGAGGGGCTGACCAAGCGCTTCGGCGGCTTCTACGCGCTCAACGACGTCAATGTCGAAGTGGCGAGCGGCCATATCCACGCATTGATCGGCCCCAATGGCGCCGGCAAAACGACGTTCTTCAACCTGATCACCGGCGTGCTCTCCGCCGATGCGGGACGCATCCTGTTCGAAGGCCGGCTGGTCGACGACGCGCGGCCATCCAATCGCACCGTCAAGGGCATCGCGCGCACTTTCCAGAATATCCGCCTGTTCCCTCACTTGACGGTTTTGGAAACCGTCATGATCGGCGAACACTGCCGCTCCTATCCGTCGGTATGGAAGGCGCTCGGCAAGGCGGTCCTGCAACGCCCGTTCGGCGAGGCGCAGGAGGAGCGCACGATGCGCGCGAACGCCCTCGAACTTCTGGAGTTCCTCGGCCTCGCCGGCCAGCGCGACGCCAAGGCGTCCGATCTCGCCTATGGCGATCAGCGCAAGCTGGAAATGGCGCGCGCGCTCGCCACCAAGCCGCGGCTGCTGCTGCTTGACGAGCCGGCCGCCGGCATGAACCCGCACGAAACTCAGGAACTCGACGAAGTGATTACCCGCATCCGCGACCGCGGCGTCACCATCGTGCTGGTCGAGCACGACATGCGGCTGGTGATGGACATATCGGACCGCGTCACGGTGCTCAATTTCGGGACCAAGATTGCCGACGGTAACCCGAAAGAGATTCAAAACAACCCGACGGTGATCGAAGCCTACCTGGGCGAGGACGTGCAGCTATGACGATGCTGGCGATTCACAATCTGCGTGCGGGCTACGGCAAGATCGAAGTGCTGCACGACGTTGAAATGAAAATCGAGCAGGGACAGATCGTCACCCTGATCGGCGCGAACGGGGCCGGCAAGACGACGCTGTTGAAAACCGTTTCCGGCTTGATCCGGCCGACGGCCGGCGCGATTGAATTCGAAGGCAGCGGCATCGCGCGGCGCCCGGCCCACAAGATTGTCGGCCTCGGCATCAGCCATGTGCCGGAAGGCCGGGCCATTCTCAAGCGGATGACGGTGCTCGACAATCTCCGCATGGGCGCCTACGTGCGCGGCGATTCGGAGGTTGAGCGCGACATCGGCCAGGTCCTCGAACGCTTTCCCGCATTGGCCGAACGGCGGGACCAGATGGCCGCGACGCTCAGCGGCGGCGAGCAGCAGATGCTGGCGATCGGGCGCGCGCTGGTGGCCCGGCCGCGGCTGCTGTTGCTCGACGAGCCCTCGCTCGGGCTGGCCCCCAAATTCGTCACCCGGATTTTTCTGACGCTTCGCGAACTCCAGCAGGAGGGCAAGACCATCCTGCTGGTCGAACAGAATGCCCGCCAGGCGCTGCAAGTCGCCGACCACGCCTATGTCATGGAGCGCGGCCGTATCGTATTGCGCGGATCGGGCCAGGAACTGCTTAAAATGCCGGAGGTGCAACGAACTTATCTCGGCCAGAGCGCGGCGTGACGCTCTGGAAACCGCAAGAGATGCACCCCCGCCAGGGGTGTCATTTCTCATAAATCGGGCTAATATCGCATGATCCGGTATTATGATGAGATGAAATGCGTGGTGCGATCAAGCATCGATTAAAAATCGATCAGACAACTCTCGTGGGAGGATAGTCCAATGCGGCTTTCTTGGAATTTCATCGCTTCAACGGCCATTGTGGCCGTTGCATTTGCTTTATCGCCCATCGGCAGCGCCGACGCGGCGAAACTGGATGGGCGTACCGTCAAGATCGGCTGTCTGGCCCCCTTGACCGGAAAAGGCACCGAATGGGGCCAGGCCGGCAAGGCGTCGATGGAGATCGCGGTCGAAGAGATCAATGCCAAAGGCGGCATCGGCGGCTTGCCGATCGAACTGATCTGCTACGACTACCAAACTCTGGAGGCGGAAGCCCTCAAGTCCGTCAGCCGGCTGGTCGAGCGCGACAAGGTGCTGGCGATTTCGGGCCCCTGCTTCAGCGGCCCATTCGAGACCATCGCGCCGCAACTCGAACGCTTGAAGACGGTCATCAATTCCTATTGCTCGTCCAAGCCCGGCCTCTCCGCCATGAGCCCGTGGGCGTTCCGCAATACGCTCACCAGCGACAAGCAGCTCAAGCCGGTGGTCGCGGCATGGGTGAAAGAATACAAGATGAAGAAAGTCGTCATCATCTATGACGCCGAGGACGCGGTTTCCAAGTCCGAAGGCGCCAGCGTGCTGCCGCCGCTGTTCAAGGAGAACGGCATCGAGGTGCTCGACTCGCTGACCTACCGCACCAAGGACACCGACTATTCGGCGCAGGTCACCAAGGCGAAGTCGCTCGGTGCCGAAGGCATCGGACTTGGCTCCTGCTATCAGAACGCGGCGGCCATCGCGAAGGAAATGCAGAAGCAAGGCCTCAACGTGCCGATCGTGGGCGGCGCCTGCGCCAGCGCGCCGGGCTACATCGATATCGCCGGCAAGGCCGCCGAAGGCACTTACATGTCGACGGCGGCGTGGATCGACGATCCGCGTCCGGAGGTGCAGGCTTATCTCAAGAAAGTCGTCGTCAAGCTCAACGGTGCGAAGCCTCCCTATGGCGGCCCGCGCGCTTACGACATCATCTATTCCTACAAGTACTGCTTCGAGAAATCGGGCGTCACCAACAAGCCCGCCGATCTCGATTCCGATCGCGACAAAATACGCGTTTGCCTGGGTGGTCTGAAGAACTTCCCCGGCGTCGCAGGCGAGATCACCATGAACGAAGTGCGCGACGGCGCGGGCTCCAGCGCCATCCTCAAGGTGATCGACGGAAAATATGTGAACGTCGCCAAATAATCGGCGCCGGCAGAAAACATTCGAGCAGCTTGGGCGGCGCCCCATTCTCCGGGACGCCGCCCTTTTCTTTGCCTTGCATGAGCCGATAATTCGGCAAGAATGCCGCAGGCGCCGAAGAATGCCGCAGGCATCAATGAGAAACACATCGGGAAACGCCAACGCATGACGGCAACGGCCGCAAGCTGGATCGGTCAATCGATCGAACGGGTCGAAGACGCCGCGCTGTTGTCCGGGCGCGGGCGCTTCATCGACGATCTCGGCGTCCGGCCGGGAACGCTGCACGCCGCCATTCTGCGTTCGCAGCATGCCCATGCCGCGATCCGCGCCATTCGCGCCGACACCGCGCGGCAGGCGCCCGGCGTCGCGGTGGTGCTCACCGGGCGCGATGTCGCCTCACTTTCGGCGAGCCTCGCCGTCGGCGTGAAAGCCCCGATCGAATGCTGGCCGATTGCGCTCGACCGCGTGCGCTACGTCGGCGAACCGGTCGCAGTGGTCGTCGCCGCCGATCGCTATCTGGCCGAGGACGCGCTCGACCTTATCGAAATCGATTACGATCCGTTGCCGGCAATCGTCGATCCCCTCGCCGCGCTCGATCCGGCGCAGCCGCCGCTGCATGACGGACTTGGCTCCAACATCGCAAACGACCGCTCGTTCTGTTACGGCGATCCGGAACGCGCCTTTTCCGAGGCCGCGCGGCGGGTGTCGGTATCGATCCATTATCCGCGCAATTCCTGCACGCCGATCGAGACTTACGGATTGATCGCCGAATACGACCCCGGCGAACAGGCCTATGATGTGCTCGCCAATTTCATGGGGCCGTTCAGCCTGCACTCGGTGATGGCGCGGGCGCTCAAGGTGCCCGGCAACCGGCTGCGGCTGCGCACGCCGCCGGATTCCGGCGGCAGCTTCGGCATCAAGCAGGGCCTGTTCCCCTATATCGTCTTGATCGCGGTTGCCGCGCGCGCCGCCGGCAAGCCGGTGAAGTGGATCGAGGACCGGCTCGAACATCTCGCCGCGTCCGTTTCCGCCACCAATCGCGCGACCAAGCTCGACGCCGCGGTCGATGCCGACGGCCGCGTGCGCGCGCTTGCCTGGGACCAGATCGAGGATGTCGGCGCGCATATCCGCGCGCCCGAACCGGCGACGCTCTACCGGATGCACGGAGTTCTCACCGGCGCCTATGACATCCGTCACGTCTCCGTGCGCAACCGCGTGGTGCTGACCAACAAGACGCCGACCGGACTTAACCGCGGCTTCGGCGGCCCGCAGGTGTATTACGCGCTTGAGCGCCTGATGCAGCGCATCGCCGTCGAGCTCAAGCTCGATCCCATCGATGTCATTCGCCGCAATCTGGTTCCGGCGGATGCTTTTCCCTATCGCACCGCCACCGGCGGACTGCTCGATTCCGGCAATTACGCGCACACCGTCGACATCGCATTGGCCGACGGCGGATATGCCGACTTGCGCAAGCGCTGCGAACGCGCTCGCGCGGAAGGGCGCATCTACGGCATCGGCAGCGTCGCCGTGGTCGAGCCGAGCGTCTCCAACATGGGCTACATCACCACGGTGCTCACGCCGCAGGAGCGCCGCCGCGCAGGGCCGAAGAACGGCGCGCATGCAACGGCGACCGTTGCGCTCGACCCATTGGGATCGGTCAGCGTTCACGTGGCGTCGGTGCCGCAGGGCCAGGGCCATCGCACGGTGCTGGCGCAAATCGTCGCCGACGCGCTCGGTCTCACGCCGGCCGATATTCGCGTCGTCGCCGAATTGGATACCGGGCGCGATGCCTGGTCGATCGCATCGGGCAATTACTCCAGCCGCTTTGCCGGCGCGGTCGGCGGCGCGGCGCACCTTGCCGCGATGAAGCTCAAGGCGAAACTGCAACGCATCGCCGCTGCGCAACTCAATGTGCCGGTCGGCGAAATTGAATTTGCCGGCGGACGCGTGCACGCACGCGGCAATCCCGACAATGCCGTATCGTTCACGCGGGTTGCCGCCGCCAGCCACTGGTCGCCCGGAACGCAAGCCGATGGCGACCACGCCTTGCGCGAAACCGTGTTCTGGACGCCGCCGGAATTGACCGCGCCGACGGAGGACGACGGGATCAATTCCTCGCTCTGTTACGGCTTCATTTTCGATTTTTGCGGCGTCGAGATCGACCGCGTGACCGGCGCGGTACGCATCGACAAATACGTGACCATGCACGATTGCGGGCGCGTGTTGCATCCGGCGATGGTGGCCGGACAAATCACCGGCGGCTTCGCGCACGCCGTGGGCGCGGCGCTGTATGAGGAATATGCTTACGCCAGCGACGGCAGCTTCCTCACCGGCACCTTCGCCGACTATCTGGTGCCGACGACAATGGAGGTTCCGGCGCTGACAATCCTGCATGTGGAGACGCCGTCGCCATTCACGCCGCTCGGCGCCAAGGGTGTCGGCGAGGGCAATTGCATGAGCACGCCGGTGTGCCTTGCCAACGCGGTGGCCGATGCGCTCGGCATTGCGGAAATAAATCTGCCGATGACGCCGGCAAAGCTCGCGGCGCATGTTCATCCGGCCGAAGGCGCGCCGCGCCGGGCGCAGAACGTACCTGCCACCAAACCGTTCGCGGGACGGCGGCTGCACGGCAGCGGCAGCGCGGACGTCAAGGCTGCTCCCGAGGCGGTCTGGCGCATGCTGCTCGACCCCGGCACGCTTGCTGCGATCATCCCCGGCTGTCACGGCGTCGAAAAGCTTTCCGACACTCATTTTCGCGCCGCCGTCACGCTTGGCGTCGGTCCGGTATCGGGGCGTTACAGCGCGGAGATTATATTGTCGCAGCTTGTGCCGCCAAAGAGCGTAACGCTGACGGGTTCTGTCACCGGCGCGCTCGGCGACGGCCGCGGCGCGGGCCGGATCGCGCTCGCCGCCAGTGAACAGGGCGGCACGCGGATTTCATACGATTACGATGCGGAGATCGGCGGCAAAGTAGCCTCCGTCGCCGGCCGTCTGCTGGACGGCGCGACGCGTCTTGTCATTCGCCAGTTCTTCGAGGCGCTCGCCCGTCACGCCGGCGGAGCGGCCAGGACCGGACTGTTCGCGCGGCTGCGCGCAATCTTCCGGAGGCGCCCGTGAAGCCCGCGCGCTTCGACTACGTCCGCGCCGAAACGCTGGCGCAAGTGCACGCGGTGCTGGCCGCCGAAGGCGGCGATGCGCGCGTCATCGCCGGCGGGCAGACGCTGCTGCCAATGCTCTCGATGCGGCTCGCGCGCCCGAAAGTCGTGGTCGACATCATGCGGCTTCCAGAACTGGCGGAAATTGCCGGCGATGGCGAGAACATCCGAATCGGGGCCGCCGTTACGCAACAACAATTGCTGGCCTGGCCGGAACTTGCCCGCACGGTGCCGCTGCTCGCCGCCGCACTGCCCTGGGTCGGCCACGCACAAACCCGAAGCCGCGGCACGGTCTGCGGCTCGCTCGCGCATGCCGATCCGAGCGCCGAAATCCCGCTCGCGCTGCTGGCGCTTGAAGGAACACTCGAATTGTCGTCGCGCCGCCGCCGCCGCGTCCCGGCAGCGCAATTTTTTACCGGGCTGATGTCGACCGCCCGCGCCGACGACGAGATGATCGAGGCCGCGATTTTCCCCTGCCGGCGCGCGGGCCACGGCTATGCGTTCCAGGAATTCGGCCGGCGGCACGGCGATTTCGCCATTGTCGCCTGTGCTGCCGTTGCGCATGCGCGCGGCATCAGGCTTGCCGTTGGCGGCGTCGCCGACCGGCCCATCGCCCGCGATTATTCAGATATCGACGGCGCGGCGCTCGACGACGCGCTCGATGAATTCGCCTGGCAGCTCGACGCGCGCGACGATCTGCACGCCACTGCGAGCTATCGCCGCGGACTTGTCCGCCGGCTTGGCCGCGCGACCATCGAGGAGGCGCGCCGATGCCGCGCCTGAGCGCTGAAGCCCGTCACCGCGTCGCTTTCCAGCTCAATGGCCGGCCGGTCGCGGCGGAAGCCGAGCCGCGCATGCTGCTCACCGACTTCCTGCGCCATACGCTCGGCATGACCGGCACCCATGTCGGCTGCGAGCATGGCGTCTGCGGCGCCTGCACGGTGCAGATCGACGGCGTGCCGGCGCGCGCCTGCCTCACGCTTGCGGTGCAAATCGAGGGCGCGCAGGTGCGCACCGTCGAAGGGCTCGGCCCCGAACCCGGCCGGTTGTCGGTGCTGCAAGAAGCATTCCGCCGTCATCACGCGCTGCAATGCGGATTTTGCACCGCCGGCATCCTGATGTCGCTCGACTATTATCTGCGCGCCAATCCCGACCCTGGCGAGGCTGCGCTGCGCGAATTCCTCGGCGGTCATCTGTGCCGCTGCACCGGATATGTGCCGATCCTGGCCGCGGCACTCGACGCCGCGCGAAGACTGCGGGAGCCGCCACCGCATGCTTGACCTCGGCAACAGTCTTCTGGCGAGCGTCGAGCGCGATCCGGATGCGCTCGCGATCGTCGACGGCAAAATGCGGCTGACCTATGCCGAATGGTATCGCCGCATCTGCGCGCTTGTCGCGGGGCTGGATGAGCTCGGCCTCGCGCCGGGCGATCATCTTCTCACCGTGCTGCAAAACCGCTGGGAAGCCGCGACCATCCATTGGGCGTGCCAGCTCGCGGGCATCATCGTGACGCCGATCAACTGGCGCGCCAGCGCCGACGAGATCGATTTCTGCGTCGAGAATTCGGAGGCAAAGGCCGTCGTCTACGAGGAGGTGTCGGCGGCGGCTGTCGCGCAATCGACCGCCGCGCAGTCGAGGCGGCGGATCGCACTCGACGCGCCAAAACACAGCGAGATCGGATGGGCCGCGCTCTTCGAGCGCACGGCGCCCAACGTGCAACCAAGGGCCGGCGCCGAGGCCTGGTCGATCATGCTGTACACTTCGGGGACCACGGCGCGGCCAAAAGGCGTTCCGCGACGCCAGCGCACCGAGCGCGCCGCGGCGCTCGCCCATGTCGCGCAAAATCTTTACCGGCATGGCGAGCGCACATTGGGCATCATGCCGCTGTATCACACCATGGGTGTGCGCTCGCTGCTGGCGATGTCGCTGATCGGCGGCGCCTTCGTGTGCCTGCCGCGCTTCGACGCGGCAAAGGCGCTTGAGCTGATCGCCGACGAAAAAATCACCAATCTTTATCTCGTGCCGACGCTTTACCATGACCTCCTGCAGCATGAGCGCTTTGCGAAGGCAGACGTGAGCTCGGTCCGCAAGCTTGGATTTGCCGGCGCGCCCATGACCGACGGCCTGCTCAAGCAACTCCAGGCCGCGTTCAAGCCGGAACTTTTCGTCAATCATTACGGCTCGTCGGAAATCTACACCTTCACCGTCGCGCAGAATGCGCCGGCAAAGCCTGGCTCCGCCGGACGCGCCGGCATCAACCAGCGCATCCGTGTGGTGAAGCTCGGCGCCGCCTCGCCCGACGATGCCGCCGCGACCGGCGAGGAAGGCGAGATCATCGCGCTTCTGGCGGGCGATGAATCCTTCGAGGGCTATTGGCGCCGGCCCGAATCCGACGCCAAAGCCTTGCGGCAGGGCTGGTATTTCACCGGCGACACCGGCTATCTCGACGCCGACCGCGATTTATTCGTCACCGGCCGGGTCGATGACATGATCATCACCGGCGGGGAAAATGTGTCGCCGGTCGAGATCGAGAGCTGCCTTTCGCTGCATCCGGCCGTGCTGGAAGTCGCGGTCGTGGGTCTGCCCGACGAGCGATGGGGCAAGATTATCGCGGCGTTTATCAAGCGGCGCACACCCGTCGGGCATGACGAATTCGACCAGTTCTGCCGAACCTCCGGCCTTGCCAATTTCAAACGTCCGCGCCGCTACGTTTTCGTCGCGGAGATTCCGAAATCTCCGGTCGGAAAGCTGCTGCGCCGCAAGCTGATCGCCGGCGAATACGACCATGAGAAAGTCCCCGCCAGTCCACACCACCGAGGAACCGCAGCATGACGAGCATGACATTCACCGACCCGCGCCTTGCCGCGCTTGACGGTTTCCGGGTGGAGATCGCCGCCGAACGCCGGCGCGCCGACATTATTCTCGAGCGGCCGCCGTTCAATATCATTTCAATGCCGCAACGCGATCAGTTGAGGCTGGTTTTCGAAACGCTGGACGAGGATGCGCGCGTGCGGGTGATCGTGCTGCGCGCCGCCGGCGAGCATTTCTCCAGCGGCGGCAATATCAAGGGATTCATGGAGGCATCGCCCGAGCACGTCTCGAAGCTGGCCTGGAATATCGCGGCGCCCGCCCGCTGCGCCAAGCCGGTGATCGCCGTCAACCGCGGCTTTGCTTTCGGCGTCGGCTTCGAAATCTCGCTTGCTTGCGATTTCCGCATCGTCTCCGAAACCTGCTTCTACGCCTTGCCGGAACAGAAGCTGGGTCAAATTCCCGGCTCGGGCGGCTCGGCGCGGCTGCAAAAGATCGTCGGCATCACGCGCACAAAGGATATCGTGATGCGCTCAAAACGCATCTCCGGCAAGCAGGCCTGCGATTGGGGGATCGCGACCGAATGCGTGCCCGACGGCAAGCTTGAGGCGGCGACCGATGCGCTGGTCGAGGAACTGCTGACGTTCTCGCCGCTCGCACAACGCACGGCCAAGAAGCTGCTCAACGACACCGAGGACTCCACCCTTTCCATCGCGATCGAGCTTGAAGGCCACTGCTACAGCCGGTTGCGCCAGTCCGACGATTTCCGCGAAGGTGTCGAGGCATTTCATGCCAAGCGGCCGGCCAAATTCGGCGGAAGCTGAGGGCCGGAAATTCGCCCGTCAGAAATGCGACGCGAAGACCCCGGGCGACAAGGCGTTCTCGATTACCGCAATCATGCGTGGTTCCCCGGCAGAATCGCCCCGGCCTTCGACACGCGCGGCCGCGGCCGCCCGCCGTCCGAGAGCGCGACGACGACAACGATCTCATCCGGACGGGGCGCACCCGGCGCCGAGACGGTGATCGTGTCGAAGTGGTCGAAGGACCAGACATCGTCCTTGTGGCCGAGCGGCACGTCTATTTCGGCGCCAGCCGCCCCGATTTTCACGTTCGAAGGAATGATGGCCTGCCCGCCGCCGATCGCATCCCGCATTGGCTTGCCAATGCGCGGATGCAGGAGAGCGGCGGCATGCTCGATGTCGCCCGAAACGCCGACAATGGCGGCCTTGCCATAAGCGACGGCCGGCCGCCGCAACACCGCCAACGCCTCGCGGACCAGCTGCTCGCCGAGTTTCGCCCCAAGCGGTATCAGCACTTCGAGATTGTCGGTGGCTTGGCCGGCAAGAGGATTTGCAATCACCGCGCATACGGCAACCCGGGTCACCGGTTCAATCGCCGGCAGCCCCGCTTCCGCGAAGATTGTGTCTTTGACCAGAACAATACGGCGGATATCCATTTTAACCCCCAATCAATCGATCGAAATTCTCGTGCAAGATAGCGTTCGCTTGCGCGGCCGGCAGGGCGTTGCGAACGAAACTCACCGGCTCAGGCTCGCCGAGCGGAAAAGGCGCATCGCTCCCCAGCATCAGATGCTCGATGGGAACGACGCTTGCAGCGTATCGCAGGATGGCTGGCTCGAAACAGATCGTATCGAAGTACAAACGTTGCAGATACTCCCCGACCGGCGCGGTGAGGACAGATGCAAGCTGCGGGTTGGTATCCACCTCGCGCTGCATTCGTGCCCGCAGCACGAGACTGAACGCTCCGGCGTGAGCGAAGATCAACTTGAGGCGCGGCCAGCGATCGAGAAATCCGGAGCAAATCAATTTTAGAATGTTGATCGTGCTGTCGAACAGATATCCCGCAACGATGGTGAGCTCATATTCCCTTGTCCGCTCTCTTCCTGCCGGATCGGCCGGATGCACGAACAGTGGAACGTCGAGCTCCACGGCCGCCTCAAAAATCGGCCAAAACTGCGGATCGTTGAGATAGACGCCGCGCACATTGGAAGCGATGTGGCCGCCGGCAAAGCCCAGCTCGCGCACGCACCGCCGCAATTCCCCGGCGGCGGCATTCGGATCCTGCATCGGCAGGAACGCCCACGCCCTGAAACGTTGCTTGTTCCGTGCGATTTCCTGCGCTAGCGCGTCGTTGTAAATACGCGCCGCTTCGACTGCAAGTTTCGCATCGAGATGATAATCGATGAACGGCGTCGCAAGCGAGAGAACCGCGCGTTCGACACCCTCGCGATCCATGCGCTCGATCTGCCGTGCGAGCTTGAAGAACGTCGTGTTCAGGCCAAAATGCATTCCACGGATATCGATATCCACCGCCTCGCCTTCGGCGCGCTTTATCTTCACTGCAAATTCTTCCCGGCCGCGCACAAAGCGGAGAAACTCGTCAGGCACAAAGTGGCGATGAATATCGGTGATCATGTTCAAAGTCCCAGGTAGGCAACTTTCAGCCGTTCGTCTTTGAGCAGGGATTCGCCCTGCCCTTGCAGTACGATGCGGCCATTTTCGAGGACATAGGCGCGGTCGGCCGTGCGCAAGACATGGTGCACATTCTGCTCCACAATCAGCACGGTGAGGCCGCTGCGCCGCAGGTTGACGATGAGATCGAACAGAAGTTTCACATAGATCGGAGCCAATCCTTCGGTCGGCTCATCGAGCAACAGCACGCGCGGCTTTGCCATCAGCGCACGCCCGATCGCCAGCATCTGCTGCTCGCCGCCACTGAGCGAGCCGGCAACCTGCTTGCGGCGCTCGGCAAGCACGGGGAGAAGCTGGAAGACCTCATCCAAAGTATCTCGCGCCACCGGCCGCGCGGCCGCCGAATAAGCCCCGATTTCCAGGTTTTCGATGACGTTCATGAAGGGAAATAGACGCCGCCGCTCGGGAACGAGAACAAGTCCGCGCGGAACGCGCTCATAGGCCGGAAAATCGCCGATCGGCTCTCCGTCCAGCAGAATGCTCCCGGTGTGGGTGGTTCGCAGACCGGCAAGCGTGAACATCAGCGTGCTTTTGCCGGCGGCGTTGGCGCCGACGAGCGCGACGATCTCGGATGCCGCAACCGACAGGTTGACGCCATGCAGGACCTGCACCGGACCATAGAATGCGTTGAGGTCCTTTACTTCAAGCAATGGTCATCTCCTCGCCGAGGTAAGCCTTCACTACAGCGGGGTCGCGGGCGATGGCGGCGGGCGGGCCGTTTGCAATCAGCTCGCCCCGGTT
This sequence comes from Rhizobium sp. Q54, assembly GCA_945861895.1. Taxonomy (GTDB): domain Bacteria; phylum Pseudomonadota; class Alphaproteobacteria; order Rhizobiales; family Xanthobacteraceae; genus Pseudolabrys. The sequence goes on from CAMAWF010000027.1 coordinate 18,049, forward strand.
GAGCACCATAATTCGAGTCGCCGTTTTCATGATCGCGTAGAGCACGTGTTCGACCCAAATCACCGTGATGCCGCGCGCGGGCAACAGGGCGACAAAATTGGTCATCACGCCAATCTCAGCCGGCGTCAGCCCCGCCATGATCTCGTCGAACAAAACGAGCTTCGGCCGCATGGCCAGCGCACGCGCCACTTCCAGCCGTTTGAGCAATCCCACGGTCAGCGTTCCCACCGGCGCGGTGAGATATTCGCTCAGGCCGACATCGGCGAGCGTCGCCTCCGCAAGCGCCATCGCCCCGGAAACGGTCCGCTCCTGCTGGAAGGCGGTGAGCATTACATTTTCGACGACCGAGAGCTGGCGATAGGGCTTTGGAATCTGAAACGTCCGCGCGATACCGACCTGAGCGATCCGGTGGGATTTCCAGCCGGTCACATTTTGACCGTCAAACACGATCTCGCCGCGCGTGGGGCGCAACAGGCCGGCGACCAGATTATAGAGTGTGCTTTTGCCCGCGCCGTTAGGGCCGATCAGGCCCAGCAGTTCGCCTTGCTCGACATTGAAGCTGACATCGTTGACCGCCATAAGCGACCCGAATGCGCGGCTGAGATTGCGTACCTCGAGGATGGCGGTCATGGCTTGCGCTTCCATCCGCGCCCGAGCCGGTTCAACGCCGCGGCCAGCCCGCCCGGAAAATAAAGCATCACCACAATAAGCCCGGCGCTGTAGATGACGAGATGCAGCCCGGCGGCCGCATTGCCGAGATAGGAGCGCAGCAATTCCGAAAGCGGCGTAATCAGGAACGAGCCGAGCACCGGACCGATCGCGGTGCCGAGGCCGCCGACAGCCGGCAACAGCGCAAACTGGAACGACAATTCAGGCGAGATGACAAATGTCGGATCGAGATAGAGGAAATATTGCGCGAACAGCGAACCGCCGATCCCCGTGAGAAAGGCGCTGAGACCCATGGCCGCGGTGCGCACAAGCAGCGGATTCACGCCGGCGGCGCTCGCGGCCTCCTCGTCGTCGCGCACCGCGAACAGGTAATAGCCGTAGCGGGAGCCCTCAAGCGCCTTGGTGATCGCATAAACGAACACCACATAGGCCAGCATTAGCACCGCATAAGCGGTCTTTGAGACGAACACCATGTTTGCAACGTTCGCCACCGGCAGGATCGAAAGTCCTTCTGGGCCGCCGGTCAGCGAGGACCAGTTCAGCGCGCCGATGCGCACCACCTCGGCCGCCGCCAGCGTCGAGAGAATGAAGAACGGCCCGCGCAGCCGGGCGCAAATCAGCGCAAGCAACGCACCGGCCGCCGCCGCCAGCACTCCCCCGCACCAAAGCCCGATCCAGGGCGTCAGCCCGGCGCTTACGAACAGGATGGTTGAGGTATAGGCGCCGATTCCAAAGAACGCCGCATGGCCGAAAGAGATCAAACCGGCATATCCGCCGGCGATATTCCACGCCAGGCCAAGTCCCGCGAACAGGAACGTAAGAACCATAACGTCGCGTAAATTCTGCGACAGTTCGACTGCGATCAGGACCAGGCAAGCAACGAATAACGCAATCTCGAACATCGAGAGCTTGCCGCGCTGCGGCAGGACCGGCAGGCGCTTCGGCTTTTTCGGGGGGGCCAGGGGCTCGATCGACATCGATGCGGCTCAATCGTTAATGCCGATAGTCGCTGCGCCCTTCTGGCCAAGAATTCCATTCGGCCGGAAAATCATCACCAACAAGAACAGGATGAAAAAGAACATCTGCCCGAAGGCCGGCGCAACGTAATAGCTGCTGAGCGACTGCACCACGCCGATGCAGATGCCGCCAATCAGCGCGCCCTCGATGCTGCCCATGCCGCCGAGCACGACCACGACAAAGGCGATGAGCACGAAGTTCAGGCCGACCGTCGGAAACACCGAGAACAGCGGCATCATCACGCAGGCGGCAAGCCCGACCAGCGCCGAACCGCCGGCGAATGTGATGAGGAAGATACGCGGCACCGGAATTCCCATCAGCATCGCGGCTTCGCCATCCTGCACGGTGGCCCGGATGGCCTTGCCCAGATAGGTCGCCCGGATCACCCACTGCAAACCGACAGTGCACAGGATGGTGATCAGGAAGCCAAGCAACAGTTCGGCCTTAAAGCGCAATGCACCGACGATCACCGCATGGCTGAAGATCGGCGGCACATCCCACAAATCCGCGGTCATCATCATCAGCGCGACATTTTGCAGGAAGATCGACAGACCCATCGTCGCAAACACGACGACAAGATGCGGCTTGTCCAGGCCCGGGCTGATGATGATGCGGTACACAATGCCGCCAAACAGGAACATCGCGGGCACAATCGCCAGCACCGCGACGTAAGGATTGAACCCCAGCAAGGTGGTCACCGCCCAGGCGCCGTACATCGCAAGCATGAGAAATTCGCCGTGCGCGAAGTTCACGATCCGCAACACGCCAAAGATCAACGTCAAGCCGATGCTCATCAGCGCGTAGATGCCGCCGATGAGGATGCCGGAAATGACAAGCTGTCCAAGCGTGGTCATGGCGCACAGCCGCTGGAGAAATCGCAAAGGAGCGGCGGGGGCTTTCACCCCCGCCTTGAGATCGGTTTACCGCTTGCTCCAGACCGGTAACGGCACCATCGCGGCTTCATGCGTCGCGAGCTTGGGTGGAAACACCTGATCGTTGCCGCTCTTGGTCCACTGCCAGACGCCGATCGATGCGCGTAAATTCTGACCCGCATCCTTGGGATCGTCAGGCCAATCGAAATTGGTGAACTTGATGCCGCTGCCGTTCACCAGCGAGCCCTCGGGCAGGTCGAGCATGAGCGCAATTTCGCGCAGCTCGTCCGGCTCGAAGGTCTTTCCCTTCGGCAGCACTTCGGTGAACAAGGCCCAGACCGCGGAGAAACCGGCCGCCGCATGGCCGGCCGGTGGCCGCTTCATTTTGTCCTCATACCGCTTGTAGAACTCATCCGCGACTTTTCGCACATCGGGTTTCAACACGTTCGGGTTCACCTTGGGCGGGAAGTCCGCCACAAAGAGGCCGTTGACCATATCGCCGATGGAATTGCGCAGATCCGGCGAGGAATAGCCGGCACTCACCCCGATGAACGCAGCCACGTTGAAGTCGAGCTCCTTCGCCTTGCGCTGGAACAGGATGGCGTCGTTCGGGAACGAGATCGCGATCAAGACATCGGGCTTCTCGTCCTTGAGCTTCTGCACGATTGGCGTCATGTCGGTCGCGAACTGATCGTAGCCCTCGTCGTAGACCAGCTTGATCTTTTTGATTCCGGTATAGGCGCGAATTCCGTCGCCGACGGACTTGCCGAACGCCCGGTTCTCCCACAGCAACGCGAGCCGCAGATCGCTCGCGGGCTTTTTCAGGCGCTTGGCGACATCTTCGATGACAAAGTCGACCGCGGCCTGGCCGTATTTGCGCGCCGGCGCACCGACCTGAAACGTATGCTTAAAGCCGCGGCGGGTGATGATTTCCGCGGCCCCGGTCGTCTCCCAATGGAACACGCCATGGCGTTCCGCCGCCTGGCTGACCGCGATCGCCAGCGGAGATGCGAACGATCCGGTGGTGATCTTGATTCCGTCCTTGGTAATAATCCGCTCGGTTTCGCTGATCGCCGCATTCGGGCTGGTGGCGTCGCCCTGAACGAATTCGATCTTGCGGCCGTTGACCCCGCCGCGTTCGTTGATCATGTCGCGGGCGATCTGCATTGCTTCCCAATTCTCAATTCCGTTCTTGGCGAACGGGCCGGTGAGCGGCAGCAGCACGCCGATGCGGATCGGCTGCTGCGCTTTCGCAACGCCGCCGGCCAGAAGGATTGCTGTCGCGCCGAAAAGGCACGCGCATAAACGAAGCCAGACACGCATGATTGCTCTCCCATCTATTAGGCCGCTCGACCTCCCGGCCCAGCCAAAAACCTAGCAACCTTGCTCACATGCAGCAATCGCATTGTTCCTATACAATCCATACGCAAAACGTATAATTGTCGCAGGCGCTGGGATTACCGGCGCCGGTGGCCAGGGAGGCCGGTTTGGACCTCAGCAAGATCCAATATTTCTTTGCCGTGATCGAGCACCGTACCCTCAGCAGCGCAGCGCAGGCGTTGCGCGTTTCGCAGCCTACGCTGAGCCGGCAGATGCAGGCGCTGGAAGCCGACTTCGGCACGCCCTTGTTCATCCGTCACGGTCGCGGCGTGGCGCCGACCGAGGCCGGCAAGCGTCTGCATGAAGGGCTGCAAGGGTTCGAACGCCGGCTCAGAACGCTCAAAGATGACGTGACCGCTGCTTCAATCGAGCCGTCGGGGGAAGTTGCCTTTGGAATTCCGCCCTCGCCGCGCGCTCTGCTGGCCGTGCCGCTGATTAAAAATTTTTGCAACGCATATCCGCGGGTCAGCGTCCGGGTGAGCGAGGAAACGAGTGGAGAGCTGCGCGACCTGGTCGCCAATGGCGTGCTCGATCTCGCGGTGACAAATCTCGACGAGCCCATGCGCGGCGTATCAGCGCAGGCCTTGGGATGCGAGCAAATGCTGCTGGTCGGCCCGCGCCACGCAAAGCTGTCGATGCGGTCGGAGGTGTCAATCGACAAGCTGGCCAATCTGCCCCTGATCCTCACCACGCGGCCCAACAGCTTGCGGCTGACGGTCGAAGCGGGACTAAGCCGCCGCGGCTTGCGGCCAAACATCCGGATCGAAGCAAACACGCTGCCGCTGATGACCGATCTCGTCAGCGCAGGGCTCGGTTACACCGTGCTGCCGTCGTGCGGCGTCGCATTGCTGCTGAAGAATAAGCGGGTCAGCGCAAGCCCGATAACGGACTTCCGCATCACCTGGATGCTGGCCAGGCCGAAGGACCGCTCGCTCGGCCTGGCAGCGGAGCGATTTTGCAGCATGCTTTCCGAAATGGCGCGCGAAAAAATCAACGAGAAAATATGGCAGCAGCCGATATAGAATTTTTATAATTCCGCGTTCACGGATTTCTGCGGAGCCGAGCGGACTCCAGAGTCTAAAATATCTCTCGACCGCTCAGGCCGTGGCGCTTGGTTCCAGCAGCGCGAGAAGGCCCGCGAGAAGCTGGATCGGCGACGGCGGGCAACCTCGGATGTGCAGATCGACGGGCACGACATCGGAGACGCCGCCTGCGACCGCATAACTGCCGGCAAAGAGACCGCCATCGACCGCACAATCGCCGACCGCGACAACCCATTTGGGGTCCGGCGTCGCATTATGAGTGCGCTGCAGCGCCTCACGCATGTTTTTGGTCACCGGGCCGGTGACCAGCAGCACATCGGCATGGCGCGGCGAGGCGACGAAGCGAAAGCCAAATCGTTCGAGATCGTAAAATGCATTGTTGAGTGCGTGGATCTCCAGCTCGCAGCCATTGCACGAGCCGGCATCGACCTCGCGGATCGAGAGCGAGCGCCCCAGCCGGCGATGCGCCGCGCGGTCCACTTTTTTGGCAAGCTCGGCGAGCGCCGCGTCTGCGCTCTCCGGCGGCGCTTCCGTCAGCGGGCTTCGAACCAGACCCTCAAACAGGATTTTTCGCATCATGAAGCCCTAAAGATCATGCCCCGAATAGGAGCAGTTGAACGACTTGTTGCACAAGGGAAAGTCGGCGACGATATTGCCTTCGATCGCGGCTTCCAGCAGCGGCCATTGGAACCACGACGCATCACGCAGATGACAGCGCGCGATATGTCCGCCGTCGATACGCACCCAGGCGAGAACATCGCCACGGAAGGCTTCGACCAGACCGAGACCCTCGCCTTTCGCGCCGGCCATATCGATGCCGGTCCGCATCGGGCCATCCGGCAACCGATCCACGATCTGGTCGATCAATGACAGGCTCTGCTCCACCTCGCGGATGCGGACCCAGACGCGCGCATTGACGTCTCCGCCCTCAAAGACGGGCACATCGAAAGTCAGCTGATCGTAAGGCGCGTAGCCGGGCGCGCGCCGCGCATCGAACGCACGGCCACTGGCGCGCCCGACATAGCCGCCGGCGCCGAATTGCCGCACCAGCGATGGCTGCACGATTCCCGTCGTGACAGTGCGGTCCTGCAACGACGCGGTGTTGTCGTAAAGCTCGATCAGAGCCGGGAATATGCGCCGGATTTCGGCAAGCAGCATTTGGATATCGGCGGAACCGTGGAGAAAGATTCCGTCAGCGACGCCGCCGGGCACGATGCGGTCCATCATCAGGCGGTGGCCGAAGCAGGAATTTGCCGCGCGCAAAACGCGCTCGCGCAGAATGCTGCATTGCGCATGCATCAGGCTGAACGACGCATCGTTGCAGATGGCGCCGATGTCGCCGAAGTGATTGGCGAGGCGTTCAAGCTCCGCCATCAGCGCGCGCAGGTAGATGGCGCGCGGCGGAACCGTCACCTCGAGCGCAGCCTCGACGGCGTGGGCGAAAGCGAGCGCATAGGCAACCGTGCTGTCGCCGGAGGTGCGGCCGGCAAGCTGCGCGGCCTTTTCAAGCGTCGCGCCCGCCATGAGCGACTCAATGCCCTTGTGGACGTAGCCCAGCCGCTGCTCGAGCCGCACGACTGTCTCGCCGTTGGCGGTGAAGCGAAAATGCCCGGGCTCGATGATGCCGGCATGCACCGGGCCGACCGGGATCTGGTGCAAGCCATCGCCTTCCGCCAACAAGAAAGCGTACGGCATCCGCTCCGATGGCCCGGCGCCACGCTCGCCGAGCGGATGCGTCACATCCCAGCAGCCGTGGTCGAGCCACGGCCGCGTGTCCGGCAATCCAATCGGTTGCAATCCATAGAGGCTCGCGATTGCGCGCTCAAGACGCATCGCAGGCGGGTGCAGCGCGCTTACCGACGGAAATTCTCCGCCCGGACATTCGCAGGTGACAACCGCAATCTCGTTTGTTGGCGCCGCCAAAATCGCCATATGCACCGCACCGGCCTCGCCCCAAAGTCCGAGCAGCGTAGCCTGCCCATCCACGAGCTGCCGGGCTGTGAATTGCCACCCTTCCTCGCCAACGACCACGCGCGGCCACGGCCGATGGGCTTCGACCCTACGGGCTCCCGGCAGCGTGTCGATCAGCCCTGGCATGATGTTTTCCGGCTCTATCCGAGTAGTTTCGCAACATTCTGGAACCAGGCTACCAGTGCCGGCGGCATGTAGATGCCGGCCATGAACACCAGCGCGAGGTGCGCGAACATCGGCACATAGGAGGCGTCCGACTTCGCGACCGGGCCGCGCGGCTCACCGAAACAGATCGTGTTGAGGCGCAGAAACAGTGCGGCCAAAGCGAGCAGGATGCCGAACACGAGGATGATCGCCAGCAAAGGCTCGCGCGCAAAGGTCGAGGTCACCACCAGGAACTCGCTCATGAATATGCCGAGCGGCGGCAGCCCGGCGATGGCGACGACGCCCAACACCAGGCCCCAACCGAGCACCGGATTGGTTTCGGTCAGCCCACCCATGTCGGCGATGCGCTGCGTTCCCTTCACCTGCGCGATGTGACCGACGGCGAAAAAAATCGCCGACTTCGTCAGCGAATGCATCGTCATATGCAGCAGCCCGGCAAAATTGGCCAGCGGGCCGCCCATGCCAAAAGCAAAGACGATGATGCCCATGTGTTCGATCGAGGAATAGGCGAACATACGCTTGATGTCGCGCCGGCGGAACAGCATGAAGCTCGCGAAGACAACCGAGATCAGCCCCATCGTCACCATCAACGAACCCGGCGCGATTGCCACCGGGTTCACCGCCAGCAGCATCTTGAAGCGCAGCAACGCATAGAGCGCAACATTGAGAAGAAGACCCGAGAGCACGGCTGAAATGGGGGTAGGACCCTCCGCATGGGCGTCCGGCAGCCAGGCGTGCAGAGGCGCGAGCCCCACTTTGGTGCCGTAGCCGAGCAGCAGAAACACGAAGGCGACGTTGAGCAGCGCCGGGTCGAACGCCGCCGCGCGCGTGATCAGCACGGTCCACACCATGGCGTCGAGGCCTTCGCCGAACACCGGCAGCGCCGCCATGTAAACCAGGATGGTTCCAAACAGCGCCAGCGCGATGCCGACGCTGCCAAGGATGAAATATTTCCATGCCGCTTCCAGCGCCTCGTGAGTTCGGTAGATGCCGACCATAAGCACCGTCGTCAGCGTGGCGATTTCGATAGCGACCCACATCACGCCGATATTGTTGGCGACCAGCGCGAGGTTCATCGCGAACATCAGCACCTGATACATCGCGTGATAAAAGCGCAGGAAACTCGGCTTCAACCGGCCGGATTCAAGTTCGTGCCCGATATAGCTCGCGCTGAACACGCTGGTGGTAAAGCCGACAAAGGTGGTGAGCACGATGAAAACGACGTTGAGATCGTCCACCAGCAGATACGGTCCCGGCTGCGGCCGATCGTAGAACAGCGAGAGGGCGGCAAGCAACGTGAGCAGCGTTGCCAGCACGTTGAGCCGCGCGCCGATCCGGTAGCCCGGCAGCATTGCAAGCAGAGCCGCCGCCGTTATCGGAATTATCAGGACCGCTGTCACCGCGTTGAAGATCATCGCCGCTCCCCACGGAAGCGGTCGAGCGCGCTTATATCCACCGTGTCGAAGCGCTCGCGGATGCGGAACAGGAAGATGCCGATCACGATGAAAGCGATCAGGATCGAGAAGGCGACGCTGATTTCCACCACCAGCGGCATCCCCTTGGCGCCGGTGGCGGCGAGCACGAGCCCGTTCTCCAGCGACATGAACCCGATCACCTGGCTCACCGCGTTGCGCCGCGTCACCATCATCAACAGACCGATCAGCACCACCGAGAGAGCGAAGGCGAGGTCTTCGCGCGCCAGCGGGTCGGCGCCCGGCGTCACCCGCAGCATGACCACCATCGCTAGCGCGACGAGGCCGATTCCGGCCAGCATCGTAAGGCCGACGCCGACGACATTCTCGATCTCGCGATGAATGCCGAGCCGCACGATAATCCTGTGCAATACCACCGGGATTACGATCGCCTTGAAAACCAGCGCGATCAGCGCGGTGATGTAGAGATGCGGGGCCGCCTGGACATAGGCTTGCCAGGCCACCGACAGCGCCAGCACCAGCGCGTGCAGCGCGAACATGTTGAGCAGCGCCGAAAGCCGGTCCTGATAGAGCTGCATGAAGCTCACCAGTACAAGCGAGCCGGCGAGCATATGCGCGATGTCGAAGACCAAACCCTGCATCAGAAGCTCCTCGAGACGAAGCGCAGCAGCGTCGCCAGCAGTGCAAGCATCAATGCCGCGCCGAGAAACTCGGGCACGCGGAACACGCGCATCTTGGCGATCGCGGTTTCGAACATTGCGAGCAGGAAGCCGCCGACCGCAAGCTTGCCGATATAAGTGAGCGCGCCGATCGCGAGCGCCTGCGGCCCGGCCTCGGTCGTGCCCATGCCCCAGGGGGCGAACAGGCAGGCGATCAGCGAGACGTAAAGCAACAGCTTGAGCGAGGCGGAAAGTTCGATCAGCGCGAGATGCCGTCCGGAATATTCCAAAATCATCGCCTCGTGCACCATGGTGAGCTCAAGATGCGTCGCCGGGTTGTCGACCGGGATGCGCGCGTTCTCCGCGATCGCCACCATGATGAGCGCGATGAGCCCGAGGCCGAGCGAGACGCGCAATCCCACTTCCGATGAGTTCATGAATGCGGACATGGTCGAGAGCTGGGTCGAGCCTGCGATCAGCGCCAGCATGAACACGATCATCAGCATGGCGGGCTCGGCGAGCGAAGCGATCATCACCTCGCGGCTCGAGCCGATGCCGCCGAAGCTGGTGCCGACGTCGAGCCCGGCCAAGGCCAGGAAGAATCGCGCGCTGCCGAGCAGCGCAATGATCGCGATCAGGTCTGCCGACCAGCTAAACAGCAGACCGGTGCGGAAAGTCGGGACCAATGAGAGAGCAACCCAGGTGGTCGCGAAGACAAGATACGGAACAACGCGGAACAACCACGATGCACTCTGCGCCAGCACGACGTCCTTGCGCATCAGCCGAATGAGATCGCGGTACGGCTGAAGCAGCGGCGGTCCTTGCCGGCGGACCAGCCGCGCCTTGATTTTACGCACGAATCCGGTGAGCAGCGGACTGAGCAACAGCACCAGCAGCATCTGCGCGCCCTGGATGGCGACATCGACGATCACGGCCATGATGCAATCACCAAAAGCAGGATGACGAGCGCCGCGAATACGAGACTAAGGTACTGACGGATCGATAGAAATTGCAGCCCATTGAGGCGTTCGGCGGTGAGCATCACAGCGCCGGCGATCGGTGTGTAGAGCATGTCCCAGATCAGGTCGCGTAGCTCTACGCTCATCCGCGCCGGGCCCGGATCGCCCGGTTTCGGCATAACTACTTGTTCGCGCGCGCGAAATACCAGCGTTCCGAACACCCGCCGGATCGGCTGGGCGAAGCTGCTGGCGGTATATTGCGTCGCCGGGCTTGCATCCGGATAACCGCAATCCCACGCCGGCGCGCGGCGCAATTTGTCGGACGCCAGCCGGTGGATGGCGAAGGCGGCGAGCGAACCGGACATGAAGATGAAGAAAAAAACCAGCAGACCGTTGTACGAACTGCGGCTTTCCGCGACCGGGACGATCGACAGCCACTCGACGCCGATCTGCACCGGCATGCGGGCGCCGACCAGGCTGCGCACCACCGGGGCCAACGTATCGATAAACAGACCAGGCAGAACGCCGACAATAAGACAGAACGCCGCGCAGGCGAACATGGCGGCAAGCGAGAAGCGATCTACCTCCCGCGCCTGCTCGGCCGCCGGCGTGCGCGGCCGGCCGAGAAAAGCGATGCCGAAGGCACGCACGAAGCAGGCGGCAGCGAGCGCGGCCGACAAGGCGAGCAGCGCGCCGACCGCAGGAACCAGGAACTTCAAGCCCCAGGACGGCAGTTGCGGGCTTAACAGGATCGCCTGGAAGATCAGCCATTCCGATACGAAGCCGTTGAACGGCGGCAGCGCCGAGACGGCGATACACCCGATCAGCATGACGAAAGCGGTCTGCGGCATCCGATGGATGAGCCCGCCGAGACGCTCTATGTTGCGCTCGCCGGTGGCGGTGAGCACGGCGCCCGCCCCGAAGAACAACAGGCTCTTGAACAGCGAATGGTTGAATACGTGCAGCAGTCCGGCGGTGAGCGCGAGCGCCGCCGCCAACGGCATCCCATGCGCCTTGAAAGAAAGCGCGAGGCCAAGCGCGACAAAGATAAGCCCGACATTCTCGATCGTGCTGTAGGCAAAGATACGTTTGAGGTCGCGCTCCATCAGTGCATAGAGCACGCCCATGACCGCGCTGGCGGCTCCGATGGTGAGCACGGGAATGCCCCACCACCACGCCGGTTCGCCAAGCAGATCGAACACGATGCGCACAAAGCCGTAGACGGCAACTTTAGTCATCACGCCGCTCATCAGCGCGGAGACGTGACTTGGCGCGGCTGGATGCGCAAGCGGCAGCCAGATGTGCAGCGGAACCAAGCCGGCCTTCGAGCCGGCGCCGATGAGCGCGAGGATCAGCACCAGCGCCACAAGCCCGGCCGACGGATGCGCTGCACGGATCGCGGCGAACGTGTAGTCCCCGTCCGGACCGGCCAGCAGGCCGAATGCAAGCAGCAGCGTGAGCGTACCGAAGCTCGCCATGATGAGGTAGACATAGCCGGCATGGACATTTTCGCGCACGCGGTGATGCGCCATCACCAGCGCCCACGACGACAGCGACATGAACTCCCAGGAAATGAGGAAGGTGAAAGCATCATCGGCGAGCACGACGAGATTCATGCCGGCGAGAAATGCGGGGTAGAACGGCAGCACTCGCTGCGGCGCCTGCTCGTGGCGTCCGTAACCCAGCGCGTACAGACTGGCCGCGGCAATGCCAAGATCGACCACGGCAAGAAAGAACGATGAAAGCGTATCTATGCGGAAATGCGTACCGAGCCACGGCAGTCCGAGCGGCAGCGTCATGCTCACGGGATCAGCCGCACCAAGCAGATGCCCGATTGCAGCAAACAACAAAATCAGCGAGCCGATAAGGCTTGCCCCGTAAACGATCTGCGCGGCAACCGATGCGCGTCCTATGACCACCGCAAGCACCGTGACAGCCAGCAAACCGGCGATGCAGTTCAAAGCAATGATTAATGTCATGTCGCGACCTTTTTGAGCCGCACGCCCCGGCCGCCGCCAGCACTGGCCGTATTGTCGGAGATGAGTTCGAGGCCGGCAGATTCGAACGCCGCCACAAGTTTCATAAGCGAATCGACATTGCCGCGGACGACCCCGTCGCTCGACTCCATCCGCTGTATCGTCGGCAGAGAGAGGCCTGAGCGCTGCGCGAGCTCACGCTGATCGATTCCGAGCAGCGCTCTCACCGCCCGCATTTGAGATCCGGTCATCATATATCAGATATCAAAATAGATAATTCCAACGTTGCTATTGATGCTTACTTTGAACAGAACGAAATTTCAACAGCAATGAGGATGTGTCCTCAAGCCGCGGATAACAGCAACCTAGATGCCGCGCATCGGCTGGCTTGCCACTCAACCAGACCGCCCACAAGGCGACGGCAGCGGTAATTACAATGACGATGCTTTCAAGCGCGTCGGAATAAAGGGCGACGCTGCCTGTGATGCGATACGCAAGATACTTGAGCGCCATCACCACCATGGCGACGACGATGCTACAACTTTCGGTTATCAGAAGACGATCGAAGCGACGCAATATGCCTGTCGGGCCCCACGATTAAGGGACGATGCGCATAGCAGGCGATCACCGTTGCCATAATGGTCGTTCATGCAACTGCGACACGGTCGCAAAGCTTGGCAGTTTCAATATCTACGGGGCAGTGACAACCGGGTATGGCTTTGGCTCAACGGTTGCTGACGAAAGCCGCTTATACAGTTCACGCCGGCGTGCGAGCGGCCACCAATCGTACAGAAAGATCTCGAGAGGGCGCCAATTCGCCACCCACCCAAGGATCAGAAAGCTCTCCTCGACGAGCCGCTTGAATGGAGCTTCGAATAAAAATCCGCCTACGAAATGTGCCGACATTAGACACGCAATAAGAATCGGTACGCCGATCCCGAGCGAACGTCGACCAACCCGAAAGTGTTCATTGAGATCACGCTGAAGTACGCCGGCTCGATAGGTGAAGTATCGGCCCAGAGCTTCTCGAAGCTCTCTCGCTGCTTTGGTTTGGGCTTCGGTGTCAGGAAAATGAATGACAATTGTTATTGGCTGGTCGAGAGGCAATTCACGTGCCCAACCGACAATATATTCTTCTGCTTCTCGATCTAGGTCTCGCTCGCGAAACGGAAACGGGTCGAGGGTGTGAAAAAGCTGAGCGAGGTCAACGACCCGGAGTTCAATCACATCCTCTACATTCGTGGTTGTCATAATGCTGCAAGTCGGGTTGCGGATGGCCTGCCGAGATCACAAGGGAACAATATTTCAAAAAAAAGGGATACGAGCAGGGCAGTGCTGATTCAGGCTACCATGATTCAATACTGGGAAAGGCAAGGTCTGGACCATTCGAAGGTGAAAGCCCCCTGGTAGGCAGATGAGTTACGCATTGATCAAATCTACTGGCGAATCCGTAAATATATGAACCAGTAAACGCCGCCGACCAGCCCACCTCCGCCAATGATATTTCCGATGGTGACGGGGATAAGACTGGAGAAGAATACCGGCCACGTCAGAACTCCATAATCGGCAGAGTTGACTCCAATTTGGGTCCACAGGTCCGCCGGTCCCCAAGCTTTCATGAACAAGCCGAGTGGTATGAGATACATGTTGGCGACCGAATGCTCGAAACCCGCCACGACAAATGCCGAAACAGGAAAAAGCACGGCAAGTACCTTGTCGCTCGTTGTCCGAGCGCCAAAGGCAAGCCACACGGCGAGACACACCAGTACGTTACATAGACTGCCAAGGAAGAGAGCGTGATCGAAAGGTAACGTCGCCTTGTCTAGCGCGAGCTTGAGAGCAACATTTGCGACGGCACCTTGTCCGGATAGGTACTGTCCGGAAAGGAATACGAGCATCGCAGTTCCGATCGCACCAATGAAGTTGCCGATGTAAACGATGAGCCACGCCCTCAACATCTCGTGCAGTCGGACCTTGCCGGCGGCCCAAGCCATGACCATCAGGGTGTTCCCGGTGAAGAGTTCAGCTCCGCCCAAAATGACAAGTATGAGTCCAAGGCAGAACGCGATGCCGGCAAGCAGTCGGCTCAATCCGAAGGGAAGAACGCCGTCTGCTCCCGCCAGGACGGTGGTCGCAAACATGGCACCAAGAGCGATGAAAGCGCCAGCGAGGATTGCCAGGGCCAAGAGGCTCAGGACGTCCAGCCTCGTCTTCTGAATACCGATCGCTTCGGCCTTCTCGGCGATTTCCGTTGGCAACAGCGCATCGATGCCGCGATTGTTAGGATTTGTGCTGCCGATTGTCATGTCGCTCCCTCCACGGGCACCTTTGAGACAGAGAAGAAGGTCGTCGCCGCATGTGCGGCCACATTGACGTGCTCAGACCGTTCAGCATCGGCTAACTTGTACCCGGATATCACGCAAGGTCACTGTATCTTTCAATGACGGCCCCTCAGACAATCAAGAGTCCGATTGACTCTCCTTACGGGCGGACCGCTAGCGACATCCTCGGTGCCGTCGCGGCACCTAAAAATCTGCGGATGAATTGGAGATATTTAGAGCATGACCCCGAAAAAGCCTGCCCCGGACGTGATCCGGGGCGGGAACCGGTTTTCCGCCGGAGCCTGTGCTCGGGCCGGCCAAAGGCCGGACCCGAGTGCGAAGCCCGCTTCGGCGGGCGAAGGAAGGTCGGAAAAGATCGTGCTTTAGCGTTCGAGCGTCTTCAAGAAGTCGATGAGGTCGCCGACTTGGCCAGGATCGAGGCGGAATTCCGGCATGCTGGGATGACCGGTGACGATCCCTTCCCCCAGCGCCTCCTCAAGACTTTCAACCGGATAGCGCAAATGCAGTGTCCGGAAAGGAGGCGCAATTTTCAACGGGCTTGGGCTGACCTTGTCGGTGGAATGACACTGCGCGCAATGAACGCGCGCGAAGATGAGCCCGCGTTGCGCGCTGGGGTTTTGCGCCATGGCTCCTGCGGGAATAAAAAGGACAAGCGCGGCAATGACGGCGGCTTTCACGAGAGCCGCCTCATTTAATAATCGCCACCGCATATCGCCTTGGCTTTTCATTCTGGTTTTTTACTTTGCCCTTCACTTGCCCTTAGCGGGCGGGGATGACTCCGCTTCCAGCGCGCCAAGCGTATCGGCGTTCGGACAATAGGCCCGCCATGACGGATCGGCGGGATTATCCTTCAGATCGTGCTCGCATTGATGCTTCGCGCCGCAGAGGGAGCAGAGCCGCTGCAAATCTTGCATCACTTTCGGCTGGCGGCGCTCTATATCGACCGTATTAAGACGCAAGGCATCCATACGCAACGCGAGCAGTTGCGCGGAATTTTCATCCTTGTCGGCCAAGGCACGAAGCTCGGCCACGCTCATGCCGGCGTCGGAAGCCATGCGCTGGAGCTCATCCTGACTGCATGCGGCCAATTCAGCGCGCCGGGCGCGCCGCTTCCGCCAGCTTCCCCACGCCTGGATCAAGGCCTGAACAGGCGATGAGCTATCCGGTTTCACGCTCTGAATGGTCATGGCTATCTCTCTTCGCGCCAGCGCCAATGTTGCCAGCCCCGCTGCCGTGGGCCGATCGAATCGAGCAGCGTTTTCTGTTCGTTCGACAACGCACCATAGAAAGCATCGAATGCCGGACGAACGGTCTTGATGGCTTGCAGCATCGCTTCGAGCCGCTTTTCCATCAGATCGAAGCGCTGCGAAGCATTTGCAGGAAATTGCCGGGGGCAAGCCGCGGAGATCGTTTCCGCCGCCTTGGCCGAAGCGGCCTTAAGTTCGTTCAAGGCAGCTTTCTGCGCATCGGTGGGCTTGATCGCACGCTCGATGCGTTCGATCCGCCATGCCGCCAAACCGGCAACACCAGGGTCGCATGCCCCCCGGCCCATCATGCCGGGCCCCATCATGGCACCGGGACCCCAGCCATACCCGCGCGAGCCCGGGTCAGGTTGTGCCCATGACAACGCGGTCATCGAAATCAGCGAGACGAGGCCAAGAGTAAGCGCCAAGAAAATGTTCAATGGAAATTTGCGCATGCCTTATTCTCCAAGCAAAAATTCCAGTTTGAAATTTTAACCCGCGGTTTGCCGGCTACTTTGACGCAGATCAATTCAAGCGGCCGCAATCGCGGCGTTTAGGCCCCAATCTCAAATTGCCGTTCGATTTCGCTCATGGATGCATTTGTGGGGACGGGGACGGACACCGGCGCGCGATCGCCGCGATAGAGCACGCCAAGATTGAAGCCGTCCTCGGCGAGCACCTGGGCCGTTGCCGCCGCACGGTCCGGCGCGGCCGGCATGGCGGCCGGCCGCACCATTTTCTTCCACTCCCCTTGTTCCGGCCGGAACATCACACAGGGGCTCAAAACTTCGATGAAGGCAAAGCCCGGCCAGGCGATACCTTCGACGATCAAATCGGCAAGACCCTGCGGGTCGCCGGCAAAACCGCGCGCCACGAAATTCGCGCCTGCGACAATCGCAAGCGCAAGCGGATTGAGCGGCCGCAGCCCGATGCCACCCGGCGCGATATCGCTGTCCCAGTCCGGTTCCGTCGTCGGCGATGGCTGCCCTTTGGTCATGCCGTACACCCGGTTGTCCATGACCAGGTAAAGCATGTCGACGTTGCGCCGGCAGGCGTGGATGAAATGATTGCCGCCGATCGAATAGCCGTCGCCGTCGCCTCCGACCGTGATGACTTCGAGATCGGGGCGCGTCAGCTTGAGGCCGGTCGCCACCGCCAAGGCGCGGCCATGCACGCCATGAAAGCCGTAGCAGTTGGTGTAGGCCGGCAGGCGCGACGAGCACCCGATACCCGATACCAGCACGACCTCGTGCGACGGCCGGCCATACGCCGCCAGCGCGCGCTCAAGCGCGGCAAGCACGCCATAATCGCCGCAGCCTGGACACCAGATCGGGTGCGCGCCCGAGGAAAAATCCTTGGCCGCAAGCGCTTTCACGCAATGGGCTTCCGATGCGAGAGAGACGCTCATCGTAACGCTCCATCAGGCGAGATAAGAGGCAATCTCGCTTGGCCGGAATGGCAGGGGTCCGGGTCGCGCGACGCTTTCCGCGCTCACCGGTATGGCCTTCTGACCAAGAAGATAATGGTAGAGCTGCGCGCTGTGGTTCTGCTCGATCACGATGACGCGCCGCGCGCCATCGAGCGCGCGCGCCAGTGCATCGAGCGGCAGCGGCGCCAGCATTCGCAATCCGACGATGCGGACCGGATGTCCGGCCGCAGTGAGCCGCCGCGCCGCCTCGCGCGCGGGCCCGATGGTCGATCCGAATGCGATGACCGCCGTGTCGCCCGCTCCCCAGCTTTCGCCCCAAAGATCGCCGGGCTCGAAGCGCTGCAATTTCTTGGCGCGCTTGTTGATCTGCGCCACATGCGCGCCGGCGCCACTCGCCGGCAGACCGATCTCATTGTGGGTGAGGCCCTCGGCAACCCACTGCTGTCCGGGCGTGCCAGGCGACGGCATCGGCGTCACCGGATCGAAACCGATGGCATAGCGCTTGAACTGAGCGCCGGAAGCTGCGCCGTTGGTCCGGCGCTGCAACGGCTTCGGGCGCTTGCCGTCCGGATCGATCACCGCGAGCGTCTGCCCGAAAGCCTGATCGGAAAGAACGATGACCGGAAGTTGCAGGGATTCGGCGAGATAGACGGCGCGCTCCGCCGTCGAAATACAGTCGGCGATGGAGGTTGGCGCAAGCACGATGCGCGGAGCGTCGCCGTGGGCGCCGTGGATCGCGATATTGATGTCGCTCTGTTCGGTCTTCGAAGCAATTCCGGTGGAAGGTCCGGCACGCATGACGTCGATCACCACGGCCGGTATCTCGGCGGCGACCGCCAGACCCAGCGTTTCGAGCATCAGCGAAAACCCCGGACCCGAGGTCACGGTCATCGAGGGCGTGCCGCCATACGACGCGCCGAGCACCATATTGATTGCAGCGAGTTCGTCCTCGGCCAGCACCAATCGCCCGCCCAGCTTCCGCAATTCGGGCGCCAGCCATTCGACCAGATCCGTCGCCGGCGTGATGGGATAACAGCCCACGAAGCGCACGCCACCGCGCAGCGCACCGAGCCCGATCGCCTGGTTGCCGGTGATCAACCACCGGCCAGTCTTCTGCGGCCGTTCAAGCTTATAATTGAGACCAAGCTTCGCGCCGGCCATTGCACCTGCAGCAGCCGCAGCGGCATTCGCTTTGATGACCTCGGCGCCCTTGTCGCCCAATACCGCCTGGAGCGCCGCACCTACGTCCAATTCGGTTAGCCCTGCCAGCACGGCAACCGCAACCGCCGCGAAGATGTTGATATGCCGGCCGCGCAATGCCTTTTCGAGCCGCGTCAATTCCGGATCGCCCATCGGCAGGTCGATCGTGCGTGCCTTGGATTTGGCGATACCGGGCGGTATGGGGCCGGATTTCTTGTCGGCAATGAGGATGCTGTTTTCGTCCAGCGGAATTTCTGACGCGAACTGCTCGACCTTGTCCCAGTCGAGTGCGACGAACATATCGAACCGGTCGGGCTGCGCTTCAATCGGAGTTGTGGAGATCTGAACCAATGCCGCCGCTTCGCCGCCGCGTACTTGCGGACCGAACAGTTGCGACATCAATCCATAATAGCCGGCGTGGGCGGCGGCGCGCAGGAACACACTGCCCGCAGTCATGGCGCCGG
>CAMAWF010000028.1 GCA_945861895.1 Rhizobium sp. Q54
CGGCGCGCGGTCGACCTCCCCCGCAAGGGGGGAGGTGAAGAAAAAAGATGGGATCTCGCGCGATGATGGCGCGCGCGCATCCGAAACTGGCGCTGCGGCCGTATCTCGCGGCGGATGCGCCGCTGCTCGCGGAAATCTTTCGCGCCAGCATCGAGGAACTGACCGCGGAGGATTACAGCCCAGCGCAGCAGGCGGCCTGGGCGTCCGCCGCCGATGACGAGACGGCATTCGGCGAAAAGCTTGCCGGCCGGCTGACGCTGGTCGGTATGCTGGAGGGCTCGCCTGTCGGCTTCGTGTCGCTGGAAGGGTCCGACAAGATCGACATGCTCTATGTTCATCCCGCGGTTGCCGGGCAGGGCGTCGCGACGTTGCTGTGCGATGCGCTGGAAAAGCTCGCGGGCTCGCGCGGCACGCCGCGTCTGACGGTCGAGGCGAGCGACAGCGCCAGTGGCTTCTTCGAACAGCGCGGCTACGCCGCCCGGCAGCGCAACACGGTTTCGCTCAATGGCGAATGGCTCGCCAACACCAGCATGCAGAAGCAATTGGCTGCAAAACGAGAGGCATCGTGAAAAAACCCGACACGCCGTTCCCGCGCCATTGGTTCTATTACATCATGCTCAAATACACGCTGCTGGTCGCAGCCGCGATGCTCGCGCTTTATCTGTTCGGCGTTTTCTCGTGAGGCGATGATGGCCAAGGAACGCCTTTATCTGTTCGACACCACGCTGCGCGACGGCGCGCAGACCAATGGCGTCGATTTCACGCTCAACGACAAGCTCACGATCGCCGGCATGCTCGACGATCTTGGGCTCGATTACGTCGAGGGCGGCTATCCCGGCGCCAATCCGACCGACACGCAGCTGTTCGCCGAGGACCGCAAGCTCGCCACTAAATTCACGGCCTTCGGCATGACGCGCCGCCCCGGCCGCTCGGCCTCGAACGATCCGGGCCTCGCAGCGCTGCTGGCGGCAAAAGCCGACGCGATCTGCTTTGTCGCAAAATCCTGGGACTACCATGTGCGCGTGGCGCTGGAGACCACGGAAGAGGAAAACATCGCCTCGATCCGCGACAGCGTGCGCGCGGCCAAGGCGAAAGGCCGCGAAGTGCTGCTCGACTGCGAGCATTTCTTCGACGGCTACAAGGCCAATCCAAAATTCGCGCTGGCCTGCGCCAAGGCGGCCTACGAGGAGGGCGCGCGCTGGGTGGTGCTGTGCGACACCAATGGCGGCGCGCTGCCGCACGAGGTCGAGGCCGTCGTCGGCGAAGTGGTCAAGCACGTGCCCGGCAGCCATGTCGGCATCCACGCCCACAACGACACCGAACAGGCGGTGGCGAATTCGCTTGCCGCCGTGCGCGCGGGTGCGCGGCAGATTCAAGGCACGCTCAATGGCCTCGGCGAGCGCTGCGGCAACGCCAATCTGGTGTCCATCATCCCGACGCTCAAGCTCAAGCCGGAATTTTCCGCGCGCTTCGACATTGGCGTCTCCGACGGCAAGCTCAAGGCGCTGGCGCAGGCCTCGCACAAGCTCGACGAAATGCTCAACCGCGCGCCAAATCGTCATGCGCCCTATGTGGGCGAAAGCGCGTTCGCGACCAAGGCCGGCATCCACGCCTCCGCGATCATGAAGGATCCGGCGACCTACGAGCACGTGGCGCCGGAAACCGTTGGCAACAAGCGCAAGCTTTTGGTGTCCGACCAGTCGGGCAAATCCAACGTGCTGGCCGAACTTGAGCGCATCGGCATTGCGGTGGACAAGGACGACCCCCGCATCGCGCGCCTGCTCGACGAGGTGAAGGAGCGCGAGGCTCTCGGTTACGCCTATGAGGCGGCCGATGCTTCGTTCGAGCTTTTGGCGCGGCGTGTGCTCGGCACCGTGCCGAATTACTTCGACGTCACGCAATTCGACGTCAATGTCGAGCAGCGCAACAACGCCAAGGGCGAGCGCGTGACCGTGACGCTGGCGGTGGTGAAGGTCACCGTCGGCGGCGAGCATCTGATCTCCGCGGCGGAGGGCAACGGGCCGGTCAATGCGCTCGATCTCGCGCTGCGCAAGGATTTGGGCAAGTACCAGAAATATATCGCCGGGTTGAAGCTCACAGATTACCGCGTGCGTATTCTCGACGGCGGCACCGACGCGGTGACCCGCGTGCTGATCGAAAGCGAGGATGAGCACGGCGAGCGCTGGACCACGGTCGGGGTATCGCCCAATATCATCGATGCTTCGTTCCAGGCGCTGATGGATTCCATCGTCTACAAGCTGGTAAAATCCAAGGCGCCGGCCTGAGCGCGGCCGATGTTGCGGAGAATGCCGATGCGCAGAATTAACCGCCGATCGATACTCACCGCGCTTGCCGGCGCTACCGCCTTGCTCACCGGCCGTGCCCAGGCTGCGCCGGCCGACGATCGCCGCCGCGCGTTCATCGCGCAGGCATTTGCCATGAAGCAGCGCGCCATCGACAGCGGCGATCAGGCTTTTGGCGCGATCGTGGTGCGCGGCGATGAAATCGTCGGCTGGGGACCGAGCCGTGTCGTCCTCAAGAAAGATTGGACGGCGCACGCCGAGCGCGAGGCGATCCGCGACGCCAAAGCGCGGCTCGGCCGCGACGATCTTTCGGACTGCGTGATGTATTCGACGTCGCCGCCTTGCTCCGACTGCCGGCTCGCCGCCGCGCAAGCGCGCATTGCGCGCATGTATGCCGGCGCCGACGCCGCCGATCTCGGCCCGCCGCGGCGCTGACGCCATGATCGACCATGTTTCAATCGGCGTGCGCGACCTCGATGTGTCGGCGCGCTTTTATGAGACGGTTCTCGGCACGCTTGGCTTTGCCAGGCTCGAAACGCGCCCCGACACTGTCGGGTTTGGAAAAAAATACACCGAGTTCTGGATTACGCAGCGGCGCGACCGGCGGCAGGCCGCCGCGGAGAGCGGCAGCCATGTCTGCTTGCGGGCGCGCAGTCCGGAGATTGTCGATGCGTTTCACGCCGCCGCGTTGCAAGCCGGCGGCAGCAGCGACGGCGCGCCGGGGCTTCGGCCCAGGCATGGCGAGGGTTATTACGCCGCCTTCATTCGCGATCTCGACGGCAATCGCATCGAAGCGGTGACGTTCCTGACGAAATAATTTTACATCTGTTCTGGAACGGCTGCGGTCATTTTCTTTTCGTCTTCGGTCACCGCAGTGGCGGCGGCAATGAGCTTCGGCAGAATTTCATCGACCCGGCCGGCGACCAGCACTTCGACCGACAAGTCGTAACGGATGAACTCCAGCTTGCGCATGTGGTCGAGCAGGGCGCAGAGCGGGTCCCAGAAGCTTTTTATATTGGCGAGCAGGATAGGCTTCTTGTGGCGGCCGAGCTGCGCCCAGGTGAGTTGCTCGACAACCTCCTCCAGCGTGCCGATGCCGCCGGGCAAGGCGACGAAGGCGTCGGCATGCTCTAACATCAGCTGCTTGCGCTCGTGCATGTCGCGGGTGACGATCAGCTCATGCGTGCCGCGCAGCGCCCGCTCGCGCGACATCAGGAATTCCGGAATGATGCCGGTGACTTCCCCGCCATGATCGCGCACGGTGCGCGCGAGCGCGCCCATCAGGCCGATCGCGCCGCCGCCGTAAACAAGCCCAATGCGGTTTTCGGCCATGATTTTGCCGAAACCCTCGGCGGCCGCGACAAAGGCCGGATCGGTGCCCGGCCCGGAGCCGCAATAAACGCAGATTTTCCGCAATTTGCTCATGCCCAAGGATGTGCCTTCGCGGCTTGCAAGCGTCAAGGCGCCCGATCCAGGCTCCGGGGTGATTGTCGGTGAGAATCCCCCTATATGAATGGCTCCGACGGTCCGGCTGCGGCCCGTCAAGCGACGGACCCTCGATGACCGACAATCCCCACCAGGCGGCCGACAAGCCTTCCGCGGGCATCTCCACAGACCGCGGCGCGCTGGTCGCCACGCTGGTCAACCTGTGGCCCTATATCTGGCCGTCCGACCGCCGCGATCTCAAGCTGCGGGTGGTCGGAGCGATGCTGCTGCTGCTTGCCGCCAAGCTCGCGACCATCGCGGTTCCCTTCACCTTCAAATGGGCGACCGACGCGCTGGCCGGGCAGGGCGGCGTTCCGCTGCCGCCCAATCTATGGATGGTCTACGCGCTCGCCGTGCCGGTCACGATGACGATTGCCTATGGCGGCATGCGCGTCCTGATGGCGGTGCTCACGCAAATGCGCGATGGCGTGTTCGCCAAAGTGTCGATGCACGCGGTGCGGCGGCTTGCCTATCGCACCTTCGAGCACATGCATCAGCTATCGCTGCGCTTCCATCTCGAACGCAAGACCGGCGGGCTCACGCGCGTGCTTGAGCGCGGACGCAACGGCATCGAGATCATCGTGCGCATGGTGATCCTGCAACTCGCCCCCACCATCATCGAGGTCGCGCTGATTGTCGGCGTGCTGCTGTGGCAGTTCGACTGGCGTTACGTCGCCGTCATCCTGGTCACCGTCGTGCTCTATATGTGGTTTACTTACGTTGCCACGGAGTGGCGCATCAACATCCGCCGCACGATGAACGAAAGCGACACCGACGCCAACACCAAGGCGATCGATTCGCTGCTTAATTACGAGACGGTGAAATATTTCAGCGCCGAGGAGCGCGAGGCCGCGCGCTACGACAAGTCGATGGCGCGCTACGAGGCCGCGAGCGTGAAGGCCTATACCTCGCTCGCCGTGCTCAATGCCGGGCAAGCGGTGATTTTCACCTTCGGGCTCGGGGCGACGATGGTGATGTGCGTGAACGGGATTCTCGCCGGCACCAACACCATCGGCGATTTCGTCATGATCAACGCCATGATGATCCAGCTCTATCAGCCGCTTAATTTCATGGGCATGGTCTACCGCGAGATCAAGCAGGCGGTCACCGATATCGAGATCATGTTCTCCATCCTGGCCCGTCCGCCGGAAATCGTCGACAGGCCGGGTGCGCCGCCGCTCAAGGTGAGCGAAGGAACCATCCGCTTCGAGAATGTCGTGTTCGCCTACGATCCGGAGCGCTGCATCCTCAAGGGACTGAGCTTCGAGGTTCCGGCCGGCCGGACGGTGGCGGTGGTCGGGCCCTCGGGCGCCGGCAAATCGACGATATCGCGCCTGCTCTACCGCTTTTACGATGTCACCGCCGGCCGCATCCTGATCGACGGTCAGGACATCAGCGCGGTGACGCAAAAATCGCTGCGTCTCGCCATCGGCATGGTGCCGCAGGACACCGTGCTGTTCAACGACACCATCCGCTACAACATCCGTTATGGCCGCTGGGACGCCAGCGACGCGGAGGTCGAGGAGGCGGCGCGGCTCGCCCAGATCGACGGCTTCATCCGGATTTCGCCCAAAGGCTACGAGACGGAAGTCGGCGAGCGCGGGCTCAAGCTCTCCGGCGGCGAGAAGCAGCGCGTCGCGATCGCGCGCACCATTCTCAAAGGGCCGCCGATCCTGCTGCTCGACGAGGCGACATCGGCTCTCGACAGTCATACCGAGAAGGACATCCAGGACGCGCTCGATCGCGTCGCGGAAAATCGCACCACGCTGGTCATCGCTCACCGGCTCTCGACCATCGTCGGCGCCGACGAAATCATCGTGCTTGACCAGGGCATTATCGTCGAGCGCGGCAGCCATCAACAGCTTCTGTCGCATAACGGGCTTTATGCCAGCATGTGGAACCGCCAGCGCGAGGCGGAGGAGGCGCGCGAAAAACTCGCACTTGCGGGCGAGGACACGGCCGCGCCGAACCGCAATCCCCCGCCGGTCGAGGACGAGATCAGCAAGGCTGCGTCACGGCCGCTAGTGGCCCCGGCCGACGCGGCGGAGTAAAAGACACCGATGTCGATCGCCGATTCGATTCGCGCGCAGCTCGTGCCCATCAGCCCCGAGGGCTATCCGTTCATCGGCGCCTTTGCGCTCGTGAGCCTTATCTTGTTCTGGCTGTGGACGCCGCTCGGCTGGATCGGCGTCCTGCTCACGCTCTGGTGCACATATTTTTTCCGCGATCCGCCGCGCGTCACGCCCGTGCGCGACGGCATCGTGGTCGCGCCTGCCGACGGCCGCGTCAGCCTGGTCACCCAGGCCGCGCCGCCGCGCGAGCTTGGGCTCGGCGACAAGCCGTTGCCGCGCGTCTCGATCTTCATGAATGTGTTCGATTGCCACATCAATCGCAGCCCGGTCGCCGGCCGCATCGAGAAGATCGTCTATCATCCCGGCGTGTTTCTTAACGCCGACCTCGACAAGGCGAGCGCGGACAATGAACGAAATTCGCTGGTGATCGCGATGGCGAATAGCCGCATCGCGGTGGTGCAGATCGCCGGGCTGGTGGCGCGGCGCATCGTATGTTTCGCCCGCGAGGGCCAGACCATCGGCGCCGGCGAGCGCTTCGGCATGATCCGCTTCGGTTCGCGCCTCGATGTCTACCTCCCCGAAGGCGCCAAAGCCCTGGTCGCCGAGGGGCAGACGGCGATTGCGGGCGAAACGGTGATTGCCGATCTGGCGGCAGGCGACACAGGCCGCGTCTTCCGCGCCGGGTAAATGGTTAATGCCGGCGCGATGCGCCGTGGCGGCGGGCGGCCCGAAGCGTTATATTGGAGGCCATGGTGTTCCCTCCGATCGACCCAAGCGATTCCACCGCCAAGCGCCGGCGCTTCCGCCCGATTCCGGTGCGTGTGCTGGTGCCCAACGTCATCACCTTGCTCGCGCTTTGCGCCGGGCTTACCGCGATCCGCCTCGCGGCCGAGAACAAGCTCGAACTCGCGCTCGCGGCCATCGTCTTCGCCGCGCTGCTTGACGGCATCGACGGGCGGGTGGCGCGCATGCTCAAGGGCACGTCGAAATTCGGCGCCGACCTCGACAGCCTCGCGGACTTCGTGAATTTCGGCGTGGCGCCGGCGCTGATCCTGTATTTCTGGGGCCTGCACGAACTTAAATCGGCGGGCTGGATTGTCGGATTGATATTTGCGATCTGCGCCGCGCTGCGGCTTGCACGTTTCAACGTCATGATCGACGATCCCAACCGGCCGCCCTGGGCGGCAAATTTCTTTACCGGCATCCCGGCGCCGGCCGGCGCCATCGTCGTGCTGCTGCCGATCTATCTCAACTTTCTCGGCCTTGCGCGCGGCAGTTTGGTGATTTGGCTCACCTTCCTCTACACGCTGGCCATTGCCGTGCTGATGGTGTCGCGGCTGCCGGTGTTTTCCGGCAAGCGGGTCGGCAAGCGCGTGCCGCCGGAAATGGTGCTGCCGGTGTTCGTGGCGGTGGTGCTGTTCTTTGCGCTGCTGATCGCCTATCCGTGGGAAGTGCTCACCATCTGCACGTTCCTCTATCTCGGCTGTCTGCCGCTTGGCTGGCTGTCCTGGCGCAATCATGAGCGTAAGGCCGCGGCGCCCGGCGCCGTTCAGCCTGACGCTGCGCCCGGTGTGCAGGCGTCGTCTTCGCTTCCGCCCGCGCCAGCGCAGACTGGCGGAGAGCCGGAGCGTCCGGCGCGCCTGAATTGACGCGGAAAGCGCCGGCAGCCATTGCGGAACCGGTCATGCCCCGTGCAATCCGCGTCATTCCCGCCGGCGAGCGGCACGACTGCGCCATAGTCGACACCGTCATTCTCGATTTCGAGCAACGCCGAGCGCCGCGCGGGCCGGTGGTGGGCCTGAAGGGCAAGCGGATCGATATCGCCCTCGCGCAGCCGGCGCGGCTGCGAACCGACGACCTGCTCGTGCTTGATGACGGCAGTGCCGTCGAAGTGGTGGCGCAGGCCGAGCCGCTGATCGAAGCGCGCGCCGCCGACATATCGGCGCTGGCGCGTCTGGCCTGGCATCTCGGCGACCGCCATGTGCCGGTCGAAGTGTTTGCGAACCGAATCCGCCTGCGCCGCGATCCGGCGCTGGAAGCGCTGCTAAACAGCCTCGGCGGCAAGCTTGTCGCGATCGAGGCGCCGTTCGAGCCGGAAGGCGGCGCCTATGCCGCCAGTCACGCGCATGGCCATGAACATCCGCATGACCACGACCATGCGCATGGTCATCACCACAAGCGCGATTGACGAGCGGTCGCCGCAATCACTTCGGCATCGGATGCCCCGGCATCAGGTCGTAGGGGTGCTTCCAGCCCGGCAACGCCTTGATGCGGTCCAGCCAGACCGCGATGTTCTTGTGCGTGCCGGCGATGTCGAAGCCGAATTCCTCCGCCGGATAATACAGATAACCGACGAGCGAAATGTCGGCGATGGTCGGGCGCGCGCCGAGCACGAACGGCGCTTTCGCCAGGCGCTTGTCGAGGATGGCAAGGTTGCCGTCGAAGCGGGCCTTGAGGAATTTGAAAACCGCCTCGTCGGGCGTGGGCTTGGCCCAGTTTTTCAAAAAGCGGTAGGGCCCGAGAAATCCGTTGACCTTCTGGTTGTCCCAGATGATCCAGCGCAGCGCTTCGAGCCGCTCGTCCTCGCCTTCGGGGCGAAACTTGCCGGAGCGGTCGGATAAATAAGTGAGGATCACGCCCGATTGGCTGAGTGTCCTTGCGCCATGCACGAGCACTGGCGCCTCGCCCAGCTCGTTGACCTGCTCGCGGAATTCGGGCGTGCGCGTCTGGCCGGCCTTGAAAAAGTCGACGAACACCGGCGCCCAGTCGGCGCCGATCAAATTGAGCATCAACGCCGCGCGATAGGAGTTGCCGGACTGGGCGAAGCAATAAAGCTGATATTCGGGCATGGCTTTCCGTTCGATGTTAGCGGCTGAGGGCGATCTGTTGTCCGCTGGTCGCGTTGCCTTCATAGCGCGAGGCCGCAAACGCAAGCCGGCCGAGTATTTCGCCGTTGTGATCGCGGATGACCAGCGCGTTTTGCTCGAAGCTCCAGCGCCGGCTGGTGAAGAAATTGCCGGGGCAGCCGCCTTCCGGCGCGATGGTGCCTTCGCTGCGGGTGCCGGCGAAGGTCATGCCGCAGGCCGGCGTGCCGATGGCCGAGAGCAGCCAGCGCCCGTTCATATCGACCGGCGCCGGTTGCGGTCCGCTCAAGCCGGCCGGCGAGAGGTCGCCGAAAGAAAAACCGCCGCCGCTGCAACCCGCGGCAGCAAGCGCCAGCATCCCCGCAACCGTGGAAATTCCCGCGCGCATTAAGGCGTGCCGTCTTACTTCATGGTTGGGATGACGAACTCCGCGCCTTCCTTCGTGCCGGAAGGCCAGCGCGAGGTGACGGTCTTGGTCTTGGTGTAGAAGCGGACCGAATCCGCTCCGTGCTGATTGAGATCGCCGAAGCCCGAGCGCTTCCAGCCGCCGAAGGTGTAATAGGCGAGCGGCACCGGGATCGGCACGTTGACGCCGACCATGCCGACCTCGACGCGGCTGGTGAAGTCGCGCGCGGTGTCGCCGTCGCGGGTGAAGATGGCGACGCCGTTGCCATAGTCGTGTTCGGACGGCAGCCGCAGCGCTTCCGCGTAGTCCTTGGCGCGCACGACCGAAAGCACCGGCCCGAAAATCTCCTCCTTATAAATACGCATCGACGGCTTCACTTCGTCGAACAGGCAGCCGCCCATGAAGTTGCCGTTCTCATAGCCCTGCAGCTTGAAATTGCGGCCGTCGACCGCGAGCTTGGCGCCTTCCTTGATGCCGAGCTCGACGTAATCCTTCACCTTGTTGAGATGCGCCCGGGTGACCAGCGGGCCGTAGTCCGCCTGCGCGTCGCTGGAGGGCCCGATCTTGAGGTTCTCCACGCGCGGGATCAACTTTTCCATCAGGATGTCGGCGGTCTTCTTGCCGACCGGCACCGCGACCGACACCGCCATGCAGCGTTCGCCGGCCGAGCCGTAGCCCGCGCCGATCAAAGCATCGACCGCCTGATCCATGTCGGCGTCCGGCATCACGATCATGTGGTTCTTGGCGCCGCCGAAACATTGCACGCGCTTGCCGTGCGCGCAGCCGGTCGCGTAAATATACTCGGCGATCGACGACGAGCCGACGAAGCCGATGGCGCGCACGCGGGGGTCGGTGAGCAGCGTATCGACCGCCTCCTTGTCGCCGTTGACCACGTTGAGCACGCCCGCGGGCAATCCGGCTTCAAGGAAAAGCTCGGCGATGCGCATCGGCACCGACGGATCGCGCTCCGACGGCTTGAGAA
The DNA here is from genome assembly GCA_945861895.1 of Rhizobium sp. Q54. GTDB lineage: Bacteria > Pseudomonadota > Alphaproteobacteria > Rhizobiales > Xanthobacteraceae > Pseudolabrys. The sequence continues at coordinate 10,113 of CAMAWF010000028.1, forward strand.
TGAAGGCGTTGCCGCAGGCCAGCGCCGGGGCGCATTTCCAAAGCGGGATCATGGCCGGAAAATTAAACGGCGTGATGCCGGCGACGACGCCGAGCGGCTGACGCAGCGAATAGAGATCGATATTCGGGCCGGCGCCTTCGCTGAACTCGCCCTTGAGCAGATGCGGGATACCGCAGGCGAATTCGACCACCTCGACGCCGCGCTGAATATCGCCGCGGGCATCCGGAATGGTCTTGCCATGCTCGCAGGAGAGAAGCTTCGCGAGGTTCTCGCCGTCCTTCGCCACCAGCTCCAGGAACTTGAACATCACGCGGGCGCGCCGCTGCGGGTTGGTGGCGGCCCATTCCGGCTGCGCGGCGGCGGCATTGGCGATGGCCCGCTCCATCTCGGCGCGATTGGCAAAAGCAACCTTGGCTTGCACCTCGCCGGTGTTCGGGTTGAAGACGTCTCCGAAACGGCCGGAGCCGCCCTTCATCTCCTTGCCGCCGATGAAGTGGCCGATCTCACGCATGTATTTCTCCCATAATTCTTAATCAGCGGGCGTCTTTTGGCTGCGTCCGGTCACACCCTGCAAGGGTGCATTTTGCAGCTTTTTCCAGCCCGGTCACGGGGTTGCCTGGGGTCTCGGGCGGCAGGGTCCGTTCCCGGGCGGGACCGGAAATTCACGATCTCTTACCCTTTACGCTCTCTTAAGCGCACCGGTCTAGGGTCGTTGATGGCGCCGCCGTTGGCGGCGCGCGTTCTGTGCGTGGGGTAGTTCCATGGATATCGCAACCGGTATCGGCCTGCTGGCTGGCGCCGTCGTGCTCGTCTCTCTCATCATGATGGGCGGCGATCTGCGGATGTTCCTGGACATGCACGCCTTCATCGTCATCTTCGGCGGTTCGTTTGCGGCCACGCTGATCCGCTTTCCCTTGTCGTCGATCTATCATGGCTTGCCGCTCGGCGCCAAATTCGCCTTTTCCCTGCGCCGCATGACCCAGCGCGAGCTGGTCGACGAAATCGCGGGGCTGGCCGAGATCGCGCGCAAGTCCGGTCCGATCGGTCTGGAAAAGGTCGAAATCGAGGATCCCTTCCTCGCCAAGGGCATTCGCTTTGTGGCGGACGGTTACGACGGCGATTTTGTCCGCGACAATCTGGAGCGCGACCGGGACAATTTCCTCACCCATCTCGACGAGGGACAAAAAATCTATCGTGCGGTCGGCGATTGCGCCCCGGCGTTCGGAATGATCGGAACGCTGATCGGCATGGTGCAGATGTTCGCCAACATGACCGATCCGTCCAAGCTCGGCCCCTATATGGCGGTCGCGCTGCTGGCGACCTTCTACGGCGCGGCGGTGGCCAATCTGTTTTGCCTGCCGCTCGCGGACAAGCTGCATCTCAAGCTGGTCGACGAGGAAATCAACCGCACGCTGATCATCGATGGCGTGCTGATGATCCGCGAGGCCAAGAGCCCAACGCTCGTGCGTGAAATGCTGCTGGCCTATTTGCCGGAAAAGCATCGCCACGACGCGGACGAGGAACCGGAATTGGCGCCGGCCTGAGGCCGCGCGACAATCGGACAGCGGATTTAATCAATGTCCAAACGCAGAGCAGCAGCGCACGGTGGCGGCCACGGCTGGTTCGTCACCTTTGCCGATTTGATGGGCCTGCTGGTGGCGTTTTTCGTGATGCTGGTCGCCTTCTCCACCCAGGATCAGGCCAAGTTGCAGGTGGTCGCCGGCTCCATGCGCGACGCCTTCGGCGTGCAGGACAAGGTCCGCTATTCCGGCATCATCGAGGTGCTGGGATTGCCGACGCGGCCGAAACTCAAAAACGTGGCGAATATTCAGCCCGAGGATGCCTCCGCGACGCCAAGCCCCGACGAGAAGGACCGCAACCGCAGTTACGGCGCGCGTTTCAAGGAAGACCGTTCGTTTGCGCTCGCTTCGGCCTCGTTGCGCCAGGCGTTGCAGGAGATGCCGGAAATCACCGAGGCCTCCAAACACATCATGCTTGAGGAATCCAAGCAGGGGCTCAACATCGAGATCGTGGATCAGGACGGCCGCTCGATGTTCCCGGAAGGCTCGAAGGAGCCCTACGACCGCATGCGCAAGCTGATCACGAAAATGGCCCCCGTGCTCAAAGCCATGCCCTACCGCCTCTCCATTACCGGACACACTTCCGCGAGCCGCATTCCGGCAAAACCCGGTTACGGGCCTTGGGATCTTTCCGCCGACCGCGCCAATGCCGTGCGGCAAATTCTTAGCGCGGAAGGGCTGCCATCGGGCAATGTCTTCATGGTGGCGGGCAAGGCCGACACCGAACCGTTGTTTCCGGACAATCCCGCGATTTCGTCCAACCGGCGCGTCACCATCACTCTGATGCGGGAAGAGCCGCCGATTCCGGCAGACTTCAAGCCGTAGAGGCGGCGCCCGCCGCGAGGCTGCGCGCGTTGCCGGTGAACAATTCATCGCCAATGGCCCATATTCTCTTGCCGGGGGCGGTGATATAAGGCCCGCCTTCCTACACCCCGTGGCAATACCCCCCTGGCCAATAACGGATCGCGTGCATATGACCGATCGCGCCAACAAGACGGCGGCCCCGTCCGCACCTCCCGCGGACGGCATGCGCGCCGATGCGCCGCAGAGTTTTGCCGCGCTGACGCTGGGCAGCGTCGGTGTCGTCTACGGCGATATCGGGACCAGCCCGCTCTACGCCTTTCGCGAAGCGGCAAGGGCGGCAAGCGTAAACGGCGTCGTCACCCGCGAGATTGTGCTCGGGGTGCTCTCGCTCATCGTCTGGTCGCTCATCGTTGTCGTTACGCTTAAATATGTTCTGGTCCTGCTGCGCGCGGACAACAATGGCGAGGGCGGCACGCTTTCGCTCACCGCGCTCGCCACCCGCGCCATCGGGCGGCGCACGTCGCTTGTTTTTATCCTTGGCGTGATCGGCGCCGCGATGTTCCTCGGCGACTCGGTCATCACGCCGGCGATTTCAGTGCTCTCGGCGGTCGAGGGGCTCAAGCTGGCGACGCCGGCGTTTGAGGACTATGTCGTGCCGATCACGGTGGTGGTCCTGTTCGGCTTGTTCGCCGCGCAAAGCCGCGGGACGGCCAAGGTGGCGGCCATGTTCGGGCCGGTCATGGTGGTCTGGTTCATCGCAATCGCCATTGCCGGCCTGTTGCACATTCGCGACGACATGCAGGTCTTGCTGGCGGTCAATCCGCTTTACGCCGTCGAGTTTGTTTATCACCACGGCATGATCGGGCTGGTAACCCTTGGCGCGGTGTTTCTGGTCGTGACCGGCGGCGAAGCGCTATACGCCGACCTTGGACATTTCGGCCGCAAGCCGATCCATATTGCCTGGCTGAGCCTGGTGCTGCCGGCCCTGCTGCTGAATTATTTTGGGCAAGGCGCCAAGGTGCTCGCGGATCCGTCCGCGATCGAAAATCCATTCTATCGTCTGGTGCCCGAGGCGTTTTTGATTCCGATGGTTGTGCTTGCGACGGCGGCGACGGTGATAGCGAGCCAAGCCGTCATCACCGGCGCTTATTCGCTGGTGCATCAGGCGATCCAGCTCGGCATGCTGCCGCGGCTCGCCATCCTGCACACCTCGGCCTCGCATGTCGGGCAAATCTATATCCCGCGCGTCACCGCGGCGCTGCTGATCGGCGTGCTGCTGCTGGTTGCGATGTTTCGCACCTCCAGCGCGCTCGCGTCCGCCTACGGCATCGCGGTCGCCACCACCATGGTGGTGGACGGACTGCTGGCGTTTATCGTCGTGTGGAAGCTGTGGCAATGGAAACTGTGGCAAGCGCTGCTGCTGTTCATTCCGCTCATCGTGGTGGATGTCACTTTCTTTTCCGCCAATTTCCTCAAACTGTTCGAAGGCGCCTGGGCGCCGCTGCTGTTCGGTATCGCCATGGTGACGCTGATCCTTACCTGGCGGCGCGGCACCGGATTACTGGCGAACAAGACCCGCCGCACCGAGGTGCCGATCGAGAGCCTGTTCCGCAGCCTGGAAAAAAAGCCGCCGCACATCGTGCCGGGCACGGCGGTGTTCCTCACCAGCACGCCCGATTTCTCGCCGACCGCGCTGCTGCACAATCTCAAACACAACAAGGTGCTGCACGAGCATAACGTGATCCTGACCATAATCACCGCCGACACGCCGCGGGTGTCGGAAGAGGAGCGGGTGCGGATCTCCCCGATATCGTCTCGCTTTAGCCGGGTGGCGCTCAAATTCGGCTACATGGAAGCGCCCAACGTGCCGAAAGCGCTGGCCGTGGCGCGCAAGCACGGCTGGCACTTCGACATCATGTCGACCTCGTTCTTCCTGTCGCGCCGTTCGCTCAAGCCGGCGGCGCATTCCGGCATGCCGCGCTGGCAGGATCGCTTGTTTATCGCGCTTGCGAGATCGGCAAGCGATGCCACCGACTTCTTTCAGCTACCGACCGGCCGGGTGGTTGAGGTGGGGACGCAGGTGACTGTTTAAGGGGACGTGCGGTTTTCCTAAAATCCGGGTAAAACAGCGCAACGGGCGACAGGGAGTTGCGTCATGGCCGATGTCTTGGCTGACGGCACGGGCCGTTCCCATCAGGTGCACGATCTGACCCCGGCCGAAGTGGCGCAGGGCCTGACCGAAGGCCGCATGGTCCTGGTCGATGTGCGCGAGCCAAATGAGACCGCGGTCGAAAGCTATCCAGGCGCGGTCCATGTGCCGCTTTCAAGCTTCGATCCGGCGGCGATCCCGGACCCCGCGGGCAAGCAGGTGGTTTTCGCCTGCCGTTCGGGCAAGCGCTCGGTGACGGCATCGCTTGCGGCGCAGGAGCGTGGCCTTCCTTACGACAACCATCTTGCCGGCGGTATTATTGCCTGGAAAGAGGCGGGGTTGCCGACGCAGACCTAAGATGCCGATACGCCGCATATTAGTTCTCTTTGCATGCGTCTTTATGTTGTTTACCGCGGCGACGCCGGCCAACGCGCAGCGGACGCCGCAGCGCGTCGTCAACGTCTACAACTGGTCCGACTACATCGACCCGGCGGTGCTTGCGGATTTCACCAAAGAGACCGGCATCAAGGTCCAATACGACACCTTCGATTCCAACGACACGCTGGAAACAAAACTGCTCGCCGGCAAGTCGGGCTACGATGTCGTGGTGCCGTCGGCCTATTTTCTCGAACGCCAGATCAAGGCCGGCGTGTTCCAGCAGCTCGACAAGACGAAGCTGCCAAATCTCGTCAATGTGTGGCCGGAGATTGCACGGCGCATGGCGGTCTACGACCACGGCAATCTCTATTCGGTCAATTATATGTGGGGCACGACCGGCATCGGCTACAACGTCAAGAAAACGCGCGAGGTGCTGGGGCCGGACGGCAAGATCGACAGCTGGGACATCGTCTTCAAGCCGGAGAGCATCGCCCGGTTCAAGCAGTGCGGCGTCCATATGCTGGATTCCTCCGACGACATCCTGCCGGCGGCGCTGCATTATCTCGGCCTCAATCCGAATACCACCGACCCGGCTGAACTCGAAAAGGCGGCCGATCTCGTCGCCAAGGTGCGCTCCTCTGTGCGCAAGTTTCACTCCTCGGAATTCCTCAATGCGCTTGCCTCCGGCGAAATCTGTCTGGCGGTCGGCTATTCCGGCGACATCAAGCAGGCGCAGAAGCGGGCGGCGGAGGCCAAGAGAGGGGTCGAGATCGGCTTCGCAATTCCCGCAGCCGGCGCGCAGATGTGGTTCGACAACCTTGCGATTCCGAAGGACGCCCGCAACGTTGCCGAGGCGCATGCGCTGATCGACTACCTGTTGCGGCCGGAGGTGGCAGCGAAAAATTCAAATCTGGTCGCCTACGCCAACGGCAATCTGGCCAGCCAAAAATTCATCGACAAGGCGGTGCTCGGCGATGCCGGCGTCTATCCAGACGCCGCGACAATGGCGCGGCTCTATACGATCAACGCCCACGACGCCAAGACGCAGCGGCTGCTCAACCGGCTGTGGACGCGGGTGAAGACCGGCAGATAGATTTTGCGCATGATCTTTTCCGACCTTCCTTCGCCCGCCAAAGCGGGCTTCGCGAAGGCGGGAAACCGGTTCCCACCCCGGATCAAGTCCGGGGCAGGCTTTTTCGGGATCATGCGCGGTCGTCTTCCGGCCGCCAGCGCCGGTGCAGCCATAGCCATTGCTCCGGGTGCTCGCGCACCCAGCCTTCCACGATCGACATGATCGCTTGCATGGTCGCCTGCACATCGACGTCGCCCGCGGCGTCGCGCACCGGCGCAATCGCTTCGGTCAGCTCGACGCGCAGGCGGTGGCCGGGCAGGCGGATCACGCGGGTGCCGTGGATCGGGCAATCCACATGGCGCGCGAGCCGCGCAATCAGCGGGTTGGCGCGCGTGCGGCGGCCGAAGAAAGTGACCGGAACCCCGCGCGTGTAATATTGATCGACCAGCATGCCGACATGCAGACCGCGCTCGAGCGCCTCGGCGATCCGCACCGGCGCATCGAGGCCGGTATGGATCAGCATCCCCATGCTGCCGGCGCGGATTTCCCGCACCAGGCGGTCGATATCGCCGATGTTCGGCCGGCGGAACAGGATCGCGGTCGCAACTCCGTGCGCCGTCGCGGCGAGCGCCGGCAATTCCCAATTGGCGAGATGCGCCGCGAATATGAGTGCCGGCTTGCCGTCGTCGCGCAGCCGCAAATAGCGCTGCAATGTTTCGGGCGAAAATTCGACACGGCCCGGCTCGCCGCGTTCCGCGTCGTAGTCCCACAGCCGGTCGAGATGCGCAAAGCTGGCGCCGACGCGCCCCAGATTGTCCCACACGCCGCGCAGAATATTGTCGATCTCGGCCGGCGACTTGTCCGGATATGCGGCGGCGAGATTGGCGCGGCCGACGCGCTGTTCCGGCAGCAGAGGCCCGGCGCTGCGCATGAACCAGCCGGCGAAATCCGCCAGCCGGTCGGGGTTGGTCCGCCGCAGACCCTTGAGCAGCCATACCGCAAGCCGGCCGATGACCGCATTGCCCGTGCGTTTGGCAAGCTTGCGCAGGCTCCCGCCGATGCGTCGCATCATGTCCGCCATCAGAATTTCACGACGACCTTGCCAAAGACCAAGCGGCCTTCGAGCCTCGCAAGCCCTTGCTCAAAATCGGCGAGGGCGACCTCGGTGTCGATCACGGGCGTCATGCCCTTCGCCATCTTGGCAAGGCTGTCGCGGATATTGCGCATCGAGGCGCCGAAGGAGCCGAAAATTTTATACTGCTGCTGGAACAGCTGCATCAGATTCAATTGCACGCTCGGGCCGGCGGTGGAGCCGCAAGTGACCAGCCGGCCGCCGCGTTTGAGCACCAGTAGCGAGCCGTTGAACCCTTCGCCGCCGACGTGCTCGAAAACCACATCGACGCCCTTTTTGCCGGTGAGCTTGCGGGTGAGGGTCTCGAAGCGCCCGGTGCGGTAGTTGATGACGTGGTCGGCGCCGATCGCTTTTGCCTTTTCCGCCTTAGCGTCGTCGCCGACGGTGGTGATGACAGTGCAGCCGATCGCCTTCGCCATCTTGATGGCGGCGGTGCCGATGCCGGAGCCGCCGGCATGAACCAGAATGGTTTCGCCCGGCTGAAGCTTCGCATTGTCAAACAACATGTGCTCGACGGTGGCAAACCCAATCGGCGCGCAGGCGGCGTCGCGCAGGCTTACGCCTTGTGGCACCGGAATGACCAGACGCGCCGGCAGATTGAGAAGCTCGCGGGCAAAACCATCGACATGAAATCCCATGATGCCGCCGACGTTCTCGCACAGATTGTCGCGGCCTTCGCGGCAGGCATTGCAGGTGCCGCAGGTCAGGGCGCCGTACATCACCACGCGATCGCCGGTATGAAAACTCGCAACGCCGGATCCCAGCGCCGAAATTTCGCCGGCGGCCTCCGCGCCGACCACGAGCGGCAGCTTGCGCTTGGTGAACGCCATGCCGCGAAAGCCCCACAGATCGAGATGATTGAGCGCCACGGCCTTGACGCGGATTTGCACTTCGCCGGCGCCCGGCGGCGGCGGTGCGGGAAGCTCGGCCAGTTCGAGCTTGCGGTCGGCGATCAGCCTCAGCGCTTGCATGGCGTTTCCGGTGGGCGGTGCGGTGCAGGGACCGTGGATGCCTTGCCGGCAAGGCGCCGTCAACCGCCGCTCAGGCCGGCTCGCGCCCCATCACCAGCGAGACATTCTGGCCGCCGAAACCGAACGAATTGGAGATGGCATGGCGGACGCGGGCATCGCGCGCCTTGTTGGGCACCACGTCGAGCGGGATCGCCGGGTCCGGCACCGCATAATTGATGGTCGGCGGGATGCGCTGGTGCTGGAGCGTCAACAGCGTGAACACGGCTTCGACCGCGCCCGCAGCCGACAGCGTGTGCCCGACCATGGACTTGTTGGAGGAGATCGGCACGGTTTTCATGCGTTCGCCGAACACGGTGGAGACGCCGAGATATTCCATCTTGTCGTTTTCCGGCGTGCTGGTGCCGTGCGCGTTGACATAGTCGACGTCGTCGGGTGAAAGCCCGGCATCTTTGATGGCATTGGCGATGCAGGCGATGATCGGTTTGCCGTCGGGCGATGAACGGGTGCGGTGGAAGGCGTCGGCGACTTCGCCGTAGCCTTCCAGCACGCCAAGAATCTTCGCGCCACGCGCCTTCGCCGCCGCATAGCTTTCCAGAACGATGGCGCCGGCGCCCTCGGCCATCACGAAGCCGTCGCGGTTCTTGGAGAACGGCTTTGCCGCCGCTTGCGGCGGATCGTTCTGCGTCGAGAGCGCGGACAGCAGCGAAAAGCGGATCAGCGATTCCGGATTAACCGATCCGTCGCTGGCAACGCATAAGGCAGCGTCGGTTTCTCCGCGGCGGATCGCCTCCAGGCCAAGCTGGATAGCGCTCGCGCCGGACGCGCAGGCGGTGGAGAGCGAGATCGGCGAACCCTTGGTGCCGAACCGCTCGGCCAGGTAGTCGGCCACCGATCCGAACATGAAGCGCTGGTGATAGCCGGGGAATTGCCGGCTCACGCGCACCAGATCGTCATAGCTGATGTTGCCGTTGGCGCCGCTGCGGGCGGCAATTTCCAGCCGCTGCGTCCATTCCACTTCGACCGGCGGCACGGCGAGGAAAAGCGGTCCGGGAAAATTCCCTTTGCTGCCGATCCCCGACTCGCTGATCGCCTCTTCCGCCACGATCTCGGCAAAGCGCTCGGACAGGGCCACCGCGCTTGGCTGCTCGCAGGGCACGAAATCGATGGTGCCGGCGACGCGAGTCTTGAGCCCTTCGGTCGCAAAGCGCGAAATTTCACGGATGCCGGACTGCCCGGCGGTGAGCCTTTCCCAGTTCTCGGCTTTGCCGGTGCCGAGCGATGTGATGACGCCCATGCCGGTGACGACGACGACCGGCCGGCCGGCTTTATCCCGTGTCGATGGCATGCCGTTGTTCCTCTATTCTACCTTTTCGATCAGCGCCAAACCCTCGCCGCGCCAATGCCCGATGCTGGTGACCAGCGCCTGAGCGAGTGCGCCGCTCATCGGCTGCTCCAATCCCGATGCGTCACAAGGCGGAAACAGGCTGCCATGTTCGAGCGCGACGGCCGCGAGCGCCACGTTCATGACGAATTGCGGCTCAAATCCATGGCCGATATAGCTGCCGGTGGCGCGCACGGCAACCTTGCCAAGTTCGCCCAGAAACGCACGCTCCTCGCCGGTTGCAGGCTGCGCCCCGGTCGCGCCGGAGATCACGCCATAGCCGCCCGCTTTAAGGCGCGGCTTGAATGCTTGATACATGCGGCGCAGCGCCGCCGTGGCCGTGCCGGCCTTGCGGTTCGAGCGATCCGACATCACCCCGCCGATGCGTGCGAGCGGCCGCGCGCCGCGCGCCTGTGCATGGTCGCGCGCCTCGATCACCAGAAAAGCGCCGAGCGAGGCCAGAATGAGCCCGCCTTTTTCCCCGCGCTCCCATACCGGCTTGTAGTCCCCGGCCAAATTATAGCCGCCGAACTCGTAGAGCATGATCAGGTCTTCGCGTTCCGCATTATGTGAGCCGCCGACAAGCGCGATGTCGCTTTGCCCGGCGGCGATGCGCGATACCGCGATGCGTACCGCATCGACGCCCGATGATTCCTCGCCCATGAAGGTGCGCGAGGAGCCAGTGACGCCGTGAACGATGGAAATATTGCCGGCCAGCAAATTGGAAAGCTGCGCCAGGAATAATGTTGGGCGCAGGTCGCTCATCAGCCGTTCGTTGAGATATGCGTCCGGCTTGTCGGCCTGCGCTATGCCGGTGAGGATCGCGCTGTCCACCGCGACGTCGCGCTCGCCGCCGCCGGCGGCGACGATCATGTCCATCTGCGAAAGAATATCGGTCTTGCCTTTGACGCCTGCGGAATCAAGCGCCAGGCCGGCGGCATATGTTCCAGTGCGCTGCCACGGCTCCATCTGGCGCTGGTCGCCCTTTTTGGGGATCTGGGCGTCAAGATTGAGCGGCGCGAGCGGATGCACCAGATACGGAGGAATCTTGCTGGCGTTGGCGCCAGGGCGGCCTTGCATCAACTTTTGCCAGTGGGCTTGCGGGCCTTCGCCGAGGCAGGAGACGATACCGATGCCGGTGATCCAGGCTTCGCGCGCAGCGTCAGCCATCGGCAAGGGCCTCCATCGGAAAATCGATTTTTTTGGCCAGATCGAGCATGTGCTTGTGCATGTCGGCGTTTGGAAAATCCATGATGCGAAACGTGAGCGAAGCGTTGCAAACGAGCTTGCCGTCGGCGGTGGCGCTGGCTTGCATCACCATGTAGCCCGACCCTTCATGCGCCAACTGCGCGGAGAGCGAGAGGCGTTGGCCGGGGGAAACAAAATTGCGAAACTTTGCGTCCTTTACGGCCGCGAGAAACGGCATGCGCTTAAAGCCGGTCATGCCGACGATGAGCCAGCCGGAAGTTTGCGCCATCGACTCGATGAGCAGCACGCCTGGCATCAGCGGATAACCGGGAAAGTGCCCTTCGAAAATAGTGCTGGCGGTGGGAACCGTCGCCTCGCTGCGTATCTTGCGGTCGGCGAGTTTGACTTCGACGATCCGGTCGATCAGCTGGAAGTACTCGAGGCGCATGCGGTGCCTGCGGTTTACGCTCCCTTGGCAGCGACCAGTTCGTCGATGCGGGCGGTCAGATTCTTCAGCACGAAATATTGTTCGGTCGTTGCCTTGCCGTCATTGACCTCTTGCGTCCATTTCTCCAGCGGCAGCTTGATTCCGAACGCCTTGTCGATGGCAAAGGCGATGTCGAGAAAGTCCAGGCTGTCGATGCCAAGATCGTCGATGGAGTGGCTTTCCGGCTTGATCGTCTCGCGCGGGATGTCGCAGGTTTCGGCGATGATATTGGCAACGGTGTCGAAGGTCGAAGGCATTGGTAAATCTCTGATCGGTTTGGATTATCGTCAGCCTGACGATGGCCGTGCGGCCCGGAGGAGGTGTCGCCGCGCGGCCCGGCCTTTACCTCGCAAGAGGTTGGGTGCCCGTATAGCGAAGAGGGGTCGGGAGTTCAATGGCGGCTTGATTTTATGGGAATTTTATCGTTCCGCGCGCCGGATCGGTCTTGGCCGGAGGCTTCAAATAATCTTGCCCCGGGCCCAGGTGACCGCGATCTCGGTCACGATCACGACGGCAAAGATCACGCACAGCACCAGCCCCACTTGGTCCCAGTAGAGGTTGGAGAGCGCGGTATCGAGCGCCATGCCGAGCCCGCCGCCGCCGACCAGGCCGAGCACCGCCGATTCGCGCACATTGATGTCCCAACGGAATACCGCGATGCCTAAGAACGCCGGCTTCACCTGCGGCCAGTAGCCCTTGAGCAGAATTGCCAGCGGGGATGCCCCCGCCGCCGTGAGCGCCTCGATCGGCCCGGGCCGCGCTTCCTCGATCGCTTCGGACAAGAGCTTGCCGGTGAACCCGATCGAATGCACGGCGATGGCGAGCGTGCCGGCGAGCGCACCCGGACCGAACACCGCCACGAAGAACAGCGCCCACACCATCGCATGCACCGAGCGCGTCGCCACCAAGATGAAGCGGCCGATGAGATTGAGCGTGACCGAATGCGTGATATTGCGCGCGGCCAAGAGCGCGGTCAGGCTGGCCAGCAGCACCGCGACGATGGTGCCGAGCGTTGCGGTGTGCAGCGTCTCGATCAGCGCTTCGTGCACGACCTTCGGATACCACGGCCAATCGATCGGCCACATCCGGACGAACAGGTCTGCGGTCTGCTTTGGCGCGTCGTAAAGAAATTCCGGGATGATCTCGATTGTTTGCAACGACCAGACCAGCGCCATCAGCGCGAGAAGATAGAAGCCGGAGCGGCCGATCCGCTCGGCGAGCGTGAAGCGGTGCCAGCGGCGCAGCTTGTCGCCCGCCGGTCCCGCCAGAAATGCCGTCGCGCCGGTCACTGGAACAGCCTCCGCATCCAGCCGGAGACGATTTCGCCCACCATCACGATGGCGATGATGGCGAGCACGATGGTGAGCACGAAATCGTAATCGAAGCGCTGGAAAGCGGTGAACAAGGTCGCGCCAATGCCGCCGCCGCCGACCAGTCCCACCAGCGCCGAGTTGCGCAAATTGGAATCGAGCTGATAGGCGGAAAAGCCGATGAAGCGCGGCATCACTTGCGGCATCACGCCCATGACGACGACCGAGAGAAACGGGGCGCCGGTGGCGCGCACCGCCTCCATCTGTTTCATCGACATTTCCTCGACCGCCTCGCCGATGAGTTTGGAGAGAAAACCCATCGAGGCGACGATGAGCGCGAGCACGCCGGCGAGCGCGCCGAAGCCGACCGCTTTGACGAACAAAATGGCGACAATCACCGGGTGTAACGAACGACACAGCGCGATCAGGGTGCGCGCGGTCCAGGCGAGCGGCGCGGGGCTCAAGTTTCGCGCGGCGGCAAGCCCGAGCGGCAACGACAGCGCGACGCCGAAAATGGTCGCCAGCACGGCAATCTGCAGGCTCTCGATCATGCCGGCTTCGAGCAGCACGAGCTTGTCGGGCGAAAAGTCGGGCGGGAACATGCGCGCGAGAAAGCGCCCGCCGTGACTGACGCCCGCGACAAAGCGCGTCCAGGTGATGTCGAGGATCGTGCTGGCATAGACAACGTAGAGCAGGAGCACGAGGAGCCCGATCCGCATCGGCCAATTGGGCGGAAAGGCGAGGCGCCTTGGAACGGGGGCGGGGATGTCGCTCATTCCAGCCAGCCCTCGCCGCCATAGATGGCCATCAGATGGGAATCTTCGAGCGCGCGCGGGGGACCGTCGAACACCACCTCGCCCTTCGACATGCCGACGATGCGGTCGGCGAAGCGGCGCGCCAGATCGACATTGTGGATGTTGACGATCACCGGGATGTCACGCTCGCCGGCGCGTCGCGCGATCAGTTCCATGATCTCGACCGAAGTCTTCGGGTCGAGCGAGGAGGTCGGTTCGTCGGCCAGCACCAAATCGGGATCCTGCATCAGCGCGCGCGCAATCCCGACCCGCTGGCGCTGGCCGCCGGAGAGTTGATCGGCGCGGATATTGGCGAATTCGCCCAAGCCCACCGCATCGAGCAAACGAAAAGCCCGGTCGATATCGGCGGGTGGAAATTTGCGCAGCCAGGCGCGCCAGACCGGCAGATAGCCTAGCCGTCCGCACAGCACGTTCTCGATGACGGAGAGACGTTCCACCAGATTGTATTCCTGAAACACCATGCCGATGCGCCGGCGCGCCGTCCGCAAAGCCCGCCCGCGCAATTTGGCAAGGTCTTGTCCCATGAACAGCATCTCGCCCGCGGTCGGATCGACCAGCCGGTTGATGCAGCGCACGAGCGTCGATTTGCCGGTGCCGGAGGGGCCGATGATCGCGGTCATGCCGCGGCCTTCGATCGTCAATGACACGTCTTTGAGCACGGCAAGGCCGCTGCGATATTCCTTGCGCAAATGACGGATGACGAGCGAGCGGTCGATCCCATCGGCCGCTACCGGTTTGAAGGATGCTTTGGCGTCCATGCGCCTGACAGTTTATTGATTGCTACTGTTTGGGCGGTGCCGGGGCTTGCTGCTGCTTCTTGGCGAGGGCTTCGGCTTCGCGCTTTGCCTCCGCCTCGTAGGCTGCCTTGTTGTAGGGCGTGCCGGTTTTTTCCGCGACATCGCGCACCACCGCCCAGGTGTCCTTGTAGGTGATCTCGACGAAACGGTCGTCGCCGTTGAATTCCTTCACCATCGAGGGCGGGAAGCGGAAGTTGAAGAAGCATTCCTTGATTTTCTTGAACAGGTCCGGCTTGAGATCGTGGGCGAGCGCGAACGACGAGGTCGGAAAGATCAAACTTTTGTAGATGACCCGCATGTCGGCGCCCTTGATCGTTCCGCGCCCGACCATGCGCTCGTACACGTCGGAGGCAACCGGCGCCATGTCGTAGTCACCCGACTGGACGCCGAGCGCCGATTTGTCATGACCGCCGGACATCAGCGGCTTGTAGTCCGTGTCGGGGGTGAGACCGAGCGGCGGGAACAGGACGCGCGGCGCGAGATTGCCGGAATTGGAAGACGGCGAGGTGTGGGCGACGCGTTTGCCTTTGAGGTCGGCGAGCTTCTGGAACGGGCTATCCTTCTTGACGACGGCCAGCAGATGATAGCCCTGCACGCCTTTATCGGTGCCCTTGGTCGCGAACGGCACCGCGCCTGCCATGTTGACCGCAAACCCGGTCGGTCCGGTGGAGAAGCCGGCAATGTGCAGGCGGCCCGACCGCATCGCCTCGATTTCGGCCGAGTTCGATTGCACCGGGTAATAGACCACGCGCTTGCCCGTGCAGCTTGTCAGGTGGTCGGTGAACGGCTTGAAGGCGTTGGCGTAAACGGCCGGATCTTCGACCGGGGTATAGGCGAAAACCAATGTGGCGGGATCGCGCCATTGCTTGGGATCTTTCGGCGTATCGGCGACGAGATCGCGGTTCTCGTCGCAATAAAGCGTGTCGAGCTGTCCGCGGTTCTTGCAGCTATCGCTCTGGGCGTGGGCCGGCCCGGTCATCAGGCAGGCGATAATGGCGGCGGGTAAGGCGGCGCGGGGCAGCGTGAACCGCTTGGTCATGGGATCCTCCCTGAGCGGCGGTTAAGCGCGCCGCGTCTGGTTTTGCAAAACGATACGCGGCGCCCAGGTTTTGGGCAACGTCGTCACCGCAAATTTTGCGGTACATCCACCGGCGTGCAGCCGCGCCGCCCGGAAAGCACGCAATCTTGATTCTTGCGCATCTGCGCCATCGTATTCGCCATCCAAACGCCGGCTGCGATTAGCGCCGCGATGAAAACAAATGCGACGACATTCACGATCATGCGATGGCGGTAGTCGTCAGTTTCGTCCGTGCGCTCGTATTTGCCCAAATCATCGACCGGCGGCGGACCGGACAAAGGTCCGCCAGCCGGCCCGGCGCCCGGCCCGCCGGGACGGCGGAATCTCACAACGCGCGGCTCGATCTCGTTTGACGCGGGGCCATCGGTCGTCATGCGGCAAGATTAGCATGGGCGCAGCGGGCATTGGGTCGTTTGGGATCGGGTCATCCCGCGCGACTCGCAACGGCGCGGCCGGCGTCTATACAACCTCCGGTAGAGTAACCTAAATCGGATACGCTCGCCAAATTGGACGCTTGGCCCGGTCCGGTCGGTGCCCATGTGCCAGCCAGTGCGGTTTACGCTGCCTGCGACAATCTGTGCGATCTTCCTTGTCGCCCGCGCGGGGCTGGGCCAAGATCGCCCCAAGGGTCCGACAACAACAATAATCGGACCCTGCCTTTCATCGGGATGGGGTTCCGGATCGGCAATGCGGCCGCAGCCACGAAGCTGCGGCGGATAAACGGCTGGCCGTTCCGGTTTTCCCGGGCGGCCAATAGCAGGTGGGGTTGGGGGACGTCGCGTGCTTGAAAGAATGTCTGCGGTGATGGATTTCGCGCCCGATTTGTCATGGGCTGCGAAAATCGCCTCGCTTTTGGTCTTGCCGTTCGCGCACGAAGATCTTGCCATCATTTTGGGCGGCTACATCATCGTCAACGACATGATGCCGGTCACGCTGGTGGCGGCGAGCATTTATCTTGGAATGATTGCGAGCGATTTCGCGCTCTACGGAATTGGCGCCGGGGCGCGTCATGTGCCATGGCTCAGCCGTCTTGCCGTGGATGACCGCGTACGTCAGTTCGGAGATTCGCTCAAACGCAATGTCTTTAGCATCGTCGCGCTCTGCCGCGTGGTGCCCGGCATCGTCTTTGTCGCCTTTGTTGCCTGCGGCTGGGCGCGCGTATCGCTCGCGCGATTCACGGTTGCAAGTCTGCTCATCTCGGCACTGTATCTGCCGCTCATGCTGTACTTGGTGATCGTGTTCGGCGACTCGCTGGACGATCATCTTGGCCTTTGGGCCTGGCCGATGTTGTTCTTGGCCATCGCCGCCACCGGATTCGCGCGCAAGCGCATCTTTGCATTCGCCGACGTCAAGGATCCGGACCTGCTGCCGGCCGCCGACCCGGCGGTCTCGCAGGGCCATCGCGGCATGCCGGCGCTCGCCGGCAGCGACCGCAAGGTCGCCATGGCCGAGCGCATTCCTCCGCTGTTGTTTTACCTGCCGCTGATATTCAACTGGATTGGCTTGGGCTTGCGGCATCGCAGCCTGACACTGCCGACCGCGGCCAATCCGACGATTTTTACCGGCGGCATGTGGGGCGAATCCAAAAGCGACTATTTCTACGACGTCAGCCCGATCGAACGGAAATGGATCGCCGAATTCACGGTGATCAAGCGCGGCGCCGGCGCATGGAGTGTGCGCGCGGACTTCGAGCGTGCCTTGCGGGCGCTGGCGGACGCCGGAATCGATTATCCGCTGGTGGCCAAACCCGATATCGGCTGGCACGGCTATGGCGTTTGCCGCATCGATAACGAACAGGCGCTGCAGGAATATGTCGCGCGCTTCCCCGAAGGCGCCTCGATGATATTGCAGCGGTTCGTGCCGCACGCCGGAGAGGCCGCGGTGCTTTATGCCCGCCTGCCGGGCGAGCGCAGCGGCCGCATCCTGTCGCTCACATTCCGCTATTTTCCGCACGTCATCGGCAACGGTATAGCGACCGTGCGTGAACTCATCCGCAAGGATCCGCGCGCGCAATGGAAATCCGCGCTCCATCTCGGCGTCGACCGCAGCCACCGCGGCGTCGACGAGCGCGATTTGATGCGGGTGCCGGCGGCCGGCGAGGTGGTGCAGATCGCCCTGATCGGCAACCAGCGGGCCGGCGCTCTCTACCGCGATGCGCACCAGCATATCACCGCGACGCTTGCCGCGAGGATCGACGCCATCGCCGGCAGCATGCGCGAGTTTCACTACGGGCGTTTCGATCTGCGCTTCGATGCGGCCGAGGCGCTGATGCGCGGCGAGGATTTCTCCATCGTGGAGATCAACGGCATCGGCGGCGAGGCCATCGACGTCTGGGACCCGCGGCTGCCGGTGAGCGAAGTGTACCGGCGGCTTGTGGTGCAGCAGCGGCTGCTGTTTCTCATCGGCAAGCGCAATCGCGCGCGCGGGTTCCGCCCGACCGGGATCGGCGATTTCGTCAGCAGCCTGATCCGCCAGACCAAGCTCATCCGCCGCTATCCCGCCTCCGCATGAGCCGCCGTATTCTCCGCAGCAGCATTGCGCTGACCGTAGCCTACGCAATTGCGTTGCAGGCGTTGCTGTCCGGCTATGCCGCCGCCTTTGCGCCGGATGCCACGGCAAGTCAGGTTTTTGCGATTTGTTCGAGCAGCGCCGGCGCAGGCGATACTCAGCCGCCGCCGGCGGAACACGATACGAATTGTCCGTTCGGCATGGCTTGCGCAATGCCGGGCTGCGGCGCAGCCACACCGCTGCACGTTCACGATCATCTGGCTGAATTTGGATTGGCGGCTGCGCCCGCGATTTTTCCGTGGGCCTACGCCGCCGTGCCGCTGCCGGCCCGCAAAGGATCGCAGGCTCCGCGCGCTCCGCCGATGGTGTGATGCTTAGAATTTAGAGCAATCCACTTAGCCATCGGACAAGTCCGCGCCCCCAGGGGCATGCGGGCAATCACGGAGTCAATCGATGAAACGCGCATTTTTCCTATCCACCCTCGCGCTTGCGGCCATGATTGCGGTGCCGGCTTGCGCCGACGACTACAAGCTCGGAACGTTGCAGATCGCCGGTCCCTGGACGCGGGCGACGCCGAAAGGGTCTCCGGTCGGCGGCGGCTATCTCAAAATCACCAATACCGGCACCGCGCCCGACCGGCTGCTTGCGGGGACGTCGAATGTCGCCGACCGCTTCGAGATCCATGAAATGAGCATGGACGGAGGCGTCATGAAGATGCGGCCGCTGGCGGGCGGGATCGAGATCAAGCCGGGCGAGACGGTCGAACTCAAGCCGGGCGGGCTGCATGTGATGTTCGTCGGACTGAAAAAACAATTGCAACAGGGCGAGCGGGTGAAGGGAACTTTACTGTTCGAGAAGGCCGGCAAGGTCGATATCGAATATCAGGTGGCGCCGCTTGGCGCCCAATCGGCCACCGGCGGCGGCGCACCGGCCGGCGCCATGCCGCACGGGAGCATGCGCCACGGCAACTGAACGACCGCGCGCGGCCGCGATTGGTAAACAAGGTCTGAACGGCCGCGCGCCAATACCATTGGTTAAGACAATTCGGCCTATATCGGGGGTAACAACAACCGTCGAGTAACCGCATGACGGCGCGCGACCCAAACCACGAGCTTCACCGTGCTCCGGCCGATTCCACGGCTGCGGCCGGGCGGCCGCGCATCGCCATCGGCGAAGCGCTGCGCAACAATTGGCTCGAAATCTGGTACCAGCCGAAAATCGATCTCAAGCGTAAATGCCTGGCCGGGGCCGAGGCGCTCGCGCGCATTCGCCATCCGGTGGAAGGGCTGTTGTGGCCCGAGAGTTTTCTCCCCGGTGTCGATGAAAACAGCCTGGCGCTGCTCACCGAGCACGCGCTGCTGGCGACGCTGCGGAATTGGACGACATTCGCCGATGCCGGTTTCAACCTGCACCTTGCGATCAACATTCCCTCAAGCGCGCTTGTCAAGCTGCCGCTTGCGGAGCTTGTCGACCAGCACCGGCCGAAGGTGGAGAGTTGGCCGGGTCTGATCCTCGAAGTGAAAGAAGACCAGATCGTGCGCGACATCGTACAGGCGCAAAAGATCGCTGTGCAACTGAAAGCCAGCGGCATCACCATCGCGATCGACGATTTCGGCGCCGGCTACTCCTCATTCTCCAGCCTGCGCGACCTGCCGTTCGCCGAGCTCAAGCTCGACGGCTCTTTCGTCAAGAACTGCGCGACCGATGCGACCAATGCGGCGATTTGCCAGACGGCGATCGATCTCGCACACCGCTTCGGCAGCGTGGCGGTGGCGGAAGGAATCGAAAGCATGGCCGACTTGCAGGCGCTGCTCGTCATGGGCTGCGATTTCGGTCAGGGCATGCTGGTGGCGCCGCCGATGCCGAGGGATCGTTTCCTCGATCTGCTGCGCCAGCGCATGAACAAGCCACAACCCAAGCAGGCCGGCGCAGCGGCGGAAATGGCCGCCCCCGCAGTCGGCCGCGTCGCTTAAGGGTTAGCGCGCCTTCTCCTCGCCGAATGCAAGCTTGACGTCGGCCGGCGGCAGCATGCGGAAGACGTTGAGCGTCATCGAGATCATCACGTAATAGCCAAGGATACCGACCAGCTCGACCATTGCGGCGTCGCCGAGAACCGCATGCACGCGCGCGTAGCTCCGGTCGCTCACGCGCTTGCTGCGGTAAAGCTCCTTGATGAAATCGTAGATCGCACGCTCGTCCTTGGGGGCGCCCTTCGGCGCCCGGCCAGCGCGCAGATCGTTGATCGTCTGCAACTTGACGCCGGCGCGCTCCGCCATCGGCGCATGCGCGAACCATTCGTATTGCGCCCGCCACAGCCGCGCGGTGACCAGAATGGCGAATTCCGAAAGCCGCGGCGTCAGCGCCGTCTTGTAGCGGCAATGGCCGCCGAGTTCCTGCGCGAGATCGCCGAATTCCGGCGCGTGCATCCAGACCGCGAAGGGACCGCCGTTGTTGAATTTGCCGCGCGGTCCGGAGCGGATGGCATCCACCAGCTTGCGCTGCGGCGCGTTCATCTTCTCTTCCGGGATTAGCGCGAGGCGCGGCGCCGGGCGTTTGGCGGGCATCGTGAATTCCTTGCCGTTGAAGTGGAGGGCCGGGTGGTAAGGGTATAATGTATCGGCGGGCGTATTTTCGCGAGGCCGATCATGACGGACAGCCTGATGTACCACAACGGCAACCGCCGCTTGCAGGACGCCTTCGAAAGCCGGCGGATTGCCGACCGGCTGGAGGAAAAGCTCACGCGCACCGCATTCACCGGGGATGACAAGGCCTTTATCGAAGGCGCGGCATATTTCTTCCTGGCGAGCGCGGACGCGCAAGGGCGCCCGGATTGCTCATTCAAGGGCGGCATGCCGGGCTTCGTGCGCGTGAGCGGACCCGCCGAATTGGCGTTTCCGGATTACGATGGCAACGGCATGTTCAAGAGCCTCGGCAATATCGCGGTCAATCCGAATGTCGGACTGTTGTTCATCGCGATGCACGGCAAGCCGCAGCGATTGCGGGTCAATGGCAGTGCGACAATGCGCCGGGACGATCCGCTGATGGCCGCAACCGCCGGCGCGCAAATGATCGTACGCGTTGCGGCGGTTGCCATCTTTCCGAATTGTCCGCGCTACATCCCGAACATGCAATTGGTCGAGCCTTCGATCTATGCGCCGAAGCCGGGTTATCGGCCGCCGGAGCCGGCGTGGAAAAGCTTTGCCGATTTCAAGGATTGCATGCATCCGCGGCAGCCGACCTCGAACGGCGAGCCTCAGGGTTAACGCATCGTTATCCCGGCCGCCGGTTTCCGCCGCGGCGTGACGGTGGCGGATCGATAAAATTCGACCTAATCGCCAAACGGGAACTCAAGTTTCCTCCGCTAGCTTTACGCGAACATAGCAGCGAGGATTCGATGCGTGTCCTGATTGTTCCGCTGGTTGCCGTCGGCGTCGTTTTCGGCGGCTTCAGCGATGAGCCGACCGAGCGTCAGATGCAGAGCGCCTTTGAAAGCTCATTGGCGGCCAAAGTCCGCAATGCGATGGAATTCGTGGCCGAAACCGGCGGCGTCGAGGCGGTGGACAAGGTGCGGCAGAACGGCACCGACCGTTTCAAGATCGGTGCGTTCCAGAAGCGCGATTGTACGCGGCAAGCGGCAGAACACGTCTGCGCCTTCACGGTTCAGATCGATCTGGTGAACGGAGCGTTACAGGGCACCATGACCGGCCGCTTTTATGCAGCTCCCGGCGGGCTTGCCTACGCGCCCGACGCCTGATCCACCATCGTCGCTAATTTTTGATTTCTCAACATTGGCCGCCGAACTGTGCGCCGCCGTTCAATTGCGGATTGGCGCATGGATGCCTTCCGGTAGTAAGCTCCGCGAGGAACAAAAACCCCGATTGCGCGTTGCATGGCATCGGTTATCGAATGGAGGTCGCGCATGAAGAACTCATTTAAGTTGATTGCCGCCTTGGCGGTTGCCGCGGCTGCCGCTCTACCGGCTGCTGCGGTGGCGCAGTCGCCGGACCGCAGCAAGGTCGGCACGCTGACCTGCGATATTTCGGCCGGCATCGGGATGATTGTCGGGTCGAAGAAAAACATCGCCTGCGTGTTTGCGCCCTCGCAGCCGGGCCCGCGCGAGGTGTATTCCGGCGCGATCACGAAATACGGCCTCGACATCGGCGCCACCAGCGGCGGCGAGATGATCTGGGCGGTGTATGCGCCAAACAGCAAGCGCATTGGCGCGCTCGCCGGTCAATACGCCGGCGCGAGCGCGGAAGCGACGGTGGGAGCCGGCCTCGGCGCCAACGTGCTGATCGGCGTTTCGGATCGCACCTTGGCCTTGCAGCCGGTTTCGGTGCAGGCGCAGACCGGGCTTAATCTCGCGGTCGGCGTTGCCGGTCTGGAGCTGCGTCCCGCGCGCTGATTTAATCGGAGCCGGTCAGACTCTCATAGAGGCCCGGTCTATTGGTGATTGCGCTTCGACCCGCACGGATTGCACTGCTGCCGGCGCTGTTGCTGCTCGGCGCCGTCCCGAGCGTCCCGCAGCCGCAACGTTACGACGGCTTTAACGTGATCGCGGTGCCGGAGCATCCGTTCGGCAGCGAAATTTCCAAGCGCTCGTTGCGGCAGGCCAAACGGCTTGGCGCGACCGCGCTCGCCGTCGTCCCCTTCCTCTGGCAGCCGGCGCCCGCGAGCCCGGCCATCGGCCGCGGCAACGACATGTCGGATGCGGCGCTGGGAACGGCGATCCGCGAAGTACGCGCGCTCGGCCTTGCGGTGGTGGTCAAGCCGCATGTGTGGGTCCCGGAAAGCTGGGCCGGCGCGGTGGAGCCCAGCTCGGAGGACGACTGGCGCGTCTGGTTTGCGAATTATCGCGACGCGCTTCTGCACATCGCCGCCATCGCAGCGGCGGAAAAAGCCGACGCGCTGGCGATCGGCACTGAATTACGCAAGACCTCGCATCGCCCGGAATGGATCGAACTGATCGCGGCCGTGCGTGCGGCGTTTCCGCATACGCTGTTTTATACCGCGCACAACATCGAAGAGGCCGAGAGCATCCCGTTCTGGAAGGACCTCGACGCCATCGGTGTGTCGCTTTATCCGCCGCTCGGCGCGGACGACGATCGCGCCGGGCGCCTCAAGGTCATGCGCATGGTGGCCGAGCGGCTCGATGCGCTTGCCGCGAAAACCGGAAAGCCGGTGGTGGTAGGCGAAATCGGCCTGCGCTCGGCCGAGGGCGCGGCGGCCAAGCCTTGGGAGAGCGCCGAGGAACGTGTCGCGCCGGCCGATCCGGTATTGCAGGCCGAGGTGCTGGCCGACTGGCTGGGCGTGCTCAACCGTCCGTCCGTCCGCGGCGTGCTGGTATGGCGCTGGCTGACCGACGCCAATGCCGGCGGCCTTGCCGATACCGATTTCACCGTGCAGGGCAAACCGGCGATGGGCGTATTGTTTTGCGCCTGGACGGCGCGTTGCGCAAAGTAGCGAGTGGCGCGCACTCCGTCATTTCTCGAACACCAGCATGACGTAGCGCACAGTGCCGCGCCGGTGCAGGCGCTCCAGATGCAGGCCGCCAAGTTCTGCGTCGCTCAACCGCGCAAAACCCCGTTTGGTTTTGTCCGCGCGCTGCGACGAAAGATCGGCGAATGCGGCATCGAGGTCGGGCTCCGGCCGCGGCTTGAGCAGATGAGTTAGATCCTCCTTGGCCGCAAGCCGCAGACCGTATGATTGCGCCAGCGCCGTCCACGCCTGCGCGGAAAGCGCGACCGGACAGCGCCACGCCTGCTTGAAATTTGCCAGGAATCCGGCGTCGGCCTCATTGACGTGTTCGACCGGCATGTCATCGACGATGACGATGCGGCCGCCGGCATCGAGCGACGAGATAAAATTCTTCAGGGTCGCCGACGGATCGGCGGCGTGAATCAGGCTCTCAATCGCGACGATCACATTGTAGCGGCCCGGCAACGGCGTATCGTAGGACAGCAGATGAAAGTCGATCGCGCCCTCCAGCCCGCGCGCCTTGGCGATGCCGTTGGCATAGCTCCATTGCTCGCGCGAGATGGTGACGCCGCTCCAGCGCCCGCCGTGCACCCGCAGGCAGCGGAAGCATGTTCCGCCATAGCCGCAGCCGGCGTCGAGAGCGCGCGAGGTTGCGTGCGGCGGCATGTGGGGATCGATGAACTTGTAGATGGTGTCGGGCGAGAACTCGCCGCTGCCGGCATCGATCAGGAAGCGATGGATCGTGTCGTTCTCGAAGCCGGAGAAAACCTGGAAGCTCTTGTCCTTCTCCGTCCAGCGGTGAAGCTCGTCGTAATAGAGCGATACGTCCTTCGTCGTCATGCGGACCTTAATCGTAACGGCGCGTTCGGACCGTTGCTTTTCGAAGTGCGTTGCGATGGCTGAGGTACTGCAATACGTATCGAAATCTCTGCCGGGCGCCAAGCGGCGAATTGCCCGTGATGTTTTCAGTTATCTGGCGGGAATTCGCCCCGACAAATGTATTTTGAATTTGACAAGTGACACTTGTCAGTTTACATTAACCGGCGTCGCATGATCAGGAATTTCAGGCATCGCGGGCTGGAGCGCCTTTTTGAACGCGGCGACCGCAGCAGGATACGTCCCGACCTTGTCGCCAAGGTTGAACGTGTGCTTGCGCGGCTTAACGCCTCGGCCGAACCGAAGGACATGGACGCGCCGGGGTTCGGGCTGCATGCGATGACCGGCGACCGCAAGGGATTCTGGTCCGTTGTCGTGAGCCGGAACTGGCGCGTGACCTTTCGCTTTGAGGACGGCGATGCCTGTGATGTTGATTTTGTTGACTACCACTAAAGAAAGTGAACTGACATGCCTATGAAGAATCCGCCGCATCCTGGCTTGCATGTGCGGCACGATTGTCTGGAGCCGCTGAAGCTCTCCGTTACGAAAGCAGCGGATGCGCTCGGCGTGACCCGGCAGGCGCTCAACAATCTGGTGAACGGTAAGAGCGGCATCTCGCCCGAAATGGCGGTACGTCTTTCCAAGGCCTTTGGCGGCAGCCCCGCCGTCTGGCTCAAAATGCAGATGGATTACGATCTGGCGCAGATTGCGAAAGCCGCCGACAAGATAAAAGTCCGGCGTGTTTTGCAGGATGCCTGAACAGAATTGACAATGCTTCTTCGGCGAGCGGCGGTGGCTGGGGGACCTGGATTCGAACCAAGATTCTCGGAGTCAGAGTCCGATGTTCTACCGTTGAACTATCCCCCAAAACTGCGTCGGCTCAATCGTTTAGCGATATGCGCCGGAGTCTTAGGCACCTCCTAGGCACTGGGTGCGCGAGGTGAGGTGCCCTTAGAGCAAGCCACAATATTTTTATCAAGTAGCCGTCCCGCGCGAACTTGGCGGTGCCGGTAGCTCGGAATTGGCATTACGTTGCATGGTCGCACTCCTCGGTTACAGAGGAGTCCCAGCTTGCCTTGGCACGCCCGGGGGGCTGAAATCTTGTCGGCTATTGGGGCGATTGTGTTGCAAAAGTCGTTTTGCACTGGTGATCAAAAATTTCGCGGGCCGCAGGCGCGGCTTTCGTGTAAAGATGTGTGGGACCTCATCGCCTCACGTTAAACTCACAGGCGACTTCGGTAATGCGATTGAGGTTATACGAATCGGCGATTGCTTCCCGTTTCGTATTTTCGCGAAGAATTCGTCGCCCTGAAACTTTCGACTTTTGCAACACAATCGGGGCAACAACGGACAAAGGTCGGCACGGGCGCGGAATTGCTCTGTCGCTAATGACCGATGGTGTTGATAAAGTCGGCTACTGAAGGCTTGCGGCTCTCTATTTGAGCTTTAGACGGGGACCTCCCGCCTCATTTATTGGTCTCTCCCCTTCGAGGAGCACGCCATTGACACTATCGATCTGCTACTGCGGCAAATGACGTTCACGTAGCGCAAGCGACCGTGGCATCAGGCGGCGGCCGCCAGATGTGGTTTGCCAGCGTTTTAAGGTTTTGCACGATGGCAGCGAGATGGAACTCGTCGCGTGCGCCGGAGAGCCCCCGCAAGCGCATTCGCTCGAAGCGGTGATGGGTCTTCAAGTGTGCAAAGCGCATCTCAACCTTTTTGCGCTGGTTACTCGATTCCTCGAACGCCGGTGTTCCATCGAGCGCACGCGCAT